>CAYGLV010000003.1:46970-94619 GCA_964351025.1 uncultured Gaiellales bacterium | reverse complement strand
GATGGCCCGCGCCGCGCTGGCCCTGTTCGAGGCGACGGGGCGGCGGGAACCCGCTGCCAGTCGGCTGCGAGATCCTGGTTGCCGTCGCTTGTCAGGTTCACAGCCGCCGTCCCGTCGGCGTTCATGACGAAGAGGTCGGGACCCGAACCGCCCGACGCGAGGAAGAGGATCTTCGTCCCGTCCGGTGACCAGGCAGGCTCCGAGCCCGTGGCCGTGCCGATCTGCGCCTGGCCCGAGCCGTCGGCGCTCATCCGCCGGATCTCGTCGCTGCCGCTCGCGTAGCTCCGATAGACAATCTGTGTCGAGTCGGGCGACCACGACGGCTCGCTGTCGCCCCGGCCCCCGCCGTCGGTCGTCAGGGCGCCCGGCAGGGTGCCGTCAGCGTCCATCGCCCAGATGTCTCCGCCTTTCACCCAGGCGATCCGGAGACCGCTTGGCGACCAGGCGGGCGCCGTGTTGCCCCCGCCGCTCGTGAGCGTCGTCTCGGCCCCGTGTCGAGGCGCCGAACGACGATCTCGCCGCTCCTGGCGAACGCCACGCGGATTCCGTCCGAGGCGAAAGTCGGGCTCGTGTCGGCGACGGAGTTGGCCGTGACCTGCGTTCGACCGGTCCCGTCCATCTTCATCACGAAGAGCTCGTCGTCGCCGTCCTCGTCGCTTACGAAGACGACCTGCTTCCCGTCCGGCGACACCGATGGGGAGCTGTCCTCGATCGCCGTGTTGCTCGTCAGCTGCAGGCGACCGGTTCCGTCGGCGGCCAAACTGAAGATCTCGCTGTCGCCGCTCGCGTCGCGCGCACCCCAGACGATCCGACCGTTGGCGCCCGGGAACGCGGCGGAGGCAGTTGCGTGGTGACGAGCGCGAGAACGGCGAGCGCGACCGCCCAGCGTCCGCCGACAGGCCGCTCGCGCATCCCTCGACGCTAGGCGGCTCGTGTCGGTCGCGTCAAGGCATAAATGGAGGAGACGCCGTCACGCCTCGGCGCCGGCGGCGACGGGCGTCCGACGGGCCGCAACGGGAAGCTTCGGCTCGAGCGCGAGCGACGCGACGCCGGCGGCGAGGCAGAAGCCGGCAGCGATGAGCCAGAGCCCCGTCGGTGTGAGGGCGAGCAGGAAGCCGGCGGCGGCCGGGCCGATGGTGAAGCCGAGCTGCCACGAGAGCGCCGACATCGCCATGTAGCGGCCCATCAGACGGCTGTCGGCGAGATCCGAGACGAGCGGCGCCTGCACGGCCCCGTGCAGGCACTCCCCGATCGCGAACACCGCGCCGGCGAACGCGAGCATGGCGGTAGCGGAGACGCCGGAGAGCCAGAGCCCGCTCACCGGCACGAGCGCCCAGGCGGCAGCCCACACGACGCCGAGCAGCGCGAAGGTCAGCATCCGCCGGCGACCCTGGCTGAGCTTCGCAATCGGCAGTTGCGCGAGCACGATCACGATCGTGTTGACGAAGAAGATCAGCCCGATCCCGCGCTCGGTCACGCCCGCCTCGTTCTTCGCGTAGACGGGCAGGATCTCGAGCTGGGCCATGCCGGCTGCGATGAAGACGGTGTTGAGCGCGATCAAGCCCATGAAGACCTTGTGACGGAGCACGTCGGCGTAGCGGCCGGGACGGTCCGTGTGCGCGCTGGGCACGCGCGGCGGCTCCTGCACCAGGAAGAAGAGGACGGAGAGGTAGACGACGTAGGTGGAGGCGTTCAGGAGGAAGAGGATCGTGAACGACCCCGGGCGCGAGGTCGTCGCGATCAGGCCGCCGGCAAGCCCCCCGAGCCCGATCCCGAGGTTCATCATGACCCGCTGCATCGCGAAGGCGACCGGGCGCTTCTCCGGCGGGGTCAGCCTGGCGATCAGCGTCGACTGCGCAGGCCAGAAGGCGCCGTTGCCGATGCCGATCGTGGCGGAGGCGACGAAGCCCTGCCAGTGCTCGTGGATGAACGGGTACTGCAGGAAGCCGAGCGTGAGGAAGACGAGAGCGATCCCGAGCAGTGCCCGGCCGCCGACTCGGTCCACGAGCGAGCCTGCAATCGGGCCGGCGATGAGGCTGACCGCGGCGTTGGTCGCGAGGACGAGCCCAACCGTTCCGAGCCCGAAGCCGCGCACGTTGTGCAGGTAGATGAACGTGAACGGGAGGACGACACCGTTCCCGAACGCGTTCACGAGCCCGCCGGCCTGAAGCGTCTGCACCGAGCGCGGGAGCCCCGGGCGGAGGCTTGCGAGGTAGGTCCGCACGATGCGCGAGACAGTATCCGCCTGGACGTCCCGCTCGATCCAGGTGGCGCGTTCCTCGAGCGTGGCACCTTCGGCAGCACCGTGCGGGCTTCCGTGCCGATCTCATGCGCCCGGCTGGAATCGAACCAGCGACCTTGCGCTCCGGAGGCGCACGCTCTATCCCCTGAGCTACGGGCGCGGGGAACCGCAAGTGTACTCGTGGGCCTTAGGGTTGGCCGGTGATCGCCGACGCGCACCTCGACCTGCTGCTCGAGCTTGCCCATCGCGAGCTGAGGCGGGGGGAGAGAGGCACCTTCGCGCGTCACTGGCTGCCGAAGCTGCGCGCGGGCGGCGTCAGGCTCCAAGTCTGCGCGCTCTACGCCGACCCCGGCACCGACGCCCGGGCCGAGGTGCTCGGGCAGGTCGAGGTCTTCGAGCGGGCGCTGGCGCAGAACCGAGACGACGTCGTCGCCGTCCGCTCGCGCGCCGACCTCGACGACCCGCGGCTCGGGCTCATGCTCGCCCTGGAGGGCTGCGACGCGCTCGGCGGCGACCCCGGCGCGCTCGCCGAGCTTCACGCCCTCGGCGTGCGCATGCTCTCGCTCACCTGGAATCTCGCCAACGGATTCGCCTCCGGCACCGCCGACCCGGACGGCCCGGGGCTGACCGCGCGCGGGCGCGAGCTGCTGGACGCGATGGCCGAGCTCGGCGTCGCCCTCGATCTTTCGCACGCTTCAGAGCGCACGTTCCGGCAGGCGCTCGAGGCGTTCTCCGGGCCTGTCCTCGTCTCGCACGCCGCCTGCCGCGCGCTGACGGATCACCCGCGCAACCTCTCCGACGAGCAACTGCGCGCGCTTGCCGGCCGCGACGGCGTGCTCGGGCTGATGCTGATCCCCCTCGCGATCGGCCCCGAGCGGCCGACGCTCGAACGCGTCTGCGACCACGCCGAGCACGCCGCCGCCGTGATGGGCTCGGAGCATGTGGCCTTCGGCGGCGACTTCACCCGTCAGATTGCCCGCGCCGTCGGCACGACGCTTCCGCCCGAGCAGCTGCTCACGACGTTGCCGCTCGACGAAGCGCTCGAGGGTCTCGTCGGCCCGCAGGACTACCCGGCGCTGACGATCGCGCTCCGCGCGCGGGGGTGGGAGGGGGAGCGCCTGGCGGGGATCCTCGGCGGCAACCTGCTCCGCCTCCTCCGCCGGGCGCTCCCCGGCTAGCTCTCGATCAGTTGCCCACTCGGTAGTAGAGCCACTGATCCTGCATGCGGGCCGACTGGCCTGCACTGAACTCCGTGTAACAGGTGTCGTACGAGTAGTCCATGTAGTTGTGAATCGAGTCGAGACCGGGCTCGGAACAGCTGTCCTGCCCGACGGGGCAGCCACGGGTCGCGACGAGCTGCGGCGGCGTGTCGTCCACGTAGTCGCCCTTCGCGTTGCAGCCGCCCTGGAACACGTGGTAGAGGCCGAGCCAGTGGCCCGCCTCGTGGGTTGCAGTCTCGCCCTGGTCGTAGCGGCCCGCGTAACGGTCGGACGTGCCGCGCAGCGACTCCCAGTCGACGACGATGCCGTCGAGGTAGGGCCGCGTCTTGTACGTCGACGGGAAGTACGCCCAGCCGAGGTACAGGTTGGCGGTGCCGAGGTAGATGTTCAGCGCATCGGCGCCACCCTGACGCAGGGCCTTCTTGGCGTCCCGCTCGTCCTTCGAGCCCGGCGCCATGTCGTACCAGTCGGCGTTCACCGTTCGGTCGACGCCGGCCAGCTTGAAGCGGAAGCCCGTTGCGTAGCCGCCTTCGAAGCCGCCGAACGTCATGTTCAGGACGGCGATCTGGTCGTCGATGGCGTCCGGGGAGACGTTGCCGACGATGCCGTCCGGCGACAGCACGTGCACGTACACGGGGACGGTCGCCTTGAACGCCTTGCCGCCCTTGCCCCGCTCAGCGGCAGGAACGTCCTCGGCGGTGTCGTTGAGCGCGGGCTCGCGGGCATCGTCGCCGCGGGCTCCACTTGCGGGCGTGAGCGCCCCGAGGCTGCTGAACGTATCCGAGCCGGCCGCCGCCCATGAGCACCCGAGCGGCGCCTTGGTGGAGGCCGCGGGCGCGGCCGTGACGGCGAGCAGCGATGCGGCCAGCGCGAAGGCGACCGCGAGGCCGCGGAAAGTACGCGTTGGTTTCAAGTCTCTCCCCTTTCTGTCCGGTACAGCTCCCCCTTGAGGGCCGGACGGTACTCCGGGCTGGGCGCATGGTCAAGAGGGTTAGGCTTGCCGAATGGAGCTCTCGGCGCGCATCGTCCGGCTACAGCTGGCGGAGACGTTCGTGATCGCGCGCGAGTCGGCCGACTGGGCCGACGTGCTCCAGGTCGAGCTGCGCCACGACGGGGTCAGCGGTTTCGGCGAAGGCGCTCCGATCGAGCGCTACGAGGAGAGCGCGGAATCTGCGCTCGCGTTCGTCGAGGAACACGGTGTCCTGCTCGGCGACGATCCGTTCGCGCTCGAGGCGATCGGCGCCCGTCTGGCGGAGATCCTTGGCGAGCAGGCGGCGAAGGCGGCGCTCGACCACGCCCTCCACGACCTGCAGGGGAAGCTGCTCGGCGTCCCCGTCCGGAAGCTCCTCGGCCTGCCGCGAACGGGGCCTCCGACTTCGTGGACGGTGTGGCTCGGCGACCCCGACGACATGGCTCGGCGGGCCGAGAAGGCGGCTGCCCGCTTCCGGCGGCTGAAGCTGAAGCTCGGCGGCGGCGACGGGCTCGACGTCGAGCGCGTGCGCGCCGTGCGGTCCGTCACCGACCTACCGCTGATGGTGGACGTCAACGAGTGGTGGACGCTCGATGAGGCGCTCGAGGCGCTCCCGCAACTCGCCGCGCTCGGGGTCACCTACTGCGAGCAGCCGCTCCCCGCCGGCGCC
Source organism: uncultured Gaiellales bacterium (assembly GCA_964351025.1). GTDB lineage: Bacteria > Actinomycetota > Thermoleophilia > Gaiellales > Gaiellaceae > CAYGLV01. The sequence goes on along the minus strand of CAYGLV010000003.1, from coordinate 89,517 downwards.
GAGGGCGGACGCGTGCTGAGGGCGCGCTCGCCGGTGCCCGTGTACGTGGACGAGGACTGCCATACGCTCGCCGACGTGGCGGCGTGCGCTGAGATCGCGCACGGGATCAACATCAAGCTCGCCAAGTCGGGCGGTATCCGCGAGGCGGTGCGGATGGCGCATGCCGCCCGCGCGCTCGGTCTCGGCGTGATGCTCGGCTGCATGGTCGAGTCGGGGCTCGGCATCGCCGCCGGCTGTGTCGTCGCACCGCTCTGCGACCACATCGACCTCGACGGCAACCTCCTGCTCGCGCACGACCCCTGGTCGGGCGTCGGCTTCATGGACGGCATCCAGGTTCTCTCCGACGAACCGGGGCTCGGTGTCAGACAAGCGCCTGCTGATACTCGCTGAGGGCTACTCGGGCGACTCGCACTACGGCAAGACGGCCCGCGGCGTCATCCGCTACGGGCCCGACACCGTCGTGGCGCTGCTCGACTCCGACCGCGCAGGGGAGGTGCAGGACGGGATCCCGATCGTCGGGTCGATCGACGACGCGCTGCGCTTCGACCCGACGCACGCGCTCGTCGGCGTCGCCACCCAGGGCGGCCGCTTTCCGCCCGCCTGGCGCGAGCTCCTGAAGAGCTGCATTGCACACGGTTTCCACGTCGTCTCGGGGCTGCACGAGTTCATGGGCGACGACTCCGAGCTGGCCGAGCTCGCGGCCGGCCGCGGCGTGACGTTGACCGACCTCCGCAGGCCGCCGGAGGACCTGAACGTGCCGACCGGCGAGAACCTCACACACGGTGCGAGGGTCGTCCACACCGTCGGCTCCGACTGCGCGATCGGGAAGAAGACGATGGCGCTCGAGCTCGACCTCGAGGCGCGGGGCCGCGGCCTCTCGTCCGTCTTCGTCCCGACCGGGCAGACGGGGATCGCGATCGCAGGCTGGGGGATCGCGGTGGACGCCGTGATCGCGGACTTCCTCGCGGGTGCCGGCGAACGGCTCGTGGTCGAGGGCGCGACGCGCGGCGACCTGCTCTGGGTCGAGGGGCAGGGCGCGATCTGCCACCCGCTCTACAGCGGCGTCACGCTCGGCCTCCTGCACGGCTGCGCGCCACACGCGCTCGTGCTCTGTCACAGAGCGGGGGCGACCGAGATCGAGGGCTCCCCGGGCCACCCGATCCCGCCGCTTCCGGAGCTCGTGGCGACCTACGAAGCGGTGTCGCTGCCCGCGCGCCGCGCCCGAGTGGTGGCGATCGCGCTCAACACGGTGGAGCTCGGCGACGAAGGGGCGCGCGCGGCGGCTGCCCGGGCCGAGGCAGAGACCGGTCTGGTCGTGGACGACCCGGTCCGCTTCAGCGCCGCGCGGCTCGTGGACGCTGTGCTCGAGTCACTCCGGTAGGGGTTGCCGTCCTCCGACGCTCCTGGCACCCTGAGAGGAACCGGAGTTGAGCAACCTCAGGGAGGCACCGTGAGACGACTGATCGTGGCTGTAGCCGTTTCCTGCACGACACTGACGCTCGTTGCGGGCGCGTCGGCAATCGACTTCGGCGCGAACGACGACACGGGGAAGTACTCGTCCTCGCCGGGAACGTTCTTCCAGCAGATGCGCGACACCGGGCTCACGGTCAACGTCATGACCTCGAAGTTCAACCCGGATTCGCCGGGCACGGTCACCGACAAGGCGTTTCTCGACCGCGCGGTCCCCGCGGCCCGCGCGAAGGGGATGAAGGTCGTGTTGGCGATCTTCTCGACGAAGGCAAGGGCTGCGGAGGGGGCCACGGCCGAGCAGTTCGCCGATTACGTCGCGCTCGTCGCGCGCACCTACCCGCAGGTCAACGAGTTCATCATCGGCAACGAGCCCAACCAGCCGCGTTTCTGGCAGCCGCAGTTCAACTCGGACGGGTCGAACGCGTCCGCAGCGGCCTTCGGCGAGTGGCTCGCTGCGGCCTACGACGCGTTGAAGGCGATCGACTCCAAGATCGTCGTCTCCGGCATCGGCCTCTCGCCGCGCGGGAACGACCGGCCGGGAGCGGTGAGCAACGTCTCCACCTCTCCGGTCAGGTTCCTGAAGTTCCTCGGCGACTGGTACCGCACGAGCGGCCGCACGAAGCCGATCATGGACAAGATCAGCTTCCACCCGTACCCGAACCGCAACGCCGACAGCGTGACGAAGGGCTACGGCTGGCCGAGCATCGGCGTCCCGAACATCGACCGGCTCAAGCAGGCGCTCTGGGACGCCTTCGGTGGGACATCGCAACCCCACGCCGAGAACGGTCTCGAGGGCGACGCCGACGAGGTCGGCTGGCAGGTGAACACCGAGGGCAAGTCCGGCTACACCGGCGCCGAGAACGTCCCCGTGATCGGCGAGGACGCTCAGGCCAAGGTCTACGACGAGCTCGTGCGCTACGTCGTCTGCGAGCCGTTCCTCGCGACGATGAACTTCTTCGGCTACTACGACGACCAGCCGCGGGACGCCGGCTTCCAGGCCGGTGTCCGCTGGGTGGACGGCAGCGTGCGCGCGGCCGAGCAGGCGGTGCGCGACGCGATCGCCGAGACCGGGAGCAAGTGCAAGGGCTCGCAACGCTCGTGGTCGCACGCGACCGACGTGGTCGGCGCCAAGGCGATCTTCGGCAACCTCAAGCCGAAGTCGAAGAAGCAGCGGGCGTGGAGCCTCCGGTCCTACGCCGAGGAGGACGCGCTCTACCGCGCGGGCATCTTCCACGCGGGAATGTCGGAAGCGGACATCTCCCGCGAGCTCGCCGCGAGGCGCGCGCCCGTGCTGGCGACCGCCGGGACGATCAAGGCGTACTACAAGCCGCTCATCCGCTTCCCGAAGAAGCCGCTCGCGGCCGGCACGTACGTGTACGCGATCCGGATCACTGCGTGGGCGAACTTGAGCCGCTCGAGCGTCTTCGTCTCGAAGCCGTTCACGGTCGGCTCCGACACGACCAAGGCCAAAGGCAAGGGCGGGAAGAAGGGCAAGAAGTAAGGCGTAGCACCGGCTTCGGGGGCATCCCCACGGTCCCCGGAGCCGGTGCCTTGACATCGAACGGGTGTTCGTGCATCATGGCGAACATATGTTCGGTCGCGTTCTCATCGTCGCCGTTCTCGCCGTCTTCCTCTGGGCCGTGTTCGTACGCGACTCGGGCGCGCGCGGGGCAGAGGCGAGCTACGTCGTGCGGGCCCAAGACACGCTCTGGTCGATCGCCGTCGCCAACTACGCGGGCGACCCGCGGGAGGGTGTCTGGGAGCTGCGGGAGCGGAACCATCTGGCCGGCGTGACCATCCACCCTGGCCAAGTGCTCGTTCTTCCGTAGGGGCTACATGCCCCTGTAGGCGTGGCCCATCATCGCATCGGGGTCCAGCATCACGTTCACGATCGCCGGCTTTCCCGATGCGAGGGCGCGCTCGACCGCCGGGGCGATCTCCTCGGGCCGCTCGACGTGCTCGCCGTGGCCACCGAAGACCTCGCAGAGCCGGTCGTAGCGCGTAGGGGCAAGGCGAGTCGCGATCTCTCCCTCCGGGCCGTAGATCCCGACCTGCGGCACCCGGATCTCCCCCCAAGCGGCGTCGTTGCCGATCACGAACACCGCGGGCAGGTCGAACCGGACGAGCGTGTCGAGCTCGAAGCCGTTGAGGCCGAAGGCGCCGTCGCCGGCGACGACCACGACCTGCTTGTCGGGCAGAGCGGCTTTGACCCCCAACGCGTAGGGCGGCCCGACGCCGAGACAGCCGAACGGGCCCGGGTCGAGCCAGTGGCCGGGACGGTGAATCCGGAGGACGCGCGAGACGCAGGCCACGACATCGCCGCCGTCGCCGACCACGATCGTCGCCGGGTCGAGCACCTTGTCGAGCTCGGCGCCGAGGCGGTAGTGGTGGATCGGCGAGGAGTCCGACTCGATCTGGCTTCGGTTCGCGTCCCACCAGGCCGCCTCGGCCTGGCGCAGCCGCTCGTGCCAGGGGCCGCGATCGTGGCGCGGGGCCTTGACGCCGTCGGCGAGGATGCCGAGCACCGCGGCGCAGTCGCCGACGATCCCGGCGTCCGGCGCGCGGTTGCGGCCGAGCTCGCGGGCGTCGCCGTGGACGTGGATCAGCTTCGAGTCGCCGAACCGTCCGTACTTGAGCCGGAAGTCGAGCGGCGCGCCGATCACACAGACGACGTCGGCCTCGGCGAGCGCCGCGCTGCGCGAATGCTGGAAGAAGAGGTCGTGCTCGGGGGGCAGAGCGCCGCGGCCGGAGCCGTTGAGGTAGATCGGCAGGCGGCCGTTCTCGGCGAAGGCGGCGAGCTGCTTCCAGGCACCGTCCCACCAGATGCCGCTGCCGGCGATCACCGCGGGCCGCTCGGCGGCGTTCAGCAGATCGGCGGCCTTCATCACCTCTCGCGGGTCGCCGAAGGCGCGAGCGGAGGACCGGGAAGGCGCCGGCTCACGGTCGGCGGCCGCCTCCTCGAACAGGACATCCATCGGGAGCTCGAGGTAGACCGGGCCACGGGGAGCCGCAAGCGCCTGCCGGAAAGCGATCGCGACGTACTCGGGGATCCGCGCGGTCGACGAGCAGACCGCGGCCCACTTGGTGATCGGCTTGAACAGCGAGAGCTGGTCGAACTCCTGCAACGAGCCCTGCTCGGCCTGGGCGAGCGGGCGCGCGCCACCGATCACGACGAGCGGCGTCTGTGCGGCGTAGCAGTTCGCGATCGCGGTCACCGTCCCGGTCACGCCCGGCCCCGCGGTCGCGAGTGCGACCCCGCAGGTGCGCTGCACACGGCCCCAGGCCTCGGCGGCGTGCGCGGCGGCCTGCTCGTGCCGGACGTCGAGCACGCGGATGCCCTCGTGCCGGCAGCCCTCGTAGATCGGCATGATGTGCCCGCCCGAGAGCGTGAAGACGCAGTCCACACCCTCGGCCTTGAGTGCCTGCGCCACGAGCCTGCCGCCCTGGAACACCTCGCTCATCGCGCGAGCGTACTCCAGCGGGGGCGGCCACCGCAGCGGCGACCTAGACTCAAGCACCGTGGACCTCGACGTCGTCTTTCTCGGTACCGCCGGCTCGATGCCGACCGCGAAGCGCGCCCCTTCGGCGACGCTCGTGCGCCGCGGGGGGGAGCGTCTGCTCTTCGACTGCGGCGAGGGCACGCAGCGGCAGCTCCTCGCCTGCGATGTCGGCCTCGTCGAGCTGCGCGAGGTCTTCCTGACGCACTACCACGCCGATCACTACCTTGGGCTGCCGGGAATGCTGAAGACCTTCTCGCTCCGCGGGCGGGAGCTGCCGCTCACCCTCTACGGGCCACCCGGCCTCGACGACCTGCTCCGCGCCCTGCGCCGCATCTTCGGCAAGCTCAGCTACGAGCTGGAGACCGTCGAGCTGCGGCCGGCCGACGCGCTCCCGCGCGACGGCTACCGGATCGAGCCTTTCGCCGTCGAGCACGGTCCGACCGCGATCGGCTACGCGCTCGTCGAGAACGAGCGTCCGGGCCGTTTCGATGTCGCCACCGCGGACGCGCTCGGCGTCCCGTTCGGGCCGGAGCGCGGTGCCCTCCAGCGCGGGGAGTCGGTGGTGCTCGCGGACGGTCGCGTTGTCGAGCCCGGGCAGGTTCTCGGGCCGCCTCGGCCGGGGCGCAAGCTTGTGCTGACCGGCGACACGCGGCCGGCGAAGTCGGTTGTCGAGGCCGCCGCCGGCGCCGACCTGCTCGTCCACGAGGCCACCTTCTGCGAGGAGGAGCGCGAGCGAGCCGCCGAGACCGACCACTCGACGGCGCGCGAGGCGGCGACGGTCGCCCTCGCTGCGCAGGCGCGGATGCTCGCGCTCACGCACCTCTCGAGCCGGTACTTCGGGCCGGAGGTCGCCCGCGAGGCGCGGGAGCTGTTTCCGGAGACGATCGTGCCCAAGGACTTCGACATCGTCCTCCTGCACTTCGAGGAGAGCGGGGGGCCCGAGCTCGTCAAGGGTGGTGCGCTGCTCGGCCGTCCTGAGGTAGCCTCAACGTCGTGACGCGGATGGTTCAGGTCGTCGTTGCCGCCGACGCGACAGAGGCCGAGGAGATCCAGACGATCCTCCGTGCGGCTGGGATCGAGTCGGCGCTCGAGAACGCGGTGCCGGACGAGCCTGGCGCGACAGGCGATCTTCCGCAGAAGGTGCTCGTCGCCGAGTCGCTGCTCCACGAGGCCCAGGAGGCCATCGAGGCCCTTTCTGAGCCCGATGAGCTCGTCTCGGACTAACCCCCTCGCGCCCCTGGCCGGCGGGCCCTCCCGGCCGGCGAAGCCGGCCTCCGGGCGCGCCTGACGCCGCTGGACTGCAGGATGCCCGCGCGCGCCACACAGGCCGTACTCGTATGTACTGGCCCGCGCGTCGCGCGCGTGCCTCCTTTGCCAGCGGCGCCCCAGGAACGCGAGGGAGTGCAGTCGTGAAGCAGGTGCCGGGTTTCGGTCCCCTGGCGTCGACCTACGACGCGCTGCGTCCTGTGGATGCGAACTGGCGCGAGCTGTACGAGCTGCTCGTGCGCGAGGGCGATCTGCGCGCGCGGCGGGTGCTCGAGGTCGGGTGCGGAACCGGACGCCTGGCGGCTGAGCTGGCCGGGATCGCCCGTGTGTGGGCGGTCGATCCTTCTCTCCCGATGCTCGAGCAGGCCCGACGGAATGCGCCCGCCAACGTCGGCTTCCGGGAGGCGAGGGCCGAGGAGCTCCCCTTCAAGGACGGCTGGTTCGAGCGAATCGTTGCGCGCCTCGTCGTTCACCTGGTCGATCGCCCGGTTGCCTTCGCCGAGTGGCGGCGCGTGCTCGCCGCTGACGGGCGCGCCGTGATCGCAACCTTCGACCCTGCACACTTCGACGGCTACTGGCTGAACCGGCTGTTCCCGTCGCTCGAGGCGATCGACCGTGCGCGCTTCCCGACGGGCGACGAGCTGCGAGCCGAGCTGACCGGATCGGGTTTCCGCAACGTCCGCCTCGTTCCGCTCGTGCAGCGCGCGACGGCCACGCGCGAGGAGGCCCTGGAGAAGATCCGGGGCCGCTATATCTCGACGCTGCGCCTGATCTCGGACGCCGAGCATGCGGAAGGCCGTGCCCGCGCCGAGCGGGAGCTTCCGGAGCGCACCGACTACAATCTCGAGTGGCTCGTCGCCGTCGCCGAGCACTAGCCGGGCCGCGCGGCGAGACGGAACATGACAAAATGGCAATGCCGCAGCCAGTTGTCCGCCGGATTGGGTTGTCTCCCACGACCAGGCCCGCATTGATCCTCCGAGTTCCCACCCGAACCGCCCCTGCGGTCGCTGCGGTCCTGGTAGCAGCCCTCGTCGTAGCAGCACCAGCTTCCGCCGCACTGTGGCTGAGCTTGGAGAAAACCAACATTCGCCCGGGTCAGGTTGTCCGTGCGCGCGCTGTAACACCGTGCAGCGGATGCCCGTCTTCGGATATCTATCTCGCACCCGCGCGCGTCTCTGCGCTCCGGCGGGTCGCGCGGTCGCCTGATCGCCCGTTCATCCGCGTCGGCCGGTTCGACTGGCGGAGGGGAAACAGGTTCTCTTTTGTGGTGCCGCGCGTGCCTCCTGGCACGTACCAGCTCGTGTCCTTCTGTGATCCTTGCTTCGCTGGGCCTGCAGGTCTCCTAGTACCCTCCTCGACCATGCTCTACCTGGGTCGCTGAACGTCCCCGCTCCGCGTCGAGGATCGAGCACACAGGCGGTGCGCATGCTGCGTGCGATCATCGAATCGACTCCTACTGCGGCGTCGTAGCGGCGCTCCGACGCGTCCGTCCGAGCGCGCCGCTATCCTGCGCGAAACCCTTTAAGGACGGTCCAGAGAGGCCGGAAAGGATGAGCGATGATCAGCGCAGTGCCCGTACCACCGACGCCGCCGGCGCCATGAGCCCGGTGAGCGTGTCGGCTTCGAAGGTCATCCTCGACAGCGACGCGATCGAACGCACACTCTCGCGGATCGCACACGAGGTGATCGAGCGCAACCCCGACCTCGAGCACGTCGCCCTGGTCGGCATACACACACGTGGCGTTCCGCTCGCGCAGCGGTTGCGCCGGCTGATCGCGGAGCGGAGCGGAGTGGAGGTCGCCCTCGGCGCGGTGGACATCACCTTCCACCGGGACGACGTGGCCGTGCGCGGCGGTGCCGCACCGCTGCACGCGCAGCCGGTCGTGCGCTCGACTGCGCTCGACTTCCCGCTCGAGGGCATGACCTGCGTGCTCGTGGATGACGTCCTCTACACGGGCCGGACGATCCGGGCGGCGATCGAGGCGCTCTTCGACTTCGGCCGCCCGACCCGCGTCCAGCTCGCCTGCCTAGTCGACCGCGGCCACCGCGAGCTGCCGATCCGGCCCGACTACGTCGGGAAGAACCTGCCCACGTCCCGCGAGGAGCGGATCCAGGTGCAGCTGGTCGAGGTGGACGAGATCGACCGCATCCTGCTCGTCGCCCGGAGCGAGGAGACCTCTCATGACTGACATCAGGCTCGCCACGAACGACCTCGTGCCACCCGGCGGCTCGTCGCGCCGGCATCTGGTCTCGATCGGAGACCTCACCCGCGACGACCTCGAACGGATCCTCGGCACCGCCAAAGTGCTCGAGCACTCGCTCGAGCGCGAGGTGAAGAAGCTGCCGACCCTCCGCGGGCGCACCGTCGTCAACCTCTTCTACGAGTCCTCGACGCGCACCTCGTCGAGCTTCGAGCTCGCCGCGAAGCGCCTCTCGGCGGACACGATGACGATCCGCGCCGCGGGCTCTTCCGTGGACAAGGGCGAGTCGCTGAAGGACACCACGCTGACGCTCTCCGCCTACGACCCCGACGTGATCGTCATCCGCCATCCACAGATCGGGGCGCCACAGCTCGTCGCCCGCTACACCGGAGCCAGCGTGATCAACGCGGGCGACGGCAAGCACCAGCACCCGACACAGGCGCTGCTCGACCTCTACACGATCGAGCAGTCCCTCGGCCGGCTGGAGGGGTTGCACGTGGCGATCGTGGGCGACGTCCTGCATTCGCGGGTCGCGCGCTCGCTCGTCCAGGCACTCACGCTCGTCGGCGCGCACTCGACCCTCGTCGCGCCGCCGACGCTGCTGCCGCGGGGGATCGAGGCGCTCGGCTGCGATACCTCGACCGACATCGGAGCGATCGCCGCCGCCGACGTCGTCTACATCCTGCGCATGCAGCAGGAGCGAATGGAGGCCGGCGAGGCGTTCGTGCCGTCCCTGCGGGAGTACACCGCGCGCTGGGGGGTGACGCCGGAAAGGCTCCGCCCCGGTCAGAAGGTGATGCACCCAGGGCCCATGAACAGGGGCGTCGAGATCGACCCTCGCGTCGCGGATGCGGTGGATGCGTTGATCGAAACGCAGGTGCGCTCCGGCCTCGTCGTCCGGATGGCAGTTCTCTACGACCTGCTGACGACCGGCCCGGTCGCGGTGCAGGCCGCCATGGAGGTGGCGTGATGCTGGTCCACAAACAGGGACAACCGGTCGATCTGGTGATTCGCGGCGCCCGCGTGCTCGACTCGGCGCAGGGGCTCGACAGCGTGCTGGACGTTCGCGTCGACAACGGCGTCGTAGCGCAGCTCGGGCACGACTTGCCGGTCAACGGGCACCGCGTCGTCGAGGCCTCGGGGCTCGTGCTTGCGCCCGCCTTCGTCGACGCGCACGTGCATCTGCGCACGCCCGGGCGCGAGGACGAGGAGACGATCGCGAGCGGGACGGCCGCGGCCGCGGCAGGCGGCTACTGCGCGATCCTGGCGATGCCGAACACCGATCCCGTGGTGGACTCCGCGGCCGTCCTCGGCACGCTCGTCGATGCGGCGCGCGAGGAGGCCACAATCCCCACGGGGTTCATGGCGGCGATCTCCAAGGGCCAGGCCGGCGGTGAGCTGACGGAGATGGCTGAGCTCGCAGACGCCGGCGCGGCTGCCTTCACCGACGACGGCAGGCCGGTGGTTGCGGCGAAGCTGCTCCGGCGCGCGCTCCAGTACGGGGCCGTCACCGGCCGGCCGCTCGCGCTCCACTGCGAGGAGCCGTCCCTCTCGCACGACGGGCAGATGCACGAGGGCGCGGTGTCCGCCGAGCTCGGCTTCACCGGCTACCCGTCGGTTGCAGAGAGCGTCATGGTCGCACGTGATCTGGCGATCGCGGCCTACGAGAGCGGCGCGGTGCACGTCATGCACGTGTCGGCGCGCGAGTCTGTGGACGCGCTCCGGCGCGCGCAGGCCGAAGGCGTGAACGCGACCGCGGAGGTGACACCACACCATCTCTGCCTCACCGACGAGGCCGTCCGCTCACTCGACTCGAACGTGAAGATGAACCCCCCGCTGCGCTCCGAGGAGGACAGGCAGGCGCTGCTCGAGGCGTTGCGCGACGGCACGATCGGCTCGATCGCGACGGACCATGCTCCGCACGCGAGGCACGAAAAGGACGCGCCGTTCGAGGCGGCGCCCTTCGGCGTCACCGGCCTCGAGACCGCCTTCGCGGTGCTCTACACGAGGCTCGTCGAGTCCGGCGTCTTGCCGCTCGAGCTCGTGCTCCAGCGGCTGTCGGCAGGCCCGGCTCAGGCGCTCGGCCTACCGGTGCCGCGGATCGCGACGGGCGAGCCGGCGAACCTCGTGCTGCTCGACCTCGGAGCCGAGTGGCGGGTCGAGGAGAGCGGCTTCCGCTCACGCTCGGTCAATTCGTGGTTGCTCGGGCAGACGCTGCACGGCGCTGTGCGCCTGACCGTGGCGGCCGGACAGGTGGCGTTCGAAGCATGAGCCGGCCACCGGCCTCGGGAGACGGACGCGTCCTCCCCGGCGAGCGGATCGTGGCAGGTGGCCTCGTCTCGAGCGGGGCCACCTGCAGGGTCGTCGCGGCGCGCACGGAGATCACGGGCTCCCTGGAGCAGCGAATCGATGCTCACGCGCGCGCGGCTTAGGGCCAGCGCAACGGAAGCCGTCGGGCCCTACACCTTGCTGCGACTCGAGCGGGGCGAGGTCGAGCCCGGGATCCCCGGGCAGTTCTTCATGCTCGAGGCACCGGGGCGGCTGTTGCCGCGGCCGATGAGCCTCTGCCTCGCCCCGCCGGGCGAGCTCGGCTTTCTCATCGACCCGATCGGGCCGGGCACGCGCGCCCTCTGCGCGGTCGCCCCAGGCGACGAGATCGGTGTGCTCGGTCCCCTCGGCAACGGCTTCGACCTGTCGATCGACCGGCCTCTCCTCGTCGGCGGCGGCATTGGGATCGCGCCGCTGCCGTACCTCTCGGAGCGCCTCGGGCGGCCGCGGGCTCTGCTCGGCTTCCGCACCGAGTGGCACGCGGAGGCCGCCGCGCTCGTTCCGAACGCTGAGGTCTGCATCGAGCCGACCCTCGTCACGGAGCTGCTGGACGACGATCCCGGCGACGTGCTCGCGTGCGGTCCGGAACCGATGCTCAACGCGCTGCGGGCACGTCTCCCCGGCGCGCAGCTCGCCTGGGAGGCACGAATGGCGTGCGGGTACGGCGCCTGCTACGGCTGCGTGGTCGAGGTGGACGGGCACTACGAGCGGCTCTGTCTGAGCGGCCCGGTCCTCAGAGGCGCGTCGTGATTCCCGGCGGCGCGCTGCTCCTCAACGCGTCGGGCTGCCTCGACGCGCTCGCCGCTCCCGAGGTCGCGCGCTCGCTCGATGCGTTCGTGACGAAGACGATCACGCCGGAGCCGCGTGAAGGCAACCCACCACCGCGGATCGCAGAAGTCGAGGGCGGCATGCTGAACTCGATCGGGCTTCAGGGCCCCGGCGTCGACCGGTTCCTGGCCGACGTGCTCCCGCGTCTTCACCAGCTGGGGATGCCGATCTGGGTCTCCGTGGGTGGGTTCTCCGCGCGCGAATACGCCACGACGTGCGCGCGACTCGATCGAGAGGCGGTCGTCGCCATCGAGCTCAATCTCTCCTGCCCGAACGTCGAGGAAGCGCCCGAGACCGCGGCGGAGATCGTCGCCGCGTGCCGGGAGCGAACCACCAAGCCGCTGTTCGCGAAGCTCTCACCGGCCACAACGGACATCGGCGCAACAGCCCGCGCCGTGGAGTCGGCCGGGGCAGACGGCCTGTCGCTCGTGAACACGCTGCGGGGCCTCTCGCTCGACGAGCGGACGCTCGAGCCCCGCCTCGGCACCGGCAGCGGTGGCTACTCGGGACCTGCGCTCAAGCCGGTCGCGCTCGCGTGCGTGCACGCGTGCGCGCGGGCCACCGAGTTGCCGATCGTGGCGATGGGCGGCGTCATGTCGGGGCGGGACGCACTGGATCTGATCGTCGCCGGGGCCAGCGCCGTGGCGCTCGGGACGGTGCTCTTCCCCGACCCGGGAGCGCCTGCGCGGATCCGAGCGGAGCTCGCGGCCGACGCGGCCGCGCACGGCTTTTCCGAGCCGCTTCTTGCCCGAGGGTGGGCAAGAAGGCCCCCTTTAGGATGATCGGTGCCAGAGTAGACAACCGCAAAAACCCTGCAAATCGCAAAAATTGGTCTCGCTTGACCGTGGCGCGCAGGCTGCTAGTATCGGCGTCCATGGTCGCGTCGAAGATCCAGGCCCAGGCGCCACTACGCTCGCTCGACCAACGCATGGACGCGTTGCGGCGGGCCAATGACATTCGGGTCCGGCGCGCCAAGCTGAAGCGGGACCTCAAGGTGGGCCGGGTCGTTATCGACGAGATCCTGATGGATCCACCTGAGTGGGTCTCGACCGCGAAAGTGTTCGACATGCTGATGGCGGTGCCGAAGTTTGGTCGCGTGAAGGCTGCGCGGATGCTGAACCACTGCCGGATCAGCCAGTCGAAGACGGTGGGGGGCCTCTCGGAGCGGCAGCGGGCCGAGCTGGTTGCCCTCTTCAACCGCTAGACCGCTGCCGGTCTTCGTGATCACCGGCCCCTCGGGTGCCGGCAAAGGCACGCTGATCAAGGCCCTCGCCGAACGCGTGCAGGACCTCGAGGTGGCCGTCTCGGCGACGACACGGCCGCAACGCCCGGGTGAGGTCGACGGCCACGACTACTGGTTCCTGTCCGACGAGGAGTTCCAGCGCAGGATCGCCGCCGGAGAGTTCCTGGAACACGTCACCTACGTCTCGGGACGCCGCTACGGCACACTGCGCTCGGAAGTCGACCGGATCGCCGCTGGGGGGAGGGTCTGCGTCCTCGAGCTCGAGCTCGAGGGTGCGCTTGCGGTGCAGGACGACCTCGCCGGCGCGGTGACGATCTTTGTCGCCGCCGACGTGCCGGAGCTCAAGCGGCGTCTACGGGAGCGTGCGACGGAGAGCACGGGCGAGATCGGCGAGCGGATCGAGCTGGCACGCTGGCAGCTCGAGCAGGCACATCGCTTCCGCTACATGGTCCGCAACGACGACGTCGCGCGCGCGACCGAGATTCTCGTCGCGATCGTCGAGCGGGAGCTGGCGCTCGCAGGTACCATGGCGCGTCCATGATCCATCCTCGCATCGACGCCCTGCTGGAAAACGTGGACTCGCGCTACGCCCTCGTGATCGTGGCGGCCAAGCGCGCCCGGCAGATCAACGACTACCACCATCAGCTCGGTGAGGGCATGGGCTTCCAGGACGCTCCGCCGCCGCTCGTCGAATCGCGCTCGAAGAACTACTTGACGATGGCGATGGAGGAAGTCGCGCAGGGCAAGATCAAGTACGAGTACGTCCGCTGACGCGGACCTCCTGAGCGAGGGGCCTGCGGCCCTTTTGCCGTGATCACCCCTGCGACGCGGGGAACAACCGGCACAATGTGACCATGGCCCGCATTCTTCTCGGCGTCTCCGGCGGCATCGCCGCCTACAAGGCGTGTGAGCTCTGCAGGCTGCTCGTGAAGGCCGGGCACGACGTCTATCCGCTGCCGACGCCTGCGGCGGAGCGCTTCGTCACGGCAGAGACGTTCTTCGCGCTCGCGCGCAAGGAGCAAAGCGGCGGCGCGTACCCACACCTGCTGCGGGCCGACCTGCTCGTCGTCGCGCCCGCGACGGCGAACACGCTGGCGAAGCTGGCGCACGGGCTCGCCGACAACCTCCTGACCGAGGCGGCACTCGCGCACGTGGGGCCGGTGCTCGTTGCCCCCGCCATGAATACGCGCATGTGGGCACACGCGGCGACGCAGGCCAACATCGCCGTGCTGCGCGCCCGCGGCGTGCACGTGCTCGGACCTGAGGCGGGAGAGCTCGCCGAGGGTGAGGTCGGACTGGGGCGGATGAGCGAGCCGGCGGCAATCGCGAAGCGGATCAGCGAGCTGCTCGGTGCGGAGAGGGGCGGACCGCTCGCGGGCAAGCGGGTGCTCGTCTCTGCCGGTGGCACGCGGGAGCCGCTCGACGCTGTCCGCTTCCTCGGCAACCGCTCGTCTGGCCGGATGGGCGTCGAGCTCGCCGCCGAGGCCGCGCGACGCGGGGCGGTGGTGACCCTGCTAGCCGCGAACCTCACCATTGGACCGCCGGAGGGGATCGAGGTCGTCGAGACGCCGACGGCGGCCGACCTGCTGCGTGAGGCACTGGCCCGGGACGACGCCCACGTCGTGATCATGGCGGCCGCCGTCGCGGATTACCGGTCCGCCGAGCCGCTCACCGGAAAGCGGCCCAAGGACGGCAACAGCTGGCGGGTGGAGCTCGAGCCGACCACGGATGTCCTCGCGGAACTCGGCTCGCGGCGCGAGAACGGGCAGCTGCTCGTCGGCTTCGCTGCCGACACGGGAGCCGAGGGACTCGCTCGCGCGCGCGAGAAGCTCACCAACAAGCGCGCCGCGCTGTTCGTCTTCAACGACGTGGGGCGCTCCGACATCGGCTTCGACGGGCCCGACAACGAGGTCGTGCTTCTCACGCGTGTGGGCGAGCGCAACGTCGGCAAGGCACCGAAGGCGACGATCGCCGCCGCGGTGCTCGACGAGGTGGAGCGCCTGCTCGCACGCGGCGAAGGGGGCGACGCTGGGGCGCCCTGAGCCGCTGGGAGCCGCGGCGGCGGCGGCGACGATCGGCCGGGTCGAGGTCAATCTTGCGCGGGTCATGCACGCGCCCCCGGAGACGTTGCGGCTCTGCGTGCTCTGCCTCGTCGCAGAGGGGCACCTGATCGTCGAGGACTTTCCCGGTGTCGGGAAGACGATGCTCGCCAAGGCGCTCGCCCGCTCGCTGGATCTCCCCTTCTCGCGTCTGCAGTTCACTCCCGATCTGCTTCCGTCCGACGTCACCGGCGTCAGCGTCTTCAACCAGAAGACCGGGGAGTTCGAGTTCCGGCCTGGACCGGTGTTCGCCAGCGTCCTGCTTGTCGACGAGATCAACCGCGCGTCGCCGAAGACCCAGTCCGCGTTGCTCGAGGCGATGCAGGAGAGCCAGGTGACGAGCGACGGCGAGACCTATCCCCTGGCGCGGCCGTTCATCGTGCTCGCGACGCAGAATCCGATCGAGTACGAGGGCACGTATCCCCTGCCCGAGGCCCAGCTCGACCGCTTCACGATGCGCGTCGCACTCGGTTACCCACGGCTCGACGAGGAGGCGCGCATGCTCGCGGAGCAGACGACCGACCCGCCGCTCGAGTCGCTCATGCCCGTAGCAGGGCGCGAGGAGGTTCTCTCCACGATCGAGGACGCGAAGGGGATCTACGTTGAAGAGAGTCTCGGCCGTTACGTTGTCGCGCTGCTCCGGCACACGCGCTCGAGCGCAAGGGTCGCGCTCGGCGCGAGCCCCAGATCCGGAATCGCCCTCCTCCGGGTGGCCAAAGCGCGCGCCCTGGCCGAAGGACGTGACTTCGCCCTGCCCGACGACGTGAAGGCCGTCGCGGCGCCTGTGCTCGCGCACCGGCTGATCCTGGCGCCCGAGGCGCGCTCGGCAGGGGCGACTGCGGAAGAGCTCGTGGCCGAGGCGGTCGAGCAGACCCCCGTCCCGGTGTAGACGGGTGTCCCGAGGCCGCCTCGCGCTCGCGCTCGGAGCCGTGACCTACCTCGCGGCCTGGGCGTTCGGCTCGCTCGCGCTCTACCCCGTCGCGCTGGGGCTCGTTCTTGCTGCCGTCGGCGCCCGCCTCTGGGTTCGGGTCGCGGGGGCGCCGGTGCAGCTCGCGCGGCGGTTCGGCCGCGGCGACCATCTCGAGGGAGACGACGTCTGGGTCACGCTCACCCTCGACCGGGAGTCGAGGGTCCCGCTCGGCGCGGCGACCGTGCGCGAACGGATCTCGAAGCTCGGCGAGCGGGAAACGCGCGTGCACCGGAGCCGCGGGCGGCTCGAGGGCGCCTATGTGCTCGAGCGTGTGCCACGCGGGTGCTACGCCTACGAGCACGCCGAGGTCGTGCTCGATGACCCGTTCGGCCTCGAGCGGGTGACAATGGCAGTCGCGGTAGGGGGCGCGGTGGTCGTCCATCCACGGCTTGTCGAGCTGGATGCGCTCTTCTCCGAGAGTGGCGCACACGCCCAGGGCGGGCGCAGGCTGCTCCTGCGCCGGCCGTCCGGCTTCGATCTCCACTCGGTGCGCGAGCACCAGGAGGGGGAATCGCTGCGCCGCGTGCACTGGCGCTCGACCGCGAAGCGCGGCGTCCTGATGGTGAAAGAGCTCGAGGACGCGCCGCGCGACGAAGTCGCAGTCGTGCTCGATGCCGCGGCAGGAGCGATCGCCGGTGCGAGTTTCGAGGAACAGGTACGGGCGGCCGGCTCGATCCTGCGCGCACACGTCCGCCGCGGTCGCCGCGCGGTTCTCGTGTGCGCGGGCGCCCGTACCGACAGCGTCCGGGTCAGCTCCGAAGACGGCGACTGGCGAACGGCTCTGGACATCCTGGCCGGCGCCGAGCCGGACGGGATGCGGTCCCTCGCCGATGTCCTCACAGGCGAGGGAGGGGCAGCGCAGGCTCTCGAGCTCGTCGTCGTGACCGCCCGGCTCGAACATCGCCTGGGCGATCGCCTGGTGCAACGCGCGCAGGCGCACCGCACCGTTTCCCTCGTCTTCGTGGACACGGTGAGCTTTGCAGGCCGCCGGGCGAGACCCGAGCCCGAGCTGCTGCGGCTCCAGGCGGCCGGGGTGCAGGTCGCGGTCGTGCGCCGAGGTGACGACCTGCGGGCTGCGCTCGGCCTGCGCCGTTCGGCGGGGGCGGCTCGTGCGTAGAACAGCCGTTGTGTCTGCGGTGCCCGCCTGGATCGTCGCCTCGCTCTGGCTCCGGCTCGAGGCTCCCCGCGGCGAGAGCGGCCTGGCGCTGCTCATCGTCGCGCTCGCGCTCGTCCCCGCTCTCCTGCCGCGCCTCTGGCAGCGCGCCGTCGGCGTGCTCGTCTCGGCGGCCGCCGCTGCCTGGCTCGCACTCGACGTTGCGCCACTCGACGCCCGGCCCTTCGACGGGAGTCATGACTATTTTGGCCCGCTGCTCACCCGTCTCCACGACGGCGCGCTCGAGTTCTACGACGTCAGCCTGCCTTTCGACCCGGGTGGGCACCCCTTGATGCACGGCGTCCTGCTGCTCGCGGTCTTCGGCTTCTGTCTGGCCCTCGGGCTTGCCCTCGCGTCCGGCCGCCCCCTGGCGGCTGCCGCGATCGTGATCGCCGGCGGCGGCTGGCCTGCGACCCTCTACTCCGGTGAGCGAGGGATGATTCTCGGGGCCGTGCTGCTCGCCGCGGTGCTGTTCGTCCTCGCCGTCCTGCGTGCTCCGAGCCGGCGCCGCCTGGGTGCGGCCGCCGTCGCCGGTGCGGTCCTCGTGCTCGCCGCGACAGCAGCGGCGACGAGCGGGACGATTGCGCGCGCTGGCGCCCTTCGCTGGCAGGCGTGGGACTTCTACGACGGTGTGGCGACCCCAGTGGGCGTCGCCTATGTGTGGGACGCGAACTACACGGGAATCCGCTTTCCGGAGCGGAAGACCGTCGTCCTCCGGATCCGCGGCCCCAAGCGGGCGCAGTACTGGCGAGCGACGACTCTCGACACCTTCACTTCTGATCGCTGGATCGAGGGGCTCGTGCCCGTGCGGCTCGGGGTTGCGACGAACGGGCTGACGCCCGATCTCCTCCTTCCTGCCCGGGCGCGCGACTCGACCCTGTGGGTCGAGCAAGAGGTCGAGGTTGTCTCCCTGCGGGACGACCACCTCGTCGCCGCCACGCAGCCAATGGTGTTCGAGGCCGCCGCACTCGGCTCGGTCCTCGAGCTGACTGGCGGTGTCGTGCGCGCGCAGCGCCGCCTGCGCCGGGGCGACTCCTACACGGTCTGGAGCTACGCGCCGAGGCCCGGCCCGGCGGTCCTCGCCCGCGTGCAGCCGGCCTACCCGGACGCCGCGCTTCACTATCTCGACGTCGGGAGAACTCGGCTGCCGGCGTTCGGCGAACCCGGCCGGGAGCGCGACCTCGAGGCGCTGTTCCGGGACGACCGCTACGGCTCGTTGTGGCCTTACGAGGGCATGTACCGGACCGCGTTGCAGCTCGCCTCGGGTGCCGGGACTCCGTACGCGGCCGTGGTGGCGATCGAGACGTGGCTACGCTCGACCGGCGGCTTCGCATACGACGAGCAGCCGCCGGAGCCTGCGGCCGGGATGCCGCCGCTGGCGGATTTTGTCGGGCGCTCGAAGAGCGGCTACTGCCAGCAGTTCGCCGGCTCGATGGCCCTGATGCTGCGTTTCCTCGGAATCCCGGCGCGCGTCGCGGCTGGGTTCACGAGCGGCGTCTACAAGAACGATACGTGGGTCGTCACCGACCACAACGCTCATGCCTGGGTGGAGGTGTGGTTCCCAGGGTACGGGTGGCTCACCTTCGACCCGACTCCGGCGCGGGGCACACTCACCTCTCCGTATACGACCGCGTCGGACTCCGCGGATGCTCTGCGGGCGATCGCCGCGGCAGCCGGATTCGACCGGAACCAGGCGCTCGATCCGGAAGGTGGCACACTGGACCGGCTGCTGCGCGAGCGGAGCAAGGGGCGCGCGGTGGCGACCGGCGACGGTGGACGCGGAACCGGGCTCGTGGTGTCCGCAGCGCTCCTCCTCGGCGGCGCGGCGGCGGCGCTCGCCCTGCTCAAGTTCGCGGCACGGCGCGGCCGCTATCTCACACGCGACCCGCGCCGGCTCGCCGGCGCCGCCCGCCGCGAGCTGGCGGGCTTTCTCGCCGATCAGGGTCTACCGGTTTCGGACAACCAGTCGCTCGGAGATCTGCGGGCGCTGGTCGAGGCGGAGCTCGGCGTGAGCGCCAAGGGATTTGCCACGGCTGCCGGGGCTGCGCGTTTTGGCCCGCCCGGTGACGCGGGGCCGTCCGCCGGGCTCGCTCGCCGCGAGCTGCGCGCGCTCCTGCGTGTCGTGCGGACCCGCCTCTCGCGGTTCGACCGCGTGCGCGGATTTCTCTCTCTCCGGTCGCTTGGTCTCCGCGCATGAGCGAAACGTACGACCTGTTTCAGCAGGGTCGGCGGCATTTGCAGGACGGCCTGGCTGCGCAGGCGACCGTTGCGCTCGAGAAGGCGAAGCGGCGCGAGCCAGGCAAGGCCTCGATCCGCGAGGCACTCGGGATCGCGTACTTCCGCATCGGCCGCCTCGCAGAGGCCGAGGGCGAGTTCCGAGCCGTGCTCGAGATCGCGCCCACCGACGACTACGCTCACTACGCGCTCGGCCGCTGCCTCGAGCGGCAGGGCCGCCGCGCCGAGGCGAACGTCCACTACAAGCTCGCGCGCTCACTGCGTCCGGAGAGCACGACGTACGAGCAACGGGCGCCTCGCCCTAGACGAGCCGGTCCCCGGTGACCCGCCGGATCTCATCGATCGACGAGATTCCGGCGCGACAGAGCCGCATTCCGTCTTCCCGCAGGGTCGTCATCCCGTCCTCGACGGCGGCGGCGAAGATCTCCTCGGTCGAGGCCTCGACCAACCGGCGGACCCGGCCGTGCACCGGCAGCACCTCGTACAGGGCGACGCGTCCGGAATATCCGGTCGCGGCGCAATGGCTGCAGCCGCGGCTGCGGTAGAGCGTCTCTCCCTCGGCATCCTGCATGCCCATCCCGGCGAGCTCGCCCCCGTCCGGCGTGTACGGCTCGCGGCACTCGATGCAGAGCCGGCGGGCGAGCCGCTGCGCGACGATGCAGTTGAGCGAGGTGGCGAGCAACCCAGGCTCGACGCCCATGTCCTTCAGCCGTGCGATCGAGCTGGCCGCGTTGTGGGTGTGGAGCGAGGAGAGCACGAGATGACCCGTCATCGCGGCCTGAATCGCGATGCGCGCCGTTTCCTCGTCGCGGATCTCGCCGACGAGCAGGACGTCGGGGTCGGAGCGGAGGATCGTGCGCAGGCCGCGGGCGAACGTGAGCCCGGAGCGGGTGTTCACCTCGACCTGGTTCGTGCCCGGGATCTGGTACTCGACCGGGTCCTCGATGGTCGTCAGAACCCGGCCCTCGTCGTTCAGGAAGTCGAGCGCGGCGTACAGCGTCGTCGTCTTGCCGCTGCCGGTCGGGCCGCAGGCAATGACGGCCCCGAACGGCTGGTTGATCGCACGCGTGAAGGCAGCCTCGGCGCCCTCGCTGAGGCCGAGGTCGGCGAGGCCGAGGCGTCCCGTGGCGCGATGGAGGATTCGGAGTGCGACCTTTTCGCCGTAGGTCGTCGGCAGGATGGCGATCCGCAGGTCCATCGGAGTGCCGCCGAAGCGGATCGAGACGCGGCCGTCCTGCGGCGTCCGCCTCTCGGCGATGTCCAGCTCGCCCATGATCTTGAGCCGGCTCGTGACGGCGGGCTGCATGCTCTTCGGCACCTCGGCGACTCTGCGCGTGACGCCGTCGATCCGGGCGCGAACGATCAACCCGTTCGCCTGCGGCTCGAAATGGATGTCGGACGCCCCCTCCTCGATCGCCCGCGCGAGCAGCGAGTTGACGAGCTTGATCGCGGGCGCGTTCCCCGACGCGCCCTCGCGCACGTCATCGGCGAGGTGCACGTTCAGCTCCGGAAGCTGTTCCGGGGCCTCTTCAATCGCCATCTGAGTTCGGTAGACGCGGCTGAGCGTGCGCAGGAGGTCCGGTCCGGCAGCGACCGCGAGCTTGACGTTGAGGCCGAGCGCAAGGCGGAGGTCGTCGGAGGCGAGGACGTTGGTCGGGTCGGCGACCGCGATCAGCACGGTGCTCTGGTCGAGGAAGCGGATCGGGAGCGCCTCGTAGCGGCGCGCAAGCTTCTCGGGCAGGAGCGAGAGTGCTGCGGGATCCACGTGGATCTGGCCGGCGTCGAGAAACTCGAGCCCGTGCTGCTCTGCGAGTGCCTCCGCGACGACGGCGCCGGTCACCCAACCGTGCTCGACGAGGATCTCTCCGAGCCGCCCGCCGCGGGACTCCTTCTCGGCCAGCGCTTCCTCGAGCTGGCCGGCCGTGAGGTGGCCGTCTCGCAGCAGCATGACTCCGAGCTGCGACCGACTTTCGGCGCGCCGGAGCTCAGGGGGCAACGGGGACGGCAGCTCTGAGGCCTCCACGGCGCATCTATCGGTCATAGTTGTTCCTTGCATGAGGGCTGTCGTCCAACGTGTGAGCCGGGCCGAAGTACGTGTCGAGGATCGCGTCAGCGGGGAGATCGGGCACGGGCTCGTGATCCTCTTGGGCGTCGCGCACGGTGACGGCGAGGCGGAGGCCGTGCGGCTCGCGGGCAAGATCGCACGCTTGCGCGTGTTCGGAAACGACGCCGGGCGCTTCGACCTGGACCTCCGCGATGTCGGCGGCTGGGCTCTCGTGGTGAGCCAGTTCACCCTGATCGCCGACACGGAGCGGGGAAACCGGCCGAGCTTCGGCGACGCCGCCACGCCGGAGGCGGCCGAGCCGCTCTACGAGAGCTTCTGTGCGGGGCTGCGAGCGGAGGGGGTGCGCGTCGAGAACGGCGTCTTCGGCGCGCGCATGGAGCTCGTGG
This sequence comes from uncultured Gaiellales bacterium, assembly GCA_964351025.1. Classification (GTDB taxonomy): domain Bacteria; phylum Actinomycetota; class Thermoleophilia; order Gaiellales; family Gaiellaceae; genus CAYGLV01. The sequence goes on along the minus strand of CAYGLV010000003.1, from coordinate 67,773 downwards.
GCGACGGTCCCGTGACGATCGTGCTCGACACCTAGGTAGGCGCGGTCGCCCGCCGGTCCCGCGCGGGGCCGATGGCCCTGGAGCTTGCTACACTTCTCGAACCATTTTCACCGGTTCGGCGAAATGGGCGCGCAGCGCCCATTTTTTGCGAAGGCGACGGTTATGGCAGACACGTTCACGAAGGAGAAAGCGTTGGAGAGGGAGATCTCGCAGACGATCGAGCGCGGCCTGCCCGGCACCGAGGTGCTTGCGGTCGAGCTGCTCTCACCTGCGCGCTTCTGCGTCTACGTCGACCATCCGCAAGGCGTGGATCACGCGCTTTGCCAACGCGTCACGCGACTGCTGGACGGCTACCGCGCCAAGTACACGATCGACGTGTCGTCCCCCGGGCCCGAGCGCCCGCTGCGGACGCCTGCCCACTTCCGCAACGTCGTCGGCCGGAAGGTCGCCGTACGTACCGCGGGCGATATCGGCGGGCGCTCCCGCTTCCGCGGCGAGCTCGTCGCCGCGGGCGAGCGCGCGTTCACGCTCAACGCCAAGGACACCGAGGTCAGCATCCCGTACGAGGCGATCCTACGGGGCAACCTCATCGACGAAGGACAATGAGATGAGCCAGGAGATCCTCGAGGCGGTACGGCAGATCGAGCGGGAAAAGGGGATCGAGACCGATGCCCTCGTCAGCGCTCTGGAAGACGCCCTCCACGCCGCGTACAAGAAGACCCCCGGAGCAGCCAGGCATGCGATCGTCGAGCTCGACGACGAGGGCGAGTTTCGTGTCTTCTCGATCGAGATCCCCAAGGATCTCGAGGTGGGGTTGCTCGAGGAGGCGCGCGAGGCCGCGCTCACGGAGCTCGAGCGGATCGAGGAGGAGACGGGCGAGCGGTCGCACACGCTCCTCTCCGACGACGATCTCGACCTCGACTGGTCGAAGGTCCCGGAAGCGCTGATCAAGCGCGCCGACGTCACCCCCCACGACTTCGGGCGCATTGCCGCGCAGACCGCGAAGCAGGTCATCCAGCAGCGAATTCGCGAGGCCGAGCGCGCGATGATGTACGAGGAGTACGTCGACCGGCAGGGCGAGGTCGTGACCGGGATCATCCAGCAGGCCGGCGACCGCAACAACGTCCTCGTCGACCTCGGCAGAGTGGAGGCCCTCCTGCCGCGCGCCGAACAGGTGGACGGCGAGCGCTACGAGCAGGGGAGCCGCATCAAGGCTGTGATCGGCGAGGTTCGCTCCGGCACGAAGGGCCCGCAGGTGATCCTCTCGCGCCGCGACCCGGAGCTGATCAGAGCGCTCTTCGAGATCGAGGTGCCCGAGATCGCGGACGGGCTCGTCGAGATTCGCGGCGTCGCGCGCGAGCCCGGCTACCGCTCGAAGATCGCCGTCGAGTCGCACGCCCAGGGCGTGGACCCGGTCGGCGCCTGCGTCGGCCCGCGCGGCTCGCGCGTGCGCATGGTCGTCTCCGAGTTGCGCGGCGAGAAGATCGACATCATCCCGTGGAACACCGAGCCTGCTCGCTTCATCGCCAAGGCTCTCTCGCCCGCCCGCGTCCGCGAGGTGTTCGTGGACGACGAGACGCGCGAGGCGACGGTGATCGTGCCCGACGACCAGCTCGCGCTCGCGATCGGCAAGGAAGGCCTCAACGCGCGCCTCGCCGCGCGGCTGACCGGGTGGAAGGTGGACATCCAGTCCGAGACCGAGTTCGCTCAGGCAGAGGCCGATGCGGCCTACGCCGGCGGCGGCGAGGATGGCGACTACACGGGCCGCTGCGGCGCGATCCTCTCCAACGGGAAGCGCTGTCCGAACGCCGCTCTGCCCGGATCGCGCTACTGCGGTGTGTCCGCCCACCAGGCGCTCGTCGGCACCGAGCCCGAGCCGGTCGCGGAGCCCGAAGTGGAGGCAGAGGCAGCGGCGATTGCGGAACCGGCCGTCGAGGCCGGGGAGGCCCAGGGCGACGAAGGGTGACGGCCCTCGCCGCACGTGCGCCGGCTGCGGCCGGAAGGCAGCGCAGAGCGAGCTCGTGCGCTTCGTCGCGCGGGAGGGCGAGCTGACAGCCGGTGCGCAGGAGCCGGGCCGCGGCGTCTACACGTGCCGGCACCTCGCCTGCTTCGAGCGCGCGGTCACCCAACGGGCGTTCTCGCGCGTGCTTCGCCGCAGCGTCCGCGTGAACCCGGCGCTCGCGCGCCTCTACACTGACCACTGATGCCAACCGGCCCCAACAGACCAAACCGCCCGATCCGCCCGCGTCAGGGCGCGCCCGGCCGCAAACGCCGCGTCGTGATCGACAACCCGGCGGCCAGGCCATCGCGTCCCGGCGACCGCCAGGGCCCGCGTGGCGGCGAGCGCCTGCCGAAGGGAGCGCCGCCCCCTCCTCCGACAGGCCCCGTGACGGTGCCCTCGGGCGTCTCGGTGAAAGAGCTCTCGGCCGCGCTCGGCGTCCCGGTCGCCCACATCATCAAGACGCTGATGGGGCTCGGCGAGATGGTCACGATCACACAGTCGCTCCCCGACGAGTCGGTGATCCTGATCGCCGCCGATGCCGCGCGCGAAGTGATCATCAAGCACGCGGCCGATGAGGAGGCCGAGTCGGAGGCGTACGAGGACGCGCCCGAAGATCTCCGGGCGCGGCCCCCGGTCGTGACGATCATGGGCCACGTCGATCACGGCAAGACGACCCTGCTGGACGCGATCCGCCAGACGACCGTCGCCGCGACCGAGGCGGGCGGGATCACGCAGCACATCGGCGCGTACCAGGTCGAGCTCGGAGGCCGCAAGATCACGTTCCTCGACACCCCGGGCCATGAGGCGTTCACCGCCATGCGCGCCCGCGGCGCGAAAGTGACCGACGTCGCGGTGCTCGTCGTCGCGGCCGACGACGGTGTGATGCCGCAGACCAAGGAGTCCATCTCCCACGCCCGTGCCGCCGGCGTGCCGATCGTCGTCGCCGTCAACAAGGTCGACCTGCCTGACTCGAACATCGACCGGGTCAAGAGCGAGCTGGCGGCCGAGGGCCTGCAACCGGAGGAGTGGGGGGGCACCACGCAGTTCGCGGAGGTCTCGGCCAAACAGCAGCTCAACCTCGACGTGCTGCTCGAGAAGGTGCTGCTCGTCGCGGACGCTGAGCTCGAGCTGACCGCCAACCCGCAAGCGGACGCCTCCGGCCCGATCATCGAGTCGCGTCTCGACATCGGGCGCGGCCCGGTCGCAACGATGCTCGTCCACCGCGGCACGCTGCGGGTGGGCGACGCGGTCGTGGCCGGCCACGCGTGGGGCAAGGTGCGCGCGCTCTACAACTATCGCGGCGAGAAGCTGAAGGACGCCGGCCCGGGCGACCCGGTCGAGATCCTCGGCTTCGATCAGCCACCGCCTGCGGGAGAGATCTGCCGTGTCGTCGAGAACGAGCGCCAGGCCCGCCACTTCGCGCAGCTACGCGCGCAGCGTCTCCGCACCGAGCAGTTTGCGCAGCGCGTCAAGCGCGGCGTCTCGCTGGAAACGCTCTTCTCCGACCTTCAAGAAGGCGGCGTCAAGGATCTCAACCTCGTGCTCAAGGGCGATGTCGTCGGCTCCGTCGAGGCCGCCATCTCCGAGCTCGCGAAGATCCAGCACACCGAGGTGCGCGTCAACGTCATCCACCAGGGCGCCGGCGGCATCACCGAGGGCGACGTCATGCTCGCATCTGCCTCGAACGCGCTCGTCGTCGGCTTCAACGTCCGGCCGAACGCCGAGGCCAAGGCGCTCGCCGAGCGCGAAGGCGTGGACATCCGCACGTACCGCGTCATCTACAACCTGACCGAGGACATCCAGCAGGCGCTTGTCGGCCTCCTGTCTCCCGTCAAGACCGAGGAGACGCTCGGCGAGGCCGAGGTGCGGGCGCTGTTCAAGGTCTCCCGGCTCGGCACGATCGCCGGCTGCATGGTCACGAGCGGCGTCATCAAGCGCAGCGCGCAGGTGCGCGTGATCCGTGACGGAACGATCGTCCACGACACGTCGATCGCCCAGCTGAAGCGCTTCAAGGAGGACGCGCGCGAGATCCAGGAAGGCTTCGAGTGCGGCATCCTGCTCGACGGCTTCAACGACGTCAAGGAAGGCGACGTGCTCGAGGCCTACGAGACGAGGCACGTCGAGCGAGACAGCCTCGACGAGCCCGCGGCGTAGCCGCTCCCGCGTCACGACCGGCGTGGGCACGGGTTACGTTGGCATAGTCTCGGCCGAGCTGCACTTCCCCGAGAGCCACTCGCTCAAGGAGAAGCGCATGCACGTGCGCTCCATCAAGGCGCAGCTCACCAACCGCGTGGGGGCAGCGGTCGCCGAGGTAGACCATCACGACGTCTGGCAGCGTGCCCGCATCACGTTCTCCTGCGTCGCGCGCGAGCACCGCGAAGTCGTGCGCCTGCTCGACGAGGCCGAGCGCTGGCTGGGCAGCCAGGCGTTCGAGCTGGGCAGGGTCGAACGCGAGGTAGTGTGCCTCGATGACTAAGAGCTCATCTCAGAATGAAGCCTTGTGCCGCCGGAACGCGCTGTGCAGGAACGCTGCTTCGTCCTCAGTCGTCCCGGTAGCGCTGCTATCGGGACTCCCTGCGTCCTCGCATCGCACCCACCCATCACGCTCCGGCGACGAAGCGTCATCCTGAGATGAGCTCTGAGCGCATGCGGCGGGTCAACGAGGCGATGCGGGCCGTCCTCGCCGAGGCCGTGCCGACACTGAAAGACCCGCGCATCGGCTTCGTCACCGTCACGGGAGTCGTGACGACGACCGACCTCGAGCACGCGACGGTCTACGTCAGCGTGCTCGGCTCGGAGAAGAAGCTGCGTGCGACGCTCGCCGGCCTCCAAGCGGCGCACGGCGTCCTCCAGGCCCGGATCGGGCGCGAGCTCCGCCTGCGCAGGACCCCGCGGCTCACGTTCGAATACGATCCGACCGTCGAGCGCGGTATGCGCTTGAGCAAGCTGATCGACGAGGTCACACCACGTGACGACGCCGCAGACGCAAGCTGACCTGGAGGCCGTTGTCGCGGAGATTCGCGGCCGCGAGCGCTTCCTCGTCACCACGCATGAGAACCCGGACGGCGACGCGCTCGGCTCGCTGCTCGCGCTGCACGTCGTGCTGCGACAGCTCGGCAAGGACAGCGTCATGTATCTCCGTGGGCCGTCGCCACTGCCGGGCGAGTACCGGTTCCTGCCGCTCGAGGATCTGCACCGCGAGCTGCCGGACGATGCCTCCGAGCGGGTTCTGGTCGCTGTGGACTGCGCGAACGAAAGCCGCCTTGGCCCCGATCCGGCGATCCTGCACGGGGCGCCCTTCACGATCGACATCGATCACCATCACGACAACTCCCGCTTCGGCGACGTCAACCTCGTCGTTGCTGACGCGTCGTCCACCGGCGAGGTGCTGCGGGATGTCTTTGCGGGGCTGGGTGTGGAGCTGACGCCCGAGATCGCAGAACCGCTCTACGCCGCGCTGGTGACGGATACCGGCCGTTTCCAGTATGCGAACACGACCCCGAAAGCGCTCCGGCTGGCGGCAGAGCTCGTCGAGGCCGGCGCGGACGTACACAAGGTCTTCCAGGGCGTCTACGAGACCGTTCAGTTCGCGAAGCTGAAGCTGCTGGCGCGAGCCCTCGATCGCGCCCAGGTGTACGAGGGCGGCCGGCTCGTCGTCTCCCACCTGCTCCGCACAGATTTCGAGGAGGTCGGTGCGGCCGAGCCGTACTCGGAGGGCATCATCGACTACCTCCGCGCGGTCGAGGGCGCCCAGATGGCCGCTCTCATCCGCGAGCCTCCCCGCGGTGGCACGCCGGCGCGGCGCGTCTCGCTGCGTGCTTCGGGGGATGAGATCGACGTCTCCGCGATCGCGCGCAAGTCGACCGGGGGCGGGCACCGCCAGGCGGCCGGCTTCTCCAGCGACCTGTCGATCGAGGAGATCGCAGAGTTCCTGCGCCGGGAGTTCGCCCATGCCGCCGCGCGCCCTTGAGCCGAGCGGGATCCTGCTCGTGGACAAGCCCGCCGGGCCGTCCTCGTTCGCGATCGTGAACGAGGTTCGCCGGCGCACGGGCGCTCGCACAGGGCACGCAGGGACACTCGACCCATTCGCCACCGGGCTGCTGGTGCTGCTGTCGGGCAGGGCCACTCGGCTTGCCCCGGCCTTCGTCGGACTCGACAAGCGGTACCTAACCGATGTGGATCTCACGGCGCGAACCTCGACCGGCGACGTGGAGGGAGACGTCGTCGAGCGGCACGAGGCCCCGTCTGCCGAGGACCTCGAGGAGCGGCTCGCGGGCCTTCGCGGGGAGATCGAGCTCCCGATCCCCGCCGCCTCGGCGGTGAAGATCGGGGGCGAGCGCGCCTACAAGCTGCACCGGCGCGGTGTGGCGGTCGAGATGCCGCTGCGCCGCTCGCTTGTCGCGATGCTCGATCTCGTCGCCTGTGCGGACGGCATCGCGACGCTCGACCTGCGCGTCAGCTCGGGGACCTACGTCCGGGCGATCGCCGAGGCGCTGGGTGGCCACTGCCGGGCGCTGCGCCGGACGGAAGTGGGCCCTTTCCGCGTCGAGGAGGCCGATCCCGAGCGGATCATTCCCGGCGACGAGGCCCTGGCGAGACTCCAATGAAGATCGCACATGCCGCATCCCAGCTCGAGCGTCAACCCCGCGCGGTCGCGATCGGCGCCTTCGACGGCGTTCACCTCGGCCACCGGGCCGTGATCGAGACGGCGATCGCCACGGGTCTCGCGCCGACAGTCGTCACCTTCGACCCGCACCCTCGGATCGCGCTCGGCAACCGCGTCGAGATGCTCTGCACGCTCGAGCGGCGACTCGAGCTGCTCGCCGCTGTCGGTGTGGAGGGAACCGTCGTCGCGTCGTTCAGCGACGAGCTGATGCAGCTCGAGCCGGAGCAGTTCGCCGAGACCTGGCTGCGGGCGCTCGGCGCCGAAGTCGTTGTCGCCGGGAGCGACTTCCGCTTCGGCCGGCGGCGCAGCGGAGACCTCGCCACCCTGGAGCGGCTCGGGTTCGAGGTGATCGAGGCACCGGAAGTGGAAGGCATCTCCTCGTCCGGGATCCGTCATTGCCTCCACGACGGCGACATCGACGGGGCGGCCCGCATGCTCGGCAGGCCGCCGGAGCTCGACGGGGTCGTCGTCGCCGGCGATCAGCGCGGCGGCACGCTCGGCTTCCCGACGGCGAACCTCGCCCTCGACCCGTACCTGCTGGTTCCACGCTACGGCATCTATGCAGGTGCGACGCTCGGCCGGCGTGCGGCGATCTCGGTCGGCACCAACCCTCATTACGGAGGCGAGGAGCTGCGCATCGAGCCGTACCTGCTCGATTTCGAGGGCGATCTCTACGGGACCCGTCTTGTGGTCGAGCTCTGGGAGCGCCTCCGAGACGAGCGAGCGTTCCCGAGCGAGGAAGCGCTGGTCGCGCAGATCGCCGACGACGTCGAGCGCACGCGCGCCGCGGTCCGCCCCTGCTAGGGCGCGCAAGTTTTCCGCGGGAGCGGAATCCTCGTTGTCATGTCCGCGCAACTGCGACCGACGGCGCTCCAGAGCGTTGCCTGCCTCGAATGCAGCAGCGCATACTCCAAGCCTGCCGGCGGCGGCACGATCTGGGCGAACCCCGGGTGTCCCCAGTGCGGCTACGTGGGCTGGATGCCGGTCTCGGGATCGGTGCGCGCCACGGGAGCGACTCGGCGGGCCCCGGGCGCCGAGCGCAGGTCCTCGTCGCACTCTCGCGCTGACGTCGGAAGCCCGTCGGAGCCCCGAAAACCCGGTCTGCTGCTAGCCTACGGGCAGACCGCAGCTCGGCTGTCCGTGTTCTTCCTTCACGGCGGCGGGGATGCAGGTGACGTCAAATCGAGGAGGACGCATGGCCCTCACCAAGGAAGTGAAGCTGGAGCTGGTCGGAAAACACGGGCGGAACGCCGTTGACACCGGCTCTCCCGAGGTGCAGATCGCAATGCTCACGAGGCGGATCAACGACCTCACCGAGCACCTGCGCACGCACCCGAAGGATCACTACTGCCGGCGTGGCCTACTGAAGCTGGTCGGCCGTCGCAGACGCTTCCTGTCGTATCTCCAGAGGAAGGATCTCGAGGGCTACCGCGCCCTCATCAAGGAGCTGGGCCTCAGGCGCTAGCTCGTCACGTCAAGGGGGGGTGGAAGTTTGAGCGAGGCCCGCGCACGGCGCGGAGCTGGCTCAAACCTCCACCTCTCAGAACACTGAGTTGGAGGACACTTTCATGAGCACGACAACCGAGCGCACCGCTTCGGTCTCCGTAGAGATCGGCGGGCGCGAAATCACATTCGAGACCGGGAAGTTGGCCAAGCAGGCCGACGGCGCCGTCGCGATTCGCAGCGGCGACACACTGGTGCTCGCCACCGCACAGGGGCGGCAGGAGGCGCGCGAAGGCGCGGACTTCTTTCCGCTGACCGTGGACGTCGAGGAGCGCATGTACGCCGCCGGGAAGATCCCGGGCGGCTTCTTCAAGCGCGAGGGGCGCCCGACGGAGCGCGCGATCCTGACCGCGCGCATGACCGACCGCCCGATCCGGCCGCTCTTCCCGAAGGGCTTCCGCAACGAGGTCCAGTGCATCGCCACTGTCCTCTCCGCGGACATGGTCGTCGCGCACGACATGCTCTGCATCAACGGCATCTCCGCCGCGCTGATGCTCTCGCCGCTCCCGTTCGCGGGGCCGGTCGGAGCCGTCCGCGTGGGGATCATCGACGGTGAGCTGGTCGTCAACCCGACGCTTTCCGAGGTGGAGGAGGACAGCACGCTCGACCTGGTCGTCGTCGGCACAAAGGACGGTCTGACGATGGTCGAGGCAGGTGCCGGTGAGGTACCGGAGGAGACCATCCTCACCGCCCTCGAGCTCGCGCACCGCGAGATCATCAAGCTCTGCGAGGCGCAGGAGGACCTGGCCCGCCAGGCCGGGAAGCCGAAGTGGCTCGACGCGGACGTGACGGCCGAGATCGAAGGCGCGCACGTCTCGGCAATCCGCGCACGGATCCAGGCCGAGGGGCTGCGCGAGTCCGGCGCCGTCGTCGAGGAGCTCGTCGCCGAGCTGTGCCCGGCGATCACGATGGACTCGAGCGAGGAGGACATGCTCCGCCGTACGCAGGTGCGGGCAAGCCTCCAGGCGCTCCTCGAGCGTGAGCGGCTCGCTGCCGTTCAGGAGCCGGTCACGGCGCAGTTCGAGAGCGAGCTGCAGGCGCTGACCGAGGCCGAGCAGGACTCGAAGGAGCTGAAGTCCGCGAAGCGGGCGCTCCTCTTCGAGCGCATCGTCGAGGGCGTGGTGCTGCCGTTCCCCGGTGGTCCCGCACCCACCGAGGGCGAGGCTGCCACGAAGGACTCGCTGACGAAGCAGTACGTCAAGAAGGCCGCCGAGGCCGCCTACAAGCACCTCGTCCGCCACAAGATCGCGGTCGACAAGCGCCGGCCCGATGGGCGCGGCACGGAGGAGATCCGGGCGATCGCGTGCGAGGTGTCCGTCTCGCCCCGCACGCACGGCTCGGCCCTCTTCACCCGTGGGCAGACACAGATCATGACGCTGCTCACGCTCGGCACGGCCAAGGAAGGGCAGCGGATCGACGATCTCTCGCTCGAGCAGGAGCGCCGCTACATGCACCACTACAACTTCCCGCCCTACTCGGTCGGGGAGACCGGCTTCATGCGCGGCCCGAAGCGGCGTGACATCGGTCACGGCGCGCTCGCACAGCGGGCGCTCGAGCCGATGATCCCGGCGCCGGAGGACTTCCCGTACACGATCCGACTCGTCTCGGAGACGCTCGAGTCGAACGGCTCGTCGTCCATGGGCTCGGTGTGCGGCTCGACGATGGCGCTGATGGACGCCGGCGTGCCGATCAAGTCGCCGGTGGCCGGCATCGCCATGGGCCTGATCAAGGAGGGCGACGACTACGTCATCCTGACCGACATCCAGGGCGCCGAGGACCACCTCGGGGACATGGACTTCAAGGTCGCCGGGAGCGAGGAGGGCATCACTGCTCTCCAGATGGACATCAAGATCACCGGCGTCACGCAGGAGATCATGCGCAACGCGCTCGAGCAGGCCAAGCAGGCGCGTGTGTTCATCCTCGGACGGATGCTCGAGGCGATTCCGGAGGCCCGCACGGAGCTGGCCGCTCACGCCCCGCGCATCTCGACGGTCAAGATCGACCCGCAGTTCATCGGGCTGATCATCGGGAAGGGTGGCGAGACGATCCGCTCGCTCGAGGCCGACTACGACGTTCAGATCGATATCGAGGAGGACGGCACGATCCTCGTCTACGCGACCGAGGGTACGAAGTCCGACGCTGCGATCGAGGCGATCAACGCGCTGACGAAGGAGCCCGAGGTCGGGGACACGTTCACCGGCAAGGTCGTCAAGACGACCGAGTTCGGCGCGTTCGTCGAGCTGAAGAAGGGCACCGACGGGCTGCTGCACGTCTCGAACGTGGGCCCGGGACGGGTCGCTCACATCGAGGACGTGCTCTCCCGCGGCGACGTGCTCGACGTGCTCGTGCAGGAGGTGGACAAGGCGCGGGGCCGGATCGGCCTCAAGCTCGTCGCCAAGCACGAAGACGGCGGCCTCGTCCTGCCGGAGGTGCTGATCGAGCGCGCGAAGGACGCGCCCCCGCGCGAGCGGGAGGAGCGGCCTCCGCGCCGCGACGGCGATCGCGGCCGCGGCGGGCGCGACCGCCGCTAGGAACGGAGACGGGGGCGGCGCGAGCCGCCCCCGGACGTTCCGGAAGTAGGATCCCCGCCGTGCAGCAGTACGAGCTCTCATCTCTTCCAACCGGTGAGCGAGTCATCACGGAACACGTTCCGGGCGTGCGCTCGGTCGCGCTCGGCTTCTGGATCGGCGCCGGCTCGCGCGACGAGGCCGAGGCGCAGGCCGGCGTCTCGCACTTCATCGAGCACCTGCTCTTCAAGGGCTCGACCACGTACAACGCGCAGGAGATCGCGGAGATCTTCGACGGCCTCGGGGGCGAGCTCAACGCGGCGACCTCGCGGGAGACGACGGTCGTCTACGCGCGCGTGCCCGACGACAAGCTCGAGCTCGCCGTCGACGTGATGGCCGATATGGTCTTCCGGCCCGCGTTCGCCGAGGTGGACGCCGAACGGGAGGTCGTCCTCGAGGAGATCGCGATGGTCGAGGACAACCCGCAGGACCTCGTGCACGACTACGTGGCGGAGGCGGTCTTCGGCGGACATCCGCTCGGAAGGCCGGTGATCGGCACCGCAGAGGTGATCGCGCGGGTGACGCCCGAAGAGATCGCCGGCTACCACCGCGCTGCCTACGTCAGCGAGAACGTCGTCGTCGCCGCGGCCGGGAATCTCACCCACGAGCGGCTGTTGGAGCTGCTGGCGAAGTCCCGCGGCGGCGACCCCGAGCCACATCGCGTTCCACGGTTGCTGCTCGGCGCCCCGCCGCCGGCCGGCCGGCGCTTCCAGCGCAAGGACACCGAGCAGTACCACGTCTGCCTCGGCGCCCCGGGCATCGCCCGCGCGGACGAGCGCCGTTTCGCCGCCTCCCTGCTCGATGCCATTCTCGGCGGCTCGGCGTCCTCGCGCCTCTTCCAGGAGATCCGGGAGAAGCGCGGCATGGCGTATGCCGTCTACAGTTTCGGCTCGCAGTACACCGACTCTGGCCAGCTCGGGATCTACGTGGGCACGCGCGAGGAGAACCTCGCCGCGTGCCTCGAGATCGCCGCCGCGCAGCTCGCGGACGTGGCCGGCGGCAACGTCCGCGTCGAGGAGCTCTCGCGGGCGAAGGAGAACCTCAAGGGACGGATGCTGCTCTCGCTCGAGTCCACCTCCAACCGGATGAGCCGGCTCGGCAAGTCGCTCATCACCGGCACGGAGCTGCTCTCGGCGGAGGCTCTCATCGAACGGATCGATCGCGTCGAGGCGACGGAGGTCGCTGCGCTCGCCGCTGAGCTACTGGCTCCCGAGCGGCTGTCCGCGGCCGGGATCGGGCCGGACGAGGAACGGTTCCGTGAGGCCGTGGCGCGCGTGAACCCCGCGCTCTACGCGGATGCAGCATGAGAGTCTGCCTGCTCGGCGCGGACGGGAAGATGGGCTCGGTGCTTGCACCCGCGCTGGCGGCCGCCGGCCATGACGTTGTCGGGCTCGACGTCGGCGACCCGCTGGACGCCTCGGGCTGCGACGCCGCCGTCGACTTCACGCAGCCGGGCGCGGTCGTGGCGAACGTGCGGGAGTGCCTCGCGCAGGGCGTCCCCTGCGCGATCGGAACGAGCGGCTTCGACCAGGCGGCCGTGGACGCGGCCGCGCGGGAGGCGGGCCTGCCCTGCTTCTTCGCGCCGAACTTCGCGATCGGCGCCGTGCTGATGATCCGCTTCGCGGCCGAGGCGGCGAAGCACCTGCCGCACGCCGAGATCGTCGAGCTCCACCACGAGACGAAGCTCGACGCGCCGTCGGGGACGGCGAGGGCGACCGCGGAGGCAATGGGCACGGAGCCTGCGATCCACTCCGTGCGCCTGCCGGGCCTGGTCGCCCACCAGGAGGTGATCCTCGGCGGGCCGGGGCAGTACCTGACCATCCGGCACGACACGACCTCGCGCGAGGCGTTCATGCCCGGCGTCCTGCTCGCGCTCGAGAAGCTGCACGGCCTGCCCCCAGGGCTCACCGTGGGCCTCGGCGCGCTGCTCGACCTCTAGGCCGCGAGCTCCGACGTGCAGAACGCGCAGCGCCGCGCGTGGAGCGGGATCTCGCTCAGGCACTCCGAGCACTTCTTCGTCGTCGGGTCGGCGGGCGGTGCATCGCGCGAGCGCGCGAGCAGCGCGTTCACGGGCTTGACGACGAAGAAGAAGATCGCAGTGCCGATCGTCAGGAAAGAGACCAGGGCGTTGATGAACGTGCCGTACGCAAAGCGCGAGCCGTTGATCGTGAAGTAGAGCTCGCTGAAATCGTTGTTGCCGACGATCGCCGCGATCAGCGGCGTGATCATGTCCCCGACCAGCGAATTGACGATCGCGCCGAAGGCCGCGCCCATGACGACGCCGACCGCCAGGTCGACGACGTTGCCCCGCAGGAGGAACTGCTTGAACTCCCGTCCCATGCGCGTCAGGGATACCGGGTGCGTCGGACGGATAGAATCGGGAGGGTGCTGGGCGAGGTCCTGACGGCGATCGTCACACCCTTCAGGGCAGACGGCAGCGTGGATCTCGACCGGTTCCGCGAGCTCGCGAGCCATCTCGTCGCGAACGGCTCCGACGGCCTTGTCGTCACCGGGACGACGGGCGAGTCGCCGACGCTGACCGACGACGAGCGTTTTGCGCTCTACGCCGCTGCCGTGGAGGAGGTGGGCGACCGCGCGACCGTGGTCGCAGGCACGGGCACGTACTCGACCGCGCACTCGGTGCACCTGACCGAGAAGGCCCACGACTTGGGCGTGGACGGCTTCCTCGTCGTCACGCCCTACTACTCGAAGCCACCGCCGCGGGGGATCGTGCGGCACTTCGAGGCGGTGGCGGCGGCCACTGACCGGCCCGTGGTCGTCTACAACATCCCGTCGCGGGTCGTCCTCAACCTCGAGCTGGAGACGATCGCCAAGCTGGGTGAGATCCCCAACGTCGTCGCCGTCAAGCAGGCGTACGCCGACCTCGAACAGGCACGCGGCATCGTCGAGGCGGGGCTCGCGCTCTACGCGGGCGACGATGACCTGCTCTTCCCTTTCCTCGAGCTCGGCGGTGCCGGCGGCATCTGCGTCCACACGCACGTCGTCGGCCCGCAGGTGAAGCGGATCGTGCAGCTCCACAGGGCAGGCGAGGTCGAGACGGCACTCGCGCTCGACGGCGAGCTACGGCCGGCGATCGAGCTCCTGCGCGTTGCGGTCAACCCGATCGCGATCAAGGCGGCGCTCAACCTGCTCGGCCACGAGGTGGGAGGCCTCCGCCTGCCGCTCGTCGAGGCAACCGACGAGGAGCGCGGGCGCGTGCGCGGCTGCCTCGAGCGGCTCGGACTGCGCACGCCCGCGACGGCTTAGCCACACATAGACTGGACGGCGTGTCCGCGACCCTTCGCATCATCCCCCTCGGCGGCCTCGGCGAGATCGGCAAGAACATGACGGTCTACGAGTGCGGCGAGGACACGATCGTCGTCGATGCCGGGCTCGCCTTCCCGCGCGACGAGCACCTCGGCGTGGACATCCTGCTGCCCGACTTCGGCTACCTCAACGGCAAGCGCGTGCGCGCGATCGTCCTCACGCACGCGCACGAGGACCACGTCGGCGCCCTGCCGTACGTCCTGCGCGAGATCGACGTCGACCAGGTGATCGCCACGAGGCTCACGCTCGGGATGATCCAGTCGAAGCTCGACGAGCACGGCCTCTCGCGCGCGACCACTCTCGTCGAGGCTGACCCCGAGGGCCCGCCGCTCGACGTCGGTGCCTTCCGGCTGGAGTTCATCCGCGTCGCGCATTCGGTCCCCGACTGCGTCGCGATCGCGATCGAGACACCGGCCGGGCGCGTCGTGCACACCGGCGACTGGAAGCTGGACCACACGCCGGTGGACGGTTTGAAGACCGACGTCGGCAAGCTCGCGGAGATCGGCAGCCGAGGTGTGGACCTCATGCTCGGGGACTCGACGAATGCCGAGCGGCCCGGCATCACAGGGTCGGAGCGGCTCGTCGGCGAAGCGTTCCGCACGCTGATCCCGCTTCAACAGGGGCGCGTGCTCGTCGCCTCGTTCGCCTCGAACATCCACCGCATGCAGCAGGCCGCCGACGTCGCCGCCGAGTGCGGTCGCAAGGTCGCGATCGTGGGACGCTCGATGCGCAAGAACCTCAACATCGCCCGCAGCCTCGGCTATCTCGACATCCCCGACAGCGCGATCGTCAGCCCGAAGGAGGCCGCTCAGATGCGCCCGCACGAGGTGCTCATCCTCTGCACGGGGAGTCAGGGCGAGCCGATGTCCGCGCTGACGCGGATCGCCTTCAACGATCACCAGACGGTCTCCGTCGAGCGCGGGGACACCGTCATCATCTCCGCCAAGCCGGTTCCGGGGAACGAGCTGCGCGTCCACGACGCGATCAACCGTCTCTCGAAAAACGGCGCGACTGTCCTCCATCAGGAGATCGCGCCGGTGCACGTGTCAGGGCACGGCTGCGCGGAGGAGCTGCGCACGATGCTCGCGCTGCTGCGGCCGAAGGCCGTGATGCCGGTGCACGGGGAGCACCGGATGCTGGCGGCGCACGCGCAGCTGGCGCGTGAGTCGGGAGTGCCCGCCGACGCCATCGTGATCGCCGAGAACGGCTCCGTCGTCGAGCTGTCGCAGAAGGGTGCCAGGATCGTCGATCGCGTCGAGGCCGGCGTCACGTTCGTGGATGGGCTCGGAGTCGGCGATGTGCAGGACGTCGCGCTCCGCGACCGGCGGCGCCTGTCGGAGGACGGCGTGCTGATCATCGTCGCGACCCTTTCGGGCACGAACGGGGGGGTGACCGCCCCGCCGGAGCTGATCGCCCGCGGCTTCGGTGACGATGACGAGCTTCTGGACGAGTTGCGCGAGGAAACTGTGAACGTGCTTGCCGATCTCGTCCGCAGTGACATCATCGAGATCAAGCTGGTCCAGGAGCACTTGCACGACGCCGTCGGGCAGCTGGTCTACGACAAAACGCGCCGGCGGCCGATGATTCTCCCTGTGGTGATCGAGATTTGAACGGCTGGGCGGGAGTTCTCGCCCAGAACGCTCACTCCCAGCCGGCGGGAGACCGCCTGATCCGACAGCTGCGCGCCTGCGAGGCAGCCGCGCTTGCGTTCTGCCGGCTGCTCGAGCGGTGGAGCAAGGGCGAGGCCGACCCTTCCACGCCGGGGGCGAGGCAGGCCGCGCTGCGGCGGGCCGCCGACCGGGCCGAAACGGCCCTCGCGGGTCTGGAGCAGCCGCTCAAGCGGTACCTCGTCGAGCTGCAGCCCGAGCGCGCCGAAGGACGCTCCTGGTACGGCGGCCCCGGTGCCGGCGAGCTCGTCTCATGGGAGCCCGTGCTCGCTCGCGCGGGTGTCCGCGTCTGCCCGAACCGCGTCGCCACCGCCTACCTCGAGCTGGCAGTGCTCGTCCGCGCCCTCCAGGGCCTCGAGGACGCCGCCCGCCTGAACGCCGCCCCTGACGTCTCGTCGCTCTGGGCCGGGCTCTTCGACCTCCAGGACACGTTGCTCGGCTCCACCGTGGACGATCTACGAGCGCTTGCCGCCTAAACCCACCCTCACCGTCGTCGGCTCGGTCAACCTCGATCTGGTCGCGCGCTGCGAGCGCCTGCCGCGGCCGGGGGAGACCGTGACAGCCGCCTCCTTCGACCGTGTTCCCGGCGGCAAGGGCGCGAACCAGGCTGTCGCGGCCGCCCGGCTCGGCGCGCGAGTGCGCTTCGTCGGCTGCGTGGGCCGGGACCCGTTCGCGGCAGAGGCGCTCGCCGGACTCCGCGAAGCCGGCGTCGAGCTGGACGTGCGGGAGGTGGACGCACCTACCGGCGTCGCGCTGATCATCGTCGATGGGGCAGGGGAGAACGAGATCGTCGTTGCTCCGGGGGCCAACGCCGAAGTGGGCGGCTTCGAGTTGGCTCCGAGCGACGGCGTCCTGTGCCAGCTCGAGATTCCCGACGACGCGATCGTCAGCGCCTGGGAGCAGGCGGGCGGGCTCTTCTGCCTGAACGCGGCGCCCGCGCGGCCGGTGACAGTTGACTCGGACGTCGCCGTTGTCAACGGCTATGAGCTGGAGGAGCTCGGCCGCCGCGACGGCCTCGTGGCCGTCACGCTCGGCGCCGCAGGAGCGGTTCTGCTCGAGGACGGGCGCGAGGTGGCCCGCGCGACCCCGCCGCCGGTGACGGCCGTGGACGGGACCGGAGCGGGGGATGCGTTTACGTCCTGCCTCGTCGTCTCGCTCCTCCAGGGCCGGGACCCGGAAGAGGCCCTGCGCCGAGCGTGCGCCGCCGGGGCACTCGCCGCCTCGCGCTTCGGAGCCCAGCCGAGCCTCCCGACCGCGGCCGAAGTGGACGCGATACTGCGCGCGTGACGACACCCGTCCTCATCGACTGCGACCCCGGGCACGACGACGCGATCGCACTCCTGCTCGCCCTCGCGAGTCCTGAGCTCGAGCTGCTCGGCGTCACCACGGTCTCCGGGAACCAGACGCTCGACAAGACGACCGCGAACGCGATCCGCGTCCTCGACCTCGCCGGCCGCGCCGACATCCCGGTGGCTGCCGGCGCCGACCGGCCGCTCGTGCGCGAGCGGTTCGTCGCCGCGTACGTGCACGGCGAGAGCGGCCTCGACGGGCCCGACCTGCCACCGCCGAGCCGCGCTCCCGAGCCGCAGCACGCGGTCGACTTCATGGCCGAGCGCATCCGCCCGGGAACCGTGCTCGTTCCGGTCGGGCCGCTCACCAACGTCGCGCTCCTGCTCGCACGCCACCCCGATGTCGCCGGGCGGATCTCCCGGATCGTGCTGATGGGCGGCGCGATCGCCGAGGGCAACGTGACCCCGGCGGCGGAGTTCAACATCTGGGCCGATCCGGAGGCCGCGGCGCGCGTCTTCGGCAGCGGCCTCGACGTGACGATGGTCGGGCTCGACGTCACGCACAAAGCTCTGCTGACGCGCGCGCATGCCGAGCGGCTCCGAGGGTCGGGCAGCGTCGGTCGCGCCGTGGCCGAGCTCTTCGACTTCTTCTCGCTCTACCACCGTGCGACCTACGGGACGGAGGACTCGCCGATCCACGACGCCGTCGCCGTCGCGCACATCCTCTGGCCCGGTCTTGTCGAGACCCTGCACCGCAACGTCGAGATCGACTGCGAGTCGTCTCTGTGCCGCGGCCGGACGGTCGTGGATCTCTGGAACCGCACGGGCCGTGCGCCGAATGCGCACGTCGGGGTCGGCATCGACGCGGAGCGGTTTCTCGAGCTTCTCTGCGAGCGCATCGCCTCGCTCGGCTAGGAGAGCGCGTCGCCGGCGAGGATGCCGAGCCAGATCGCGAGCAGGCCGGCCGCGAGTGTCCCGACGGTGTTCAGCAGAGCGAAGCCGATCTCGCCCTCCTCGAGCAGCCGGTAGCTGTCGAGCGAGAGCGTGGAGAACGTCGTATAGGCACCGAGCAGGCCGACGGTGATCCCCGTACGGAACCACGTCGCCGTCTCCAGGCTCCCACGCATCAGCTCGACGGCGACGCCGAGCAGGAAGGCGCCGCTGACGTTGACGGCGAAGATCCCCCACGGGAAGTCGCCGCTGCGGCGGTCGAGGTAGGAGTCGAGACCCCAGCGGGCGAGCGCACCGAGCGCGCCTGCGAACGCGACGGCAAGCGCGGTCGGCATGGGCGCAGGATACGCAAGCGCGGTGCAGAAGCAGTTGCCCTATGGCTGGCCGGAAGAAGAAGCGGCTCGTCAAGCCGCGCACGCCTGCCCGCGTGAAGAAGCGCAAGGCCAAGCGGCCGCGCGGGCATCACCGCCCCGAGCTGATCGGGCTCGGGCTCACCGCGCTCGGGATCTTTCTCGCCTCATTGCTCTGGGTTGGATGGGACGGCGGCCTCGCCGGCACGAAGGTCGCCGACGGGCTGCGCGCCGTCGCCGGCGACGCAGCGTACGTCGTGCCCCTCGCGCTGGCGGGTGTCGGCGGCCTGATGCTCTTCCGGAGCGCGCTGCTCGACGTGCGGCCCTTCCGGGTCGGCCTCGTTCTCTCGCTCACCGGGCTCATGGTCGCCCTCGGCTCCGCCCATGGTGGCTATCTCGGGGAGGGGCTCGGAGGCGGACTCGCGCGGCTGCTCGGGGGCACGGGCTCGCTGCTCGCGGGCGTGACTGCCGTCGCCATGGGGACGCTGCTCCTGTCGGGCGCGTCCGTGGGTGCAGTCCTTCGCCGCTCGGGGCACGCAGTCAAGCGCGCCAGGACGGCGGCACGGCGCTCGCTCGACGAGCGTCCCACCGCGCCGCTGCCCGAGCCCGTCGGGATCCCTGTCATTCATCACGCGCCCCTCGTGGACGGCGTGCACGACTTTCCCGACGTCGTCGGCGAGAGCACCCAGCGGCCCTCGCTCCTGCTGCCCGAAGGGGAGGACGAGACGACGCTCGAGTCGGGTCGCCTGTTCGAGCTCGGCAGCGACCACGTCCCGTACCGCCTGCCGGACCGCGGCCTGCTCCGTTCGGCTCCGCCGGCGACCCCGGCCGGCAAGGAGTCGGGCGAGGCGGTCGCCCGGCTGCTCGTCGAGACCCTCGCGCACTTCGGGGTGGAGGCGACGATTCTGGGCCAGATCTCGGGTCCGCGCGTCACGCGCTACGAGCTCCAGCTCTCGCCCGGCACGAAGGTGTCGAAGGTCGCCGCGCTCAAGGACGATCTCTCGTACGCGCTCGCGACGACCGAGATCCGGATCCTCGCTCCGATCCCCGGCAAGCAGGCGGTCGGCGTCGAGGTGCCGAACCTCGCGCCGAGGCTCGTGACGCTCGGCGACGTTTACGACGATCTTCCGGGAACGGCCAGCCCGCTCGCGGTCTGGCTCGGCAAGGACATCTCGGGCAACGCGATCTGGACCGATCTGGCACGCATGCCTCACCTC
This sequence comes from uncultured Gaiellales bacterium, assembly GCA_964351025.1. Classification (GTDB taxonomy): domain Bacteria; phylum Actinomycetota; class Thermoleophilia; order Gaiellales; family Gaiellaceae; genus CAYGLV01. The sequence continues at coordinate 48,234 of CAYGLV010000003.1, read as the reverse complement.
CTGATCGCCGGCACGACCGGCTCGGGAAAGTCCGGCTGCATCAACACGATGCTGACCTCGATCCTGCTGCGCGCGACACCGGACGAGGTGCGGATGATCCTGATCGACCCCAAGCGGATCGAGCTCGGCTACTACGAGTCGATCCCGCACCTCCTGACACCGGTCGTCTCGAGCCCCAAAGAGGCAAGCGCCGTTCTCACGAACGTCGTCGCCGAGATGGAGCGCCGCTACGTGCGACTCTCGCTCGTCCGCGCGCGCAACCTGTCCGAGGCGAACCGGGCCTTCCGCGCCCGGGGCGAGGATCCGTTGCCGTACCTGCTCGTCGTCATCGACGAGTTGGCCGATCTGATGATGATCAGCCCGCAGGCGGTCGAGGACTGCGTGATCCGGCTGGCGCAGAAGTCGCGCGCCGTCGGGATCCACCTCGTGCTCGCGACTCAGCGGCCGTCGGTGGACGTGATCACCGGCATGATCAAGGCGAACGTGCCCTCGCGGATCGCATTCGCCGTCTCGAGCCAGACCGACTCTCGCGTGATCCTCGACCAGGCAGGCGCCGAAAGCCTGCTCGGGCAGGGTGACATGCTCTTCAAGCCGCTCGGCACCTCACGCCTCCAGCGCCTTCAGGGCGCCTACGTGAGCGAGGAGGAGATCGCCCTCGTCGTGGAGCAATGCCGCGCGCAGAGGCCGCAGAAGCTCGATGAGAGCCTTCTGGAGGCACCCGAGTCCCCTGTCGGCGACGACGGGGACGGAGAGTTTGACCCCGACGAGGACCCGCTGCTCGAGAAGGCGATCGAGATCGTCGTGCAGACTCAGACTGCGTCGGTCTCGCTCATCCAGCGGCGTCTTCGTGTCGGCTACACGCGGGCCGGCCGGCTGATCGACATGCTCGAGCGCCGAGGGATCATCTCCGGCTATGAAGGCTCGAAGCCGCGGCGCGTGCTGATCGAGGCGCACGACCTCGAACGCGTGCTGGCCGGCTGAGCCGTTTGAGCGCCCCTGAGTTCGGAGCGCGCCGGTTGGCGCTGGAAAACTGCGCCAACTTGAGACAAGATCAAGCGTCGTAACACGGGGATAGACATCTAAGGAGGGCAAGTGAAGAAAAGCAAGCTCACGGCGCTGCTCGGAGTCACGCTCGTGGCTCTGGTAGCGCTCGCGGTCACGAGCCTCGGCTCGGCCGCACCCGCCAAGAAGCAGGCGACGATCAAGGTCGCGCTCGTCACCGACATCGGTGGCCTGGACGACAAGTCGTTCAACATGCTGGCCA
>CAYGLV010000003.1:21595-46870 GCA_964351025.1 uncultured Gaiellales bacterium | reverse complement strand
GCATCGGTGTGGATGCCGACCAGGGCTACATCGGCAAGCACGTCCTCACGAGCGCCCAGAAGAAGGTTAACACCGCCGTCTTCTCGACCGCCCAGATGGTGCAGGACGGCACGTTCAAGGGCGGCACCGACACCGTGTTCAACCTGGCGAACAACGGCGTCGGCTACGGCGAGATCAGCGCGAAGGCGCCGGAGAGCCTGAAGGCGCTGTTGGACGCGACCGTCGCGGATATCAGGGCCGGCAAGCTCGGCGAGATCCCACGCACCGTCAAGTAGCACACTCCGATGGTGGGAGGCGGGCCGCTTGGCCTGCCTCCCACCATCGCCTGCCTGCTTGAATGGTGCCCGTGGTAGCGGGCGTACGATGACCGGCAGGACGGCTCTTGCGGCGGTCGCGCTCGCGGCCGTCGCGCTCACGGGCTGCGGAGGTGGTGGCCAGACTGCCGGAGAGACGGCCGCGTCTCCGACCGCTGTCGAGCCACCGGCGGCGCGGGCGATCCGGGTCGCCCTGGTGATCGGCCCGGCGACCGAGCTCCAGGTGCTGTCCGGCCAGGGGCTTCAGCGCGCCGTGCGAGAGCTGGGCGTCGAGGGCCGCATCGTGCTGGCACACGGCGCCGACGACGAGCGCGTGCTCGCCCGCACGGCGGGCGCAGGCTACGACCTCGTGATCGCGGCGGGCACGACCAGGAAGTCCCTAGACGATGCGGCGCGCCGGCACCCCGGCGTTCTGTTCGCGGCGATGGACGTCTCACGCGAGTCGCTCGCGTCGCGGCCTGCGAACGTCCGCGGTCTCATGTTCCGCGAGGAGGAGGGTGGCTATCTCGTCGGCTACCTCGCCGGGCTCGTGAGCAAGGAGGCCGCTGCCGCTCGCCAGATCGTCGGCTCCGTCGGCGGCCGCCGGACGCCTGAGGTCGACAGTTACATCGCCGGCTTCCATGCCGGTGCCCGGGCGGCCAACCCGGCGATCGAGCTGCTCAACGCGTACACCGGGGGAGTCGGCGATCCCGCCCGGTGCAAGGAGCTCGCCCTCGATCAGATCGCGCAGGGGGCCGGGGTCGTCTTTCCGGTCGCCGGCCGCTGCGGCCGCGGAGCGCTCCAGGCGGCCAGGGAGCGGAGTATCTGGGGGATCGGGGTGGACGTCGACCGGCTCTCCCTGGGCGCCCACATCCTCACGAGCGCGATGAAAAACGCGGACGTCGCCGTCTTCCTGACCATCCAGGAGGCGCGCGATGGCCGTTTCGCCGGCGGTGAGGACGTGATCTTCGACGTCGCGTCGGGCGGTGTCGGGCTCGGGAAGATCAACCCTCTGGTGGCTCCCGAGCTCGTGGCGCGAGTCAAACAGGTGCAGGCCGCGCTGGCAGCCGGACGCGTCGTGGAGATCCCCGAGCTTCTGCGCGCCGATCGATGAATGCGGACACCACCGGTCGGCGCCGTAGAATCCGCCAGCGATGAGCGAGCGGGCAGTCCTCGAGATGCGGGGAATCGTCAAGCGGTTCCCCGGGATCCTGGCGAACGACAACGTCAGCTTCGATCTGAAGCAGGGAGAGGTGCACGCACTCCTGGGCGAGAACGGCGCCGGCAAGTCGACGCTGATGAACGTCCTCTACGGCCTCTACCACCCCGACGAGGGCGAGATCAGAATCGGCGGCAAGCCGGTGCAGATCGGGTCGCCGCGCGCGGCGATCGAGCACGGCGTCGGCATGGTGCACCAGCACTTCATGCTCATCCCCGTGATGACGGTGGCCGAGAACATCGTCCTCGCCACGGAGCCCCGAACGAAGGGGATCTTCCTCGACCACGCCGTGGCGGAGGCGCGTGTGCTCGAGCTGTCCGAACGCTTCGGGCTCGCGGTCGGCCCGCGCGATCTCGTCGCGGACATCACCGTCGGCATGCAGCAGCGGGTCGAGATCCTGAAGGCGCTCTACCGAGGCGCCGACATCCTGATCCTCGACGAGCCGACCGCCGTGCTGACGCCGCAGGAGGCGAAGGAGCTGTTCGAGATCATCCGCAGCCTGACCGCACAGGGGAAGTCGATCGTCTTCATCAGCCACAAGCTGAAGGAGGTGCTCGAGATCGCCGACCGCATCACGGTGCTCCGCCGCGGCGTGAGGGTCGAGACGCTTGCGGGCGAAGGCGCCACCGAGGCGGGCCTGGCGCGCCTGATGGTCGGACGCGAGGTGCTCCTGCGCGTGGACAAGCAACCAGCCGAGCTCGGCGACCCGCTCCTCCAGGTCGAGGGCCTCCGTGTCCGCGACGACCGCGGGATCGAGAAGGTGCGCGGCGTCTCATTCGAAGTGCGGGCCGGCGAGATCCTCGGCATCGCCGGCGTGGACGGGAACGGGCAAACGGAGTTGATCGACGCTCTCACCGGCCTGCGCCGGTCGGAGAGCGGGCAGGTCGTCGTCGGCGGCAAGGAGCACCGCAACCCGACGCCGCGCGAGATGCTCGACGCCGGCCAGGGGCACATCCCCGAGGACCGCCAGCGCCGCGGCCTCGTCCTCGACTTCACGCTGGCCGAGAACATCGCTCTCCACGACTACTGCTACCCGCCGGCTTCCAGGTGGGGGTGGCTCTATCCGAAGCGCCTCGACACGCGCGCGGCGAGCCTCTTGAAGGAGTTCGACGTCCGCGGAGGCGGCCCGCAGACGCGCGCCAGCTCGCTCTCCGGCGGCAACCAGCAGAAGGTGATCGTCGCCCGGGAGGTTGCGCGCGACCCGCGCGTGCTGATCGCCGCGCAGCCCACGCGAGGACTCGACGTCGGCGCCATCGAGTTCGTGCATCGACGACTCGTCGAGGAGCGAAACGAGGGCCGGGCGATTCTCCTCGTCTCACTCGAGCTGGACGAGATCCTCTCGCTGGCCGACCGCATCCTCGTCATCTACGAGGGCGAGCTCGTGGCCGACTTCGCCCCGGGTGTCTCCGAGGAGGAGGTGGGCGTCGCGATGACCGGCGGCGGCCCGCGCGAGGCGGTGGCATGAGCGACGTCGCGCCCGTGGGAGGCCCCCCGGACGAGAACGGCGGTGAGACGGGCACGGCGGCCGCGACGCGGCTGGCGATACTCCAGCGCGCGGGCGGGATCGTCACGCCGTTGATCACGGTCATCTTCGCCTTCCTCGTCGGCGGTCTCGTCGTTGTGGCGACGACGGGGAAGAACCCGCTCACGACGTACAAGGCGATCTTTGAAGGGTCCGGGCTCAACTGGCTGCTGCCGTGGGAGACCTGCTCCGACCCGTGCACGGCTGCGCTCAACTTCCAGCAGACGCTCATCATCTGGATCCCGCTCGTCCTGGCCGGGCTTGCGGTCGCCTTCGCCTTCCGCTGCGGCCTCTTCAACATCGGCGGGCAGGGCCAGTACCTCGTCGGCGCGATCGTCGCGGTCTGGGTCGGCTCGTCGTTCCAGGGGCTGACACCGGCGCTGCACATCATCCTGGCGATCGTCGCCGCCTCGGTCTCGGGCGCCCTCTACGGCGGTATCGCGGGCTTGCTGAAGGCCACGGTCGGTGCCCATGAGGTGATCACGACGATCATGCTCAACTGGATCGCCGTCTGGGTGGGCATCTTCCTCTTCGGTCTCGGCGGTCCGCTCCAGAACGACACGCAGCCATGGGTTCCCGTCTCGAGCGACGTTGCCGAGGGTGCGAAGCTGAACGTCTTCTGGGGCGATCCGATCCTCCAGGGCCTCCACGTCGGGCTCTTCGTCGCCATGGGCTTCCTCGTCGTGTTCTGGGTGATGCTGAACCGGACGACGCTCGGCTACGAGGTGCGCGCCGTCGGCTTCAATCCGGAGGCGGCCCGCTATGGCGGCATCTCGGTCTCGCGGAACTATTTCCTGGCGATGGCCATCTCCGGGCTCTTCGCCGGCCTGGCCGGGTCGCTCGACATCCTCGGCTGGCAGTTCCGCCTCAACGTCAACGACATCCAGGTCTCCTCGGTCGGCTTCATCGGAATTGCCGTCGCACTCCTCGGACGCAACACGGCGATCGGCACCGGCTTGGCTGCGATGCTCTTCGCGAGCCTCGTGGTCGGGACCTCGACGCGCAATCTCGACCCCGAGATCTTCCGGCCCGAGCTGGCCAGCAATCTCACGCTCCTGATCCAGGGGCTCGTCGTGCTCTTCGTCGGCGCGGACGTCCTCATCCTCTACTTGTGGAGCCTGCGGCGGAAAGCCGGGCTCGGACGGGCCGGCCCAGAGTGAGCAGAGCGCGGACGACCTTCCTCGCGCGCCTCCCGCGCGGTGCGCGTGCCGCCGCCTGGCTCGGCGTTCTGCTCGGGCTGCTCGCGGCGTGGGTGATGACGCCGCCGGTGATGCTGCGGGCTCCGGCGGTGCCGATTCTCGTCGGAGGCATTGCGGTCGCGCTCGGCATCTTCGCGTTCACCCGCGGCGTCCAGCGGCTCGGCGCCGGAGCGGCTGCCTTCGGAGTCCTCGGTGCGGGGCTGGGACTGCTCGCGACCCAGTCCGGCGTGGCGAATCTCGAGGGCGTTGTCGTGTGGTCGGCGCTCTTCGCGGCGATGCTGCGCTACGCAACGCCTCTCATCTTCGCCTCGATCGGCGGCATGTTCTCGGAGCGCAGCGGCGTGGTGAACATCGGCCTCGAAGGCATGATGCTGATGGGCTGCTTCTTCGGCATCTGGGGGGCCGACAAGACAGGCTCGTGGCTGGGCGGCGTCGCGATTGCAGCAGCCGCCGGCGGGTTGCTCGCGCTCATCCATGCCTTCTTCGCGATCCATCTGCGCGCCGACCAGATCGTGGGTGGCACCGCCGTCAACTTCCTCGCGCTCGGCATCACCGGCTACCTCTTCATCGACATCTACCAGGAAACCGGGACGCCCTCCGACGTCGCGCGCATTCCCGACGTCCACTTGTCGTTCCTGAAGGACTGGTACTTCGTCGGACCGATCATCGGGCAGCTCAACCTCCTGATCTGGGTCGGACTGGCGACGATCCTCATCTCGTGGCTCGTGATGTTCAAGACGCCCGTCGGCCTGCGCATCCGCTCGGTCGGCGAGCACCCGCGGGCGGCCGAGACGGTCGGGATCTCCGTCTACAGGACCCGCTACGCCGCGGTCACGCTCTCCGGCGTGCTGGCCGCAGTCGGGGGCGCGTACCTCTCGATCGGCTTTGTCGGGTCGTTCAACCAGAACATGACGGCCGGCCGCGGCTTCATCGCCCTCGCAGCGCTGATCTTCGGGAAGTGGCGACCGTTCGGCGCCGCGGCTGCGGCAGTCCTCTTCGGCCTCTCGAGTGCGTTCGCCGACCGCCTCCCCGTCTACTCGGAGTCGGGCGCCGTGCTCTTCCGTTCTCTTCCGTACGCGCTCACCCTGATCGCGGTCGCCGGCGTGATCGGGCGGTCGGTTCCTCCCGCCGCAATCGGCAAGCCGTATGTCAAGCAGTAGCCGGGACGCGCCGTCGAACAGGAGCGCGGGCGCGGCGTTCGTCGCTGGCGCCCTCTCGCTCGCGACGATGCCCGTGGCGATCGCAGCCACGCGCTGGTCGCAGACGTATGCGCTCCTCGATGCCGCCTTCGCAATCCCGGTCGCAGCCGCGCTCGGCGCCCTGGCTGTAGCGCTCTGCCGCCGCGCGCGGGCGCGCATCCAGCGAACACTGGGTCGCGCCGGGGGGGACCGGGCGGCGAGCCTCGGGCGCGCGCTCGGCACCGCCGGGTTCCTGACGGCCGTAACGGCCGCGCTCGCGGTCGGTGTCTACGGCCTGCTCGAGCTCGTCGCGTCGAAATAGGGCGCGGGACGCGGACCGTCTCTAGAATGCGAGCGTCGCTATGTTCGAGATCGGTAACAGCCTGCGCGAAGCGCGGCTTCGCCAGCACCTCGATTTCCCTGCCGTTGAGCAGGGGACCAAGATTCGCGCCAAATACCTCCGTGCGCTCGAAGACGAACGGTTCGAGCTGCTGCCCGCACACGCGTACATCACGGGCTTCATGCGGACATATGCGGAGTTTCTCGGGCTCGACGGCGGGCTCTACGTGGACGAGTACAAGTCGCGCTTCGTCGTCGGAGACGAGGAGCAGCCGTCGCTGCGCGCCCGTCGCGTTCCTCCGTCGCGAGGTGGTGGCCGCCGCCGGTTCGAGTCCGGTATCGCGCTGCTCGCGCTGACGGCGATCGTGCTCGTCACGGCGCTCGTGATCGCCGCGTGGAAGTTTGGCGGCAACGGCACCCAGTCGGTGCAGGGGCTCCAGACCGCGGCCGGCACGCCTGCGCAGCGGCAGGGGCCGAAGACGATCGCCGCGCCCTCGAGCAAGCCCGGGCGCGCCACGCTCGTCGTCGGCGCCGTCAAGGGCGATTCCTGGATGGAAGTACGAGCCGGAGCGGGCACGGGCAGGCTGCTCTACGGCGGAACGCTCGAGCGCGGCCAGAGCCAGCGCTTCAACCAGAAGAAGATCTACGTCGCTTTCGGAAACCCCGAGAACGTCAGCGTGACGGTGAACGGGCTTCAGATGCAGCTGCCCGCTACCTCAACCGCGTTCCTCGTCACACCGGAGGGACTGTCCACGGCGGACACCGCCGCTTGACGCGCCCGCGCGTCGCGATAGTCGTCACGGGCAGCGAGCTCGTGCGGGGCGAGCGAACTGACCTGAACGGGCCGTTCTTCGCGCAGGAAGCTCTCTCGCTCGGACTCGAGCCGACCCGCATCGAGATCGTCGGCGACCGGGCTGAGGAGCTGGAGGACGCGCTGCGCGACGGCCTCGCGGCAGACATCTGCTTCGTGTCCGGCGGTCTCGGGCCAACGCACGACGACCGCACCGTGGAGCTGATCGCACGCGTCACGGGGCGTCCACTCCGGGTCGACCCCGGGCTGGAGGCGCAGATCGAGGGGATCTCCCGCTCGTTCGCCGAGCGCATGCAGCGCCCGTACGGGGACTTCGCAGCGGGTGTCACGAAGCAAGCGACCATTCCGGAAGGGGCGCTCTGTCTCGGCCTCGCGGGAACCGCGCCCGGGCTCGTCGTCGACACCGGCTCGTGTGTCGTCGTCGCGTTGCCCGGCCCACCCGGCGAGCTCCGGCGCCTGTGGCCGCGGGCGCTCGAGAGCGAACCCGTCCGGCGCGTGCTGGCGCGGGGCAGGCCGACGTCCAGGAACATCCTGCGCTTCTTCGGCACGAGCGAGTCGGCCGTCGCGCGCGCTCTCGCGGATGCAGGCGGGGACGGCGACGGAGTGGAGGCGACGATCTGCGCGCGCGACTTCGAGATTCACGTCGATCTCTACGCCGAGCCGGGAGCGGGAGATCGCGCCCGGGCTCTCGCCGACCTGCTGCGCGCCCCGCTCGAGCGGTACCTGTTCAGCGAGGACGACCGCAGAATCGAGGAGATCGTGCTCGAGCTCTGCCGCGAGCGTGGGCTTTCGCTCGCAACGGCGGAATCGTGCACCGGCGGGCTCGTCTCCGGCCGGCTGACGGCGGTGCCGGGCGCGAGCGACGTCTTCCGCGGGGGTGTCGTGGCGTACTCCGACGCGCTCAAGACAGGCCTGCTGGGTGTTCCCGAGGCCGTCCTCGGCGAGCACGGCGCCGCCTCGGCCGAGACCGCCGCGGCAATGGCGGCAGGCGCGCGCAAGAAGCTCGGCGCGAGCGTCGCCCTCGCCGTGACGGGCATCGCAGGACCGGGGGGCGGGACGCCGGAAAAACCCGTCGGGCTCGTCTTCCTGCACGCTGTCGGCCCCGAGGGCGAGCGCACTCTCGAGTTCAGCTTCCCCGGCGACCGGCAGGCGATCCGGGCCCGCACGGCGGTCGCCGCACTGCATCTCGTGCGGCGGCTCCTGACACAGAGCCGTGACGAACACGCGTGACGGCCGCTGCTAGCGTCGGCGGGGATGGCCGACTCCGGCTCTTCCTCGCCCTCAACCTCCCCGACCCGGCGCTGGACGCCCTCGAGGCGTGGGCGGCGAGCGCGCTCACCGGCGTGGGACGGCTGCTGCCACGTGACCACCTCCACATCACCCTCGCGTTTCTCGGAAACCGCCCCGCCGGCGATCTCGACGGCGTCCTCACGGCGCTGCGGGACGTTGCGACCGGGGCTTCCCCGTTCGAGCTCGAGCCGCTCCACTACCGGGAGAGCGGGAGCGTCGGCATGCTCGTGCTCGCGGATCCCTCCGGCAGCGCGGGGCTGCTCGCCGCGGAGTTGCACGAGCGGCTGGAGACCCTGGGCGTCTACACCAGGGAACGGCGCCGGTGGCTACCGCATGTCACCGTGCTCCGGTTCCGGGCCCCGCCAGGTTTGTGCCCACCGCTGCCTCCCCTCGGGCCGTTCGCTCCGTCCGAGGCTGCTGCTTTCCTTTCTCGGCTGCACCCTTCCGGGGCGCAGTACGAGGTTCTCGACGCCGTATCGCTAGGAGGATGAACAGATGAACCGCGAGGATGCTCTCGAGGTCGCGCTCGGACAGATCGAGCGACAGTTCGGCAAGGGCTCGGTCATGCGCATGAACGACGCTGCGCAGGTCGCAATCGCGTCGATCTCGACCGGCTCGCTCTCGCTCGACCTCGCGCTCGGGATCGGCGGGCTGCCCCGCGGGCGCATCATCGAGGTCTTCGGCCCGGAGTCGTCGGGCAAGACGACTCTCGTCTACCACGTGATCGCCGAGGCTCAGCGCCGTGGCGGCATCTGCGCATTCATCGACGCGGAGCACTCGATGGACCCGGCGTACGCGAAGCGGATCGGCGTCAACGTGGACGACCTGCTCGTCTCGCAGCCGGACACCGGGGAGCAGGGGCTCGAGATCGCCGAGTTGCTGATCCGCTCGGGCGCGCTCGACATCGTCGCGATCGACTCGGTGGCGGCACTGACGCCAAAGGCAGAGATCGAGGGCGAGATGGGTGACTCGCATGTCGGGCTCCAGGCCCGCCTGATGAGCCAGGCCCTGCGCAAGCTCGCCGGCACGCTCAACCGCACCGACACGATCTGCCTCTTCACGAACCAGTTGCGCGAGAAGATCGGCGTCATGTTCGGCAACCCTGAGACGACTCCCGGCGGCCGCGCACTCAAGTTCTACGCCTCCGTCCGGCTCGACATCCGCCGGATCGAAACCCTCAAGGACGGCACAGAGGCGTTTGGCAACCGTGTCCGCGTCAAGGTCGTCAAGAACAAGGTGGCGCCGCCGTTCAAGCAGGCCGAGTTCGACATCATCTACGGTACCGGCATCTCCTGGGAGGGCTCGGTGCTCGACGTCGGGCTCGAGAAGAAGATCGTGCAGAAGTCGGGCTCGTACTTCAGCTTCGGTGACGAGCGCCTCGGTCAGGGAAGGCAGAATGCGACCGCCTTCCTCTCCGAGAACCCGGACATCGTGCAGCAGATCCTCGCCCGCATCCAGGCCGAAGCGCCCCCGGAGCAGGTCGTCTCCGCCCGGTTGCTGCCGGCGCAGACCCCAGTTCCGTCGCCTGTGGCGGCTGAGCTCGAAGAGGAGCCGGAGACCCCGGCGGAGGTCGAGGCCGTCGAGGTTTCGTAGTCTGTCGTGGCAGAGCCACGAAAGACCGTGACGGCGCTGCGCCCCGTGCGGCGAGGGCGCGCGCTCGTTCACCTGGATGGAGAGTCGTGGCGGACGGTTCCGCTCGAGGCCCTGATGCGGGCGGGTATCGAGGTGGGGGACGAGCTCGACCGGCATCGTCTGAGGGCGTTGCGGCGGGAGCTACGGCGTCTCGAGGCCCTCGACGTCGCGACCACGGCTCTGCGCAGCCGCGATCGGTCGGCCGCAGAGATCGCCGACCGCCTCGCCGCCCGAGGAGTCACTGGAGCCGAGCGCGAGCGGGCGCTTGGCACGCTCGCGCGAGCCGGGCTTGTGGACGATGCACGCTTCGCGAGCAGCCGCGCGGGGGCACTTGCAGGGCGGGGTGCCGGCGACGCGCTCATCCGTGACGACCTCGAGCGCCGCGGGATCGGCGCGGAGGAGATCGCCGCCGCGCTGGCCGCTCTCGATCCGGAGACAGACCGGGCCGCGCGGCTGGTGGAGGCTCGAGGCCCCGGCGCCAAGACGGCGCGCTACCTCGCGGCGCAAGGCTTCGCCGAGGAGGCCGTTGCAGCGGCCGTTGCATACGGGCCCGCGGACGAGGTACCATAGGCGGGCTGCATCCAACGTTTGGCCTGCACAGAGCGCTTTTCCGAATCGGTGAACCTTTCCTTGACCCTCGATGCGATGCCCTTTTCCCCCCTTCTGACCGTCCGCCCAGGAGGGACACGGACGGTCGCCTGACCGTGTTTCGCCGATCCCGGAAGGCGGCCTGACGACCGACCGCCGGATGCGAGCACCCGCGGCTCCGGCCGTGGCAATCAGACATACGCCAGGCAGGAGCTGGGCATGCTCACGTTGATCGGGGTGCTCGTCGGGGTCGCCGTCGGAGGTGTGGTGGCCACCGCATGGCTGACGCTGCGCACCGGCTCGAGCGTCCGTGTGGCCACCCGCGAGGCGGACGCGATCCGGCGGGAAGCGCAGATCGAGGGCCGCGAGCAGACGGTGAGACTTCGGACCGAGATCGAGACCGAAGTGCAGGACCGGCGGCGCCAGATCGTGATGATCGAGGAGCGCGTCCTCCAGAAGGAAGAGGAGATCGACGACAAGCTGACCGAGCTGGCGCGCCGCGAGCAGGGGCTGCTCGACCGTGAGCTGCACGTGCGAGCTCTCCAGGAGGACGTCAAGGTGGCGAGGGAGGAGACGGTGCGGGAGTTGGAGCGAGTCTCCGGCCTCACCACGGCCGAGGCGAAGCACCATCTGCTCGAGCGCTCCGAGGACCTCATCCGGCACGAGCTCGCCCGGCGCGCGCGCCAGCTCGAGGAGGAGGCCCGCACAGACGCCAAGCGGCGCGCCAGGAGCCTCGTTGGGGACGCTTTGCAGAGGGTTGCGGCAAGTCACGCCGCCGAGACGACCGTTTCCATGGTCACGCTCGCCTCGGATGACATGAAGGGGCGCATCATCGGGCGCGAGGGGAGGAACATCCGCGCCCTCGAGCACCTGACAGGTGTGGACTTCATCATCGACGACACTCCCCAGGCGGTCGTCCTGTCCTCCTTCGACGGCCTCCGCCGGGAGGTGGCGAAGATGACGCTCGAGAAGCTGATCGAAGACGGGCGCATCCACCCTGCGCGGATCGAGGAGATGTACTACCAGTCGAAGGCGGAGCTCGAGGAGCACGTCCGCCAGGCCGGCGAGCAGGCGGTGTTCGAGGCCAACTGCGGAGAGTTCCACGAGGAGCTCGTGAAGGTGCTCGGGCGGCTCCGGTACCGCACGAGCTACGGGCAGAACGTCCTCAAGCACACGCTCGAGGTCGTCCATCTCGTGGGGATCATGGCGTCCGAGCTCGGTGCCGGCGTCAAGACGGCGAAGCGCGCCGCGCTTCTGCACGATCTCGGCAAGGCGATGACACATGAGGTCGAGGGCTCACACGCCAGCATCTCGGCGCAGTGGGCGAAGCGCTACGGGGAGACGCAAGGCGTCGTACACGCGGTTGAGGCGCACCACTACGAGGTGCAGCCCCAGACGGTCGAAGCCGTGATCCTGGTCGCCGCGGACGCGATCTCGGCGTCCCGCCCCGGTGCGCGCGGCGACAGCCTCGAGAACTACATCAAGCGGCTCGAGGCCCTCGAGCAGATCGCGGCGGCGAAGCCCGGCGTGGCGAAGGCGTACGCCCTCCAGGCGGGCCGCGAGATCCGCGTCATGGTCGAGCCGACCGAAGTTGACGACGACGGCGCCGTGCTCCTCTCGCACGAGATCGCGCGCGAGATCGAGGACAGCCTCGAGTATCCCGGCCAGGTGAAGGTGACCGTGATCCGCGAGAGCCGCGCGGTCGAGGTCGCGAACTAGACTCTCCCGACTGTGAAGCGGTACCACGTCACCACGTTCGGCTGCCAGATGAACGCGCACGACTCGGAGCGCATCAAGGGCATGCTGGAGTCCCTGGGCATCGGTGAGGCGACCTCGCCCGACGAGGCCGACATCGTTGTCTTCAACACGTGCACGATTCGCGAGAAGCCGGACACGAAGCTGTCGGCGTACCTGGGGAACGCGGGGGCGCGGAAGCGCGACAACCCTGACCTCGTGATCGCCGTGGGCGGCTGCTACGCCGAGGCCCAGCGGGAGCGGATCTTCGAGCTCTACCCCTTTGTCGACGTCGCGTTCGGCCCCGGCTCGATCCCGCATCTCGGCGCCTGGCTCGGCGCGGGTGGTACGGCACCTCGGGGAGCGTTCGGCGAGCACCGGCACTTCGCCGCCGATCTACCGCTGCACCGTGAGCGGGCTTTCCACGCGTGGGTGCAGGTCTCCATGGGCTGCAACTCGAAGTGCGCCTACTGCATCGTGCCGGCGGTGCGCGGGCGCGAGCAGAGCCGCCGGCCGGGCGAGATCGTCGCCGAGGTGACGCGGCTCACCGTGGACGGTGTCCGAGAGATCACGCTGCTCGGCCAGAACGTGAATTCGTGGGGCCGTGATCTCGCTCCGGGGCTTCACACCGAGTTCGGAGAGCTTCTCCGCGCCTGCGACGCCGTCGAGGGGATCGAGCGGATCCGCTTCACGAGCCCGCACCCGAAGGACTTCAGGGCGCCGGTGATCGAGGCCCTGGCGGAGTGCGCGACGGTCTGTGAGCACGTGCACCTGCCGCTCCAGTCCGGGTCATCGCGACTTCTGAAGGCGATGCGGCGCACCTACGACCGCGATCGCTACTTCGCGCTCGTCGCGCGGCTCCGCGCAGCCGTTCCCGATCTCGCGCTCGGCACCGATCTGATCGTCGGCTTCCCGGGAGAGACGGAGGACGACTTCGCGCAGACCCTCGAGGCCGTGGAGGAGGCGCGCTACGACAGCGCGTTCACGTTCATCTTCTCGGCGCGCAAGGGCACCGAGGCGGCGGACCTGCCGGACCAGGTGCTCGACGAGGTGAAGCACGAACGGCTCGAGCGGCTCGTCGAGATCGTCCAACGGATCGCAGCGGAGCGGAACGCCGAGCGCGTGGGCCGCGTCGAGGAGGTGCTCGTCGAGGGACCGAGCCGCACCGACACTGCCGTGCTGCGCGGCCGGACGCGCAGGAACACGATGGTGAACTTCAGCGGCGCTGCTGAGCCGGGCGACCTCGTGCCGGTGCTGATCGAAGGCGCAACATCGACAACGCTTCGGGGTACGCAGGCAGCGCTGGTGGCCGCCTGATGCGCGTCCTGATCACCGGCTCGAGCGGGCAGATCGGGACGAATCTCGCGCTGCGCCTGCTCGCGGACGGGCACGACGTGTTCGGAGTCGACGTCCGGCCGAACACGTGGACCGACTCGTTCCCGTACCTGCTGAAGGACCTGACGGCTCCCCTTGGCGACGAGCTCCCGGCGGCGGACGTCGTCGTCCACCTCGCCGCACACGCAAAGGTGCACCAGCTCGTCCGGCTGCCGCACCGCGCGCTCGAGAACACCGTGATGACGTTCAACGTCCTCGATCACTGCCGGCGGCAGCGGATCCCGATCGTCTTCTCCTCCAGCCGCGAGGTCTACGGCGACGTGCATCGCTTCGAGGGCTACGACGAGGGGACCGCCGACTTCGCCTTCACGGAGAGCACCTACTCGGCTTCGAAGATCGCCGGCGAGGCGTTCGTCTATTCGTTCGCCCGCTGCTACGGGCTGCCGTACCTCGTCTTCCGCTTCTCCAACGTCTACGGCAGGTTCGACAACGACCTGCACCGCATGGTCCGCGTGATCCCGCTGTTCGTCCACTCGCTGCTGCGCGGCGAGCCGATCACGGTCTTCGGCGGCAACGAGAAGACGCTGGACTTCACGTACGTGGACGACTGTGTGGACGGTGTTGTACGTGGAATCCAGGCGCTTGCCGAGGGGCGCGTGGTCAACCAGACGATCAATCTCGCGTACGGCCGCGGCAACACCCTCGTCCGCTGCGCCGAGCTGATCGCCGCCGAGCTCGGCGTCGCTGCCGAGATGACGATCGCGCCCTCGCTGCTCGGCGAAGTGACTCACTACGTGGCCGACATCGGCCGGGCGCGCGACCTGCTCGGCTACGAGCCCGGCGTGCCACTGGACGACGGGATCGCGCGGGCGGTCGCCTGGTTCCAGGAGCATCGTGCAGCCCACCCCGACGAGGACCGGCCGGTCGCGACCGAGGACAGCGAGATCGGCTGGAAGACATATGCCGGCCCCGGCTCGCACGAGTAGCCCGCTCGTCGTCGCAGTCTTCGGCCCGACCGCCTCCGGCAAGACGTCCGTTGCCGAGGCGCTCGCGGACCGGCTGGGGGGTGAGGTCGTCTCGGCCGACGCCATGCAGGCTTACCGCGGCCTGCCGCTGATCACGAACCAGCCGGCGCGGCCGACTCGCCTCGTCGCCGTCTGGCCGCTCGAGCACGAGGGCTCTGTCGCCGAGTACCAGCAGCTCGCGCATGCGGCTATCGACGAGCTGCTCGCGGCCGGACGAACTCCGGTCGTCGCCGGCGGCACCGGCCTCTATCTGCGCGCGGCACTCTCCGACCTCGAGCTTCCGCCGCCGCCGCCGCCTGGAGCCCGGGAGCGCTGGGAGGCCGTGTACGACGCCGATCCCGTTGCGGCCTACGCTGTGCTCGCCGAGCGCGACGCGAACGCGGCTGCCGCCGTGCACGGAAACGACCGCCGGCGGGTCGTCCGAGCCCTGGAGCTCGTCGAGGCCGGCTCCAGCCTGGCGCCGGCGCAGGATCGTCTCTGGAGCGGCGAGACCCGCCACCCGACGCTCATCTGCGGCCTCGATCTCCCGCACGACGCGCTCGGGCGGCGAATCGCCGAGCGCACGGACGCGATGCTCGCCGCCGGGGCGGCGGAAGAGGCGCGCCGCGCGCTCGCCGGCCCGATCTCGCAGACGGCGGTCCAGGCCCTCGGCCTGCACGAGCTGGCCGAGCTGCCGGCCGACGAAGCGCGAGCGACGGTGGTCCTGCGCACACGGCAGTACTCCGCCTACCAGCGGAAGTGGATGCGCCGGATTCCCGGCATCGTCATGATCGATGCGGACAGGCCCCCGGAGAAGGTGGTCGATGCGATTCTCGAAGTGGCACGCGCTCGGTAACAGCTACCTCCTGGTCGAGCGCGAGGAGCTCGGTGCGCCACTCACGCCCGGGCAGGCACACCGCCTCTGCGACGTCCGCACGGGGATCGGCTCGGACGGCGTCCTGGAGGTCGTGTCCGTGAGCGGGTCGAGCGCGGCGGTCGTGATCTGGAACCCCGACGGCTCCACGGCCGAGATGTCCGGCAACGGCACGCGCATCGCCGCACGCTGGGTCGCGGCGCGGACCGGAGCCGCGGTGGTGACAATTCACGTCGGCCCGCGTGTGATGACCGCTCGCATCCTCGGCGCCCACGATGTCGAGCAGGACATGGGCACAGTCGAGGTGGGGGAGACGGAGGCGCTCCAGCTGGACGGCGAGACGGTCGAGTTCACGCCGGTCTCCGTCGGCAACCCGCACGCCGTCGTCCTCTGCCCACCCGTGCGGGAGCAGCTCCTCCGCCTGGGCCCACGGATCGAGCGCCACCCGCGCTTCCCCGAGCGCACGAACGTGCAACTCGTCGGCGTGGACGGACCGCACGAGGTGACAGCACTCGTCTGGGAGCGCGGAGCGGGGGAGACCGCGGCCTCGGGATCCTCTGCGGTCGCGATCGCAGGGGCCGCCGTTGCGAGAGGCTGGTGTCAGAGCCCGGTCACCGTGCATCTCCCGGGAGGCGATCTCAGCGTCTCGGTGGACGGCGGCGGGCGTGCCGTTCTTACGGGAACCGCTGAGGAGATCTGCGCGGGAGAGGCGATCGTCTAGACGGCGATCTGAAACTCGCGCAGCACGTCGTTGAGCGAGACGCGCAGATCGTGCGCTTCGCTCCGCCAGCCGATGATCAGCGCGCAGTCGAGCTGGTACGTCCCGGCAGGGAACTCCTTCGGGCGCGTTCCCGGCACGACGACCGCGCGCGGGGGCACCTCGCCCCGGTACTCGACGGGCGCGGGCCCCGTAACGTCGATCACGGGCACGGACGCGGTCAGCGAGACATTGGCTGCGAGGATCGCCTGCGTGCCGACGCGCACGCCCTCCGTGACGATGCAGCGCGAGCCGAGGAACGCGCCGTCCTCGACGATCACGGGCATGGCCTGCGGCGGCTCGAGCACGCCGCCGATGCCGACGCCGCCGGCGAGGTGGACGTCGGCGCCGATCTGCGCGCACGAGCCGACCGTCGCCCACGTGTCCACCATGGTCCGCGGCCCGACCCAGGCCCCGATGTTCACGTAGCCCGGCATCAGCACCACGCCCTCCGACAGGAACGAGCCGTAGCGGGCAACACCCGGCGGGACGACGCGAACTCCGCGCTCGGCGTAGTCGCGCTTGACGGGGATCTTGTCGAGGAAGTGCAGCCCGCCCACGTCCATCGGCTCGACCTTGCGGAGCTTGAAGTAGAGGAGGATCGCCTTCTTTGCCCACTCGTTGACGACCCAGCCATCCCCGCGCGGTTCGGCCACCCGTAGCTCACCCCGGTCGAGCAGGCGAATCGCCTCCTCAACGGGCCCGGATTCCGGCGTCCCGGCCTCCCAGCACTCCTCGATCTGTCGCCTGAGCTCCTCCATCAGAGGACATCTTCCAGGATCTCGGCGGCACGGCGGCACTCGACCTCGCTCGGCACAAGCGCGAGCCGGAAGTAGCCCTCGCCGGACGGCCCGAGATACGCGCCGGGTGCGACGAGCACGCCGTGGTCGAGCAGCCGCCGCGCGAACGCCTCCGAGCCCTCTTTCCGGGGCGTTTCGCACCAGAGGTACATCGTTGCAGCGCTCCCGGCAACGCGAACGCCCGCGCGCGCGAACAGGTCGAGGAAGAGGGCGCGCTTGCGTGCGTAGGAGGCGCGTGCCGCCTCGACGTGCTCCTCGTCGTCCCAGGCGACAACCGACGCACGCTGGACGAACTCCTGGGGTGAGGTCCCGACGGAGGGGCGGAAGGCCTTCAGCGCGCCGATCAGGGTCGGGTCGCCGGCGACGAAGCCCGAGCGGTACCCCGTCATCGAGGACCGTTTTGAGAGGGAGTTGAAGACGGCGATGTTCGACACGTCGGCAACCTGGAGCGCGGACGCGGGCGGCTCCTCGAACCAGAGCTCGCTGTAGGCCTCGTCGGAGGCGAGCACGAAGTCATGCGCGCGCGCGAGCCCGGCGAGCTGTTCGTAGAACGCGAGCGGCGCCGTCGCACAGGTCGGGTTGTTCGGGTAGTTGACCCAGAAGAGCGCGATCCGGCTCCAGTCATCGCCTGTGATCGCCTCGAGCTCGGGAAGAAAGCCGTTGTGCTCGAGCAGCGGCAGCGTGACGACCCGGGCGCCGGCGATCTCGGCTCCTCGCCCCTGGACCGGATAACCGGGCTCCGTCACGACGACCGTGTCCTTGCCGGCGGCTGGGTCGAGGACGACCTGCGCGAACGAGAAGATCGCCTCCTTCGAGCCGAGCGTCGGCACGACCTGCGTCGCCGGATCGAGCTCTACCTCGAAGCGGCGCTCCGCCCAACGGGCGATCGCCTCCCGCAGTTCCGGCAGGCCGGAGGCCGTGGGGTAGCCCATGCGTTCGCGCAGGCCGGACACGAGCGCTTCCCGGATCCTTGGATCGGTCGGCTCCTGCGGGTCGCCTCGACCGAAGTCGATCACCTCGACGCCGCGAGCTTCGGCCGCGCACCGGGCCTCGTCGAGCCGGACGAACGGATACGTCGCCTGCGCGCGCAGGACCGGAGAGAGCGGCACGGCTAGACGCTACCGGTCACGAACCGCCGCAGCGCCTCGTACACGCCGACGAGCGAGGCGATCTCCACGCGCTCGTCGCGCTTGTGGGTGTAGAACGTCGAGCCCGGCCCGAAGTTGACCGCGTCGAGGCCACGCGACGTGAAGTCGGCGACGTTCGTCCACGCCTGCTTCGGGCGCAGCTCGAGGTCGCCGGCCGCACGCAGCGCCCGCACGAGCGGGCTGTCGGTGACAACCCGCGCCGGGGGCGCGTCGCCGGCGAGCACGAGCTCCACACCGTCGGGAACCAGCGAGCGGATGTACGCCTCGGCGCTCTCGGGTGTCCGGTCGGGCGCATACCGATAGTTGAGATGGGCCACGGCCCGATCGGGGACGACGTTGTCGGCGATCCCGGCATGCAGCTGCGTGACGGTCAGCACCTCGTAGAACGTGAGCCCTCCGACGACTGCCTCGCGGCGCTCGGACGCGACGATCCCGGCGAGCCCGGCAACGGCCTTCGAGATCGCGTTCTCGCCCTGCCACGGACGTGCGGAGTGTGCGCTCGTGCCGCGAAAGACCAGGCGCGCGTTGAGGTTGCCGACACAGCCGGCCTCGATCGTCCCGTCCGTCGGCTCGAGCAGGATCGCCAGCGCAGCGTCGCACAGGAGGGGCGTCCCCTCGAAGAGCTCCGGCAGCGGGTTCTCACTCGCAGGCAGCTCCTCGCGGCCGAAGACGAGCAGCGCGAGGTCTACCGCCGTCTCCGCGCGCTCGGCGGCAAGGTCCCGCGCGAGCTCGAGCATGACCGCCAGCCCGGATTTCATATCGCTGGCGCCGAGGCCGACCACCCAGCCGTCCTCGATGTGGCCTGGGATGTTGTCCTGCGGCGGGACGGTGTCGTAGTGGCCAGCCAGGACGACCAGTGGCGTTCCGGGCCGCCGGGGTGGCGCGTAGACGGCAGCGACCTCCGCCTCGTACACCGGCTCGTAGCCCTCCGGCACGAGCGAGGCTACGAGGGCGGCGATCTCGCTCTCGTGTCGGCTTTCGGAGTAGACGTTGACGAGCTCGAGCGTTCTCGCTGCGAGCCGATCGGAGAGGCGGGCCATCGCCGGCCAGCCTAGCGTGGCAGAATCGAACCGTGACGACGCGCCAGCCCGATCCCGCGCCCGGAGCAGAGCCCGAGCGCGGGCTCGTGGTCGCCGTGCTCGCCAAGGGCGTGGATGCCGACGACGAGCTCGGCGAGCTGCGTGAGCTCGCGCGCACCGCCGGTGTCGAGCCCGTCGCCGAGCTTGTGCAGCGCCGGGCGCGGGCGGACGCGCACACGTACGTGGGCAAGGGCAAGCTCGGCGAGCTGAAGACCGCCTTCGAGTCCGCACGTGCCGACGTCCTCCTCGTCGACGACGAGCTCGATCCGACCCAGCAGCGAGAGCTCGAGAACGCGCTCGACGCCCGCGTCGTCGACCGCACGCAGTTGATTCTGGACATCTTCGCCCAGCACGCCCACAGCGCTGAGGGGAAGCTCCAGGTCGAGCTGGCGCAACTCGAGTACAACCTCCCGCGCATGCGCGGGATGTGGCAGCACCTCGAGCGGCTCGGAGGCGGCGTGGGGACGCGCGGGCCAGGCGAGACGCAGCTCGAGACCGACCGCCGGATCGCGCGCCGGCGGGTCGCCCTCCTGCAGAGGCGGTTGCGTGTGCTGGGCAAGCAGCGCGGAACGCGCAGGAAATCCCGCCGCCGGGCCGAGACGCCGACGGTCGCGCTCGCCGGGTACACGAACGTCGGCAAGTCCACGCTCCTCAACGCGCTTACGAACGCGGGTGTGTCCGTCAACGACAGCCTCTTCGAGACGCTGGACCCGACGACGCGCGGCTTCGAGCACGACGGCAGGCGCTACCTTCTGACCGACACGGTCGGCTTCATCAGGCGGTTGCCGCACCAACTCGTCGAGGGCTTTGCCGCGACCCTGGAGGAGACGCTCGTGGCGGACCTCGTCCTCCACGTCGCGGACGGATCGGCGCCCGAGGAACGGCTGGAGCTCCAGATCGAGGCCGTGACCCAAGTTCTGCACGAGATCGGCGCCGACGACGTCCCCTTCGAGCTCGTGCTGAACAAGATCGACCTCGTCGATCCGCTCGGGCGTAGGCGGCTCGCCAACCGCCATCCGGCCGCGCTGCAGATCTCGGCGCACACAGGCGAAGGCCTCGACGAGCTGCGCGAGCGCATCGCCGAGCTGTTCTCCGAGCGGTTCGATGATGTGCACCTTCTGGTTCCGTACGCGGACGGCGCGGCGCTCGCGGAGCTCTACGGGCTCGGCGCGCCGATCTCCGAGCGGGAGGACAGGGAGGAGGGAGTGTTCGTCCGCGCGCGCCTTCCCCGCCGGGAGGTGCGGCGCTTCGCGGCCTACCTGATCGCGGAGGGGCCCACTGCTGCCGGCGCCGCGACAACGACGTGATCGAGCTCCACATCACCAAGCTGCGGGAGGACGCGGTGCTGCCGGTTCAGGCGTACGCCGGCGACGCAGGGCTCGACCTCGCCGCCTGCGAGAGCGTCACGCTCCGCCCCGGCGAGCGCGCCACCGTGGGCACGGGGCTCGCAGTCGCGGTCCCCGACGGTCATGCGGGGTTCGTGCAGCCCCGCTCCGGGCTCGCCGCGCGACACGGGATCACGATCGTCAACGCCCCAGGATTGATCGACTCCGGCTACCGGGGCGAGCTGCGCGTCGTGCTGCTGAACACCGACGCCCTCGAGCCCTTCACCGTGCGGCCCGGGATGCGGATCGCGCAGCTCGTCGTCCTGCCCGTCCCGGACGTGCTCCTGGTGGAGGTCGCGGAGCTCCCGCCCAGCGCCGAGCGCGGCGCACGCGGCTTCGGCTCCTCGGCGCACTGATGAGCGAGCCGCGCATCCGGGTCTCGGCGATCCTGCGCTGGCGGGCACAGATCCTGCTGTGCCGCCACGAGAAGCGCGGGCAGGAGGCGTGGCTGCTACCGGGCGGGGGAGTCAATTCGGGCGAGAGCCTGCTGGACGCGCTCCACCGCGAGCTCGCGGAGGAGATCGGCGTTGTCGGCGCGCCCGGGGCTCTGCCGCTCGAAGGCCCGGTCGCGATCGTGGAGTCGATTGCGCCCGAACGGAGCTTCGCCGCCAAGCACGTCGTCCACATCATCTTCGCGGGCACGCTCTCCGGCTCGCTCACGGGAGTGAGCTCGCAGGACGACGCCGTGCGTGGGCACCGGCTCTTCGACATCGGCGAGCTGGACGCGATCGTGCTCCACCCACCGATCCAGCGCTTCCTCCAGCGCTGGCGGGCCGGCGACGCTGCCGTCTACCTCGGCCGCGTCTGGGTTCCCTAGCGCCTGCCTCGGCCTCCGCCGGCCCGCGCCCGCTGCGCCGAAACTGCGTGGGCCGCCTGCTCGAGCTCGTCGGCGAGCGGAGCAAGGACGGCCGGCTCGCCACCCGTCGCGTGCTGCAGCGCGCGCGCGAGGAGCCAGTCGGCGAGCCATGGGTTGCGCGGGAGCAGCGGGCCGTGGAGGTACGTCCCGATCGCGGTCCCGACCCTGCAGCCCTCGGCGCCCGACTCTCCGTCGTTCCCGAAACCCGCGAGCACGCGGCCGAGCGGCGTCGCGCCCGCATCGAGGAACGTCCTTCCGACGTGGTTCTCGAAGCCCGCGATTGCCCGCCGCTCGCCGGGGTCGAGCTCGCACTCGAGCAGGACGTCACCGATCATGCGCCGCTCACCCGCCACGGTCTCGTGTGGAAAGAGACCCGCACCGGGCAGGAAAGCGCCGTACCGGTCCCGGTACCCCCGGCCGAGAAGCTGGTAACCGCCGCACACGGCGAGCAGCGCAGCGCCGCCCGCGACCGCCTCCTCGATCGCCCTTCCCCTCCCGGCGAGATCGGGCGCGACGAGCGCCTGCTCGCGATCCTGCCCGCCGCCGATGTAGATGAGGTCCTGCGCGCCGGGCTGCAGAGCGTCGCCGAGGCCGACGTGTCGTACGTCGAGCTCGTGCCCCCGCCACGCGGCGCGCCGCTCGAGCACAGCGATGTTGCCGCGGTCGGCGTAGATGTTGAGGTACTCCGGGTAGAGGTGGACGACGGAAATCCGCATGCCGCAGCCATCCTAGGCCACTCCCTCAAGCGAGGGATTCAGGCGTCGCTACCGCTATCGGGGGACGCGGACCGGTGGCGGCTCGGTCCATTGTGCCTCCAAGCACGAGCGGCGCGGCGGTCGCGTCGCCCGGAGAAGGAAGGCATGACATGCGGCACACCTGGCTGAATCACCGTAAGGCTGGTCTTCTGCTGGCTGCGCTCCTCGCCGCCCTGGCGCTCGCCGCCGGCGCGACGAAGAGCAGCGGCACGTCCGACGCCGTTTCGTGGTCCGACGGCCCGGCCAGCACAAGCGTCTCCTGGACCGACTAGGCCGGAGTGTGCTCCCAGTAGGGAGCGACGAGCCCGCGCTGCGCGGCGAGCCCGCGCAGCGCGAGCATCGCGGTGTAGGTCGGCAGCACCGGCAGCTCTCCGCCGGCTGGGACGAGCGCGAGCCCGTGGTCGAGCGCCCGCTCGAGGTCGGGCTCGACGACCAGCGCCGAGCGCTCGAGCCCGCCGTACACGAGCCGAACGGCCAGCTCGGCCGCGCGGTCGCCCGACGCGATCACCGTCTGCGCACCCGCAAGCAGGGAGTCCAGATCGATATCCCAGATCCACGACACGTCCTTGCCGTCCGCGGTGGCATCGTTGAGCGCGATCAGCAGCACGCGGGGTGCGCTGTCCGCGAGCGTCCGAATCACCTCGTTGGCGCCGGCCGGATTCTTGACGAGCAGGACGAGCAGCGTCTTGTCGCCGGCGGTGATCCGCTCGAAGCGCCCGAACGCAGCGCTGAAGCCCTCGAGCCCCGCCTGGATCTCGTCGAGCGTGGCGCCGAGGGTCTGGGCGAGCGCAGCGGCAGCCACGGCGTTATAGACGTTGTAGAGGCCCGGCAACGGGAGCGTCACTCGGGCCTGCCCGCCGGCCGTCACGAGATCGAACGAGACCGACTGAAGCCGGTTCGGCTCGATCCTGCGCGCAACGACGTCGAGACGCGGCCGAGCGTGCCCGCACGCGGGGCAGCGGTAGTCGCCGAGGTGACCGACGTAAGCGGCCTCGTAGGCGTACGGACCTCCGCAGCGGAGGCAGTATTTCGAGTCGGCCGCGTGCTGGAGCGCCGGACGCGCGAGCGCCGGATCGTCGAGCCCGAAGAGAACCGTGCGCCCGAGAGCGGCGTCGCGCAGGTCGCAGACGAGCGGGTCGTCGCCATTGAGCACCAGGACGGCGCCTGCATCGAGCCCTGCCACTGCGTCCCGCCAGCCTTCGGCGATGTGCTCGAGCTCTCCGTAGCGGTCGAGCTGGTCGCGAAAGAGGTTCGCGAGCAGGATCGCGCGGGGGCGCAGACGGCGTGCGACCTCCGGAAGGGCTGCTTCGTCCACTTCGAAGAGGCCGAGCTGCGCGCCGCGCGCGGCCACGAGCGCGGTCGCCACGCCCGAGACGAGGTTTGCGCCGGCGCGGTTCCAGGCGAGCCGGCTGCGGGCTCCGAGGATGCGCGCGACCATCGCCGTCGTCGTCGTCTTGCCGTTGGTCGCGGAGACGAGCGCCGATCCATCCGGCAGCCGGGCCGCGAGCGCATCGATTGCGCCGGGATCGAGCGTCTGGAGGAGCTTGCCCGGCACGGTCGTCCCACCGCCGCGGCCGGCCAGGCGCGAGAGCCGGGCCGTTGCGCGGGCAGCCGCGATCTCGAATGCGAGGCGTGCAGCCATGGGGGCGAGCGTAGCCGCTCGCGGTGGAGGACAGGTACTCCCCCGTTCGAGTGAACTTGGTTCCCTCTCCCCATAAAGGGGGAGGAGTGGGGGCGGGACGGGGCATACGGTACGCGCGGTTCCAGTTTCCGGCGGCCGGCTCATGCGGTCCGGCGTCGGCACTGCGGAGTAAACAGGCGGCACGCGCTGTGGCGCGGACAAGGAGAGAGAATGTCACGTAGGACATGCGGCACTCGCGGCGACGTGCGTCAGAGCGCGCTCTGGGGCTCGGGCAACCGCGGGGGAGAGTTCCGCTCCAGCGCCCTTTGGGGCAAGGGAGGCCGCGGGCTCGTAACGTTTATCGGTGTGCTGGCGTTCGCCGTGCCACTTGCGGCTACGGCAGCCGCCGGGTCGGGCGCTCCTGGCGCACCGGCCGCGGGCGACGTCTCGTTTGTCTCCCAGCAGTTGAAGGACAAGGCGAGCAAGTCCCCGGACGCAGTCGTCAAGGTGATCGTGCAGGTCGATCAGACCTCGCCGGACGCCGAGAAGGCTGCGCGCAAGCTGGGCAAGTACCAGCGCAAGCTGGGGCTGATCAACGCCTTCACCATGGAGTTGACCGCCAAGGAGCTCAGCAAGCTGGCCAAGATCAAGGGCCTGATCGTCACCGAGGACGCTGCCGTGAAGGGGGTCGCGTACTCCTCGACGCAGCTCTGGCCGCACGAGAGCGGCGTGGCGCGGCTGTGGAGTGGCCCGAAGGCCCCCGCAATCGCGTTCGTCGACTCCGGGATCGACACGAGCAAGCTCGATTTCGCCGGGCGGAACGTGACGTCCGTGAACATGACGTCGCTGCCGAACAACTCGGCCGGCGACGGTCGCGGCCACGGCACGTTCGTCGCCGGGATCGCCGCGGGCTCCGCTGCCGGCTATGCCGGTGCGGCGCCGAACGCCGACATCGTGATGCTCGACGTGATGGACGACACCGGCATGGGCCGGACGAGCGACGTCATCGCCGCGGCCGAATGGATCTACCAGAACAAGAGCGCGTACAACATCCGCGTCGCCAACTTCTCGCTGCACTCCGGCGCGATCGGGCCGTTCTACAACGACCCGCTCGACCGGGCGGTCGAGAAGCTCTGGTTCGGCGGCGTCGTTGTCGTGGCGGCTGCCGGCAACTACGGCAGCGCGACGGGCCCGAGCGGGGTGCGCTATGCGCCCGGCAACGACCCGTTCGTGATCACCGTCGGTGCGATGGACCTCGGCGGCACGGCCAAGATCGGCGACGACGGCAGGGCGCCGTGGTCGGCCTACGGCAGGACGTACGACGGCTTCTGGAAGCCTGAGATCTGCGCTTCCGGCCGCTACATGGTCGGCCCGGTCCCGCTCGGCTCGACGCTCGCGGCACTGAAGGCCGACAAGCTCGTCGGCGGCGGCTACATCGAGCTGTCGGGCACGTCGTTCGCGACGCCTGTCGTCTCGGGCATCGCGGCCCAGCTCCTCGCCCGTTTCCCGGCGCTCACGCCGGACGAGGTGAAGGCGACGATGATGGCCCGCGCCCGTGCTGTCCCGCAGGCGGCCCCCGGCTCCTGCGGCGTCGGCCAGGTCAACGCGGCCCGCGCCGGCACCCTGCCGAAGAACGCGGCCAACCCGAACCTGGCGCTCAACCGGTTCGTGATCGCCAGCGCCGACGGCCCCGTGTTCGACGCGGTGAGCTGGACGGACGTCTCGTGGACGGACGTGTCTTGGGATTCGGTCTCGTGGGATTCGGTCTCCTGGAGCGACGTCTCCTGGGACTCGGTCTCCTGGAGCGACGTCTCCTGGACGGACGTCGCCACCTCGGACGTGTCCTGGACGGACGT
>CAYGLV010000003.1:0-21495 GCA_964351025.1 uncultured Gaiellales bacterium | reverse complement strand
GGAGCGACGTCTCCTGGACGGACGTCGCCACCTCGGACGTGTCCTGGACGGACGTATCCTGGGAGGACGCGGCCGACGGCGACGTGCTCGACCTCGACGGCTACGAGCTGACGCCGATCGAGGAAGAGGCTGCAGCGGCCGATCCGGATCTCACGATCCCGGCCGAAGTCCCGATCCCGTAGGTGAGTGACTTCCGGGGCCGGCCCAAGCGGCCGGCCCCGGCTTCACCCTTCGGGGGGATCCTGAGTCTCGGTACCCCCAATGGGGGATGAGTGATGCCCCCCCCCAACGCCTAAGTTGCCGTCCGTACGACACCGACTCGGACTCTCACTGCGGCCGGCGCGCGCCGGCGAGGGCCCCGAGAACAGACGAGAGAGGCAGGGCATGCGGGAGCCGGTACCGACACGATGAGCGCGATCCCTTCCGACGCGGCTTTCGAGCCTCCGCGCATCGGCGACGGCGCCTCGACGCGCCTGTCGCCCAAGGCGTCCGCCTACTTCGTCATCGTCGCCCTGATCGCGGTTGCTGTTACCGGGCCGTTCGTGCTCCGGATCGACCAGCACACACGCGACTGGACGACGTTTGTGATCCTCGGCACAAGCGTCGCACTCGCCCAGCTCTTCGTCGTCCGCACGCCGGGCAACCGGTCCTACCACACGACCGGCGTGATCCTGCTGCCGGCCGCCCTTCTGCTCCCGCCGGAGCTCGTCGCGCTGATCGCGATCGTTCAGCATGTCCCCGAGTGGCTTCGCAGCCGCGCGGCCTGGTACATCCAGAGCTTCAACATCTTCAACTACACGCTCGCGACGATGGGTGCCTGGGGCGCCGCGCGCGGCGTGCAGAGCCTCGACGGCGTGGTCGCGAACCCGGACGCCCGCTTCGCGCTCGCGGGCGCCGCCGCAGCCGTCGTCTTCGTCACGCTCAACTCTGCCGTGATCGCGCCCATGCTCCTGCTCGGCCGGGGGCAGCCGATGCGGATGCTCTTCTCGTTCCAGCACCTCTCCACCGAGGTCGTGTTCGCCGCGCTCGGAGTGGGGGTGGCCGCCTTCTGGCTCTGGAACCCGTGGTTGATCCCGTTTGCGATCGCACCGCTGGTCCTCATTCATCGCGCGCTGTCGGTGCCTCAGCTCGAGGCCGAGGCCCGCGTCGATCCGAAGACGGGGCTCTTCAACGCCCGCCACTTCGCGAGCGCTTTGTCGGAGGAGGTGGCGCGCGCCGGACGTTTCGAGCGGCCCTTGTCGCTGATCATGGCCGACCTCGACCTCCTGCGCGACATCAACAACACCTATGGGCACCTCGCGGGTGACGCCGTCCTCAAGGGCATCGCCGACGTCTTCCGCGCGCAGCTCCGCCACTACGACGTCCCCGCCCGGTTCGGCGGTGAGGAGTTCAGCATCCTGCTCCCCGAGACGCCGGTCGAGCAGGCGCTCGAGATCGCCGAGCGGATCCGCCGCGCCGTCGCGGACAGGCGCTTCGAGGTCGAGACCTCCAGCGAGCCGATTCGCGCCACGATCTCGATCGGGGTCTCCGGCTTTCCCGGAGACGCAGTCGACGCGAACGCTCTCATCCACCAGGCCGACCTCGCTGTGTACCGGGCGAAGCTCCAGGGGCGCAACCGCGTGCTCGGTGCCAGCTCCGAGCCGCTGCTGACTCCGGTCGAGCGGAGCGACCTCGTGGCCGTACCTTCCGAGGACGGCGATCTCGGCCCGCTCGCACACGTTCCCGAGCTGCCGGCGCAGGTGCGCCGCCACACGACGCACAGCGTCGAGGGTCCACGCTTCGTCGAGCTTTCGAAGCGGCTGGTGACGCTCGTCGTGTTCGTGGCCGCCCTCGGCATCGCCGCCGGCGCCGCCGGGATCGCGCTCGGCGCCTCAACGGACGTGGTCGGCCTGCTCGCGATCCTCCTCCTCGTCGGTGTCGGCCAGGCGCTCTCGCTCGAGGTGGACGACGGATCGATCTCGGTCAGCGCCGTCGGCGCGCTCGCTGGTGCTGCCCTCTTCGGCCCCCGCGCCGCGCTTGCGCTCGCGCTCACGACGTCCGTCGTCGAGTGGAGCGCGCGCCGCGCACCCATCGACCGGCACTTCTTCAACATCGGTGCGCTCTCGCTCGCCTCGCTCGCCGCGGCCGGCGTGTTTGCCGCCGGCTTCCAGGGCCCCCTCGGCGAGCTCGTCACTGCGGCTGCCGGCCTCGCCGCCGGGGCCGTCTACTTCGCCGTCAACACCGGCCTCCTGTCGCTCGCGCTTGCGCTCGAGGGCCGCGAGAAGTGGTGGCGCGTCTGGCATGAGCGCTTCGCATGGCTCGCGCCGCACTACGTCGTCTACGGCTTCATCGCCGGCGTGATCGCGATCGGGTACCACGCGGCCGGCCTCTACGCGGTCGCGGTCTTCGCAGTGCCGCTGCTGCTCATGCGCAAGACGCAGGAGGCGTACCTCTCACACACGAGGCGTTCGGCCCAGAAGCTCCGTCAGGCGGCCGAGACCATCCACACGCAGAACGTCTCGCTCGAGCAGGCGAACCGGCTGCTCAAGGAGCGCTCGACGGCGGCGATGGAGAGCCTCTCGGCGACGGTAGACGCGCGCGACGCGTACACGGCGGGCCACTCGCGCCGCGTCCAGCAGCTCGCTCTGGCAATCGGCCGGGAGCTCAAGCTCTCGCAGGCCGAGCTCGACCTGCTCGGCCATGCTGCGCTCTTCCACGACATCGGCAAGCTCGCGATCCCGGACTCGATCCTTCTGAAGCCGGCGAGCCTCACCGAGGAGGAGTGGGCACTGATGCAGCGACACGCTGACGAAGGCGCGCGCATCATCGATCGCCTCGGCTTCCTCGACGATGCGGTTCCGTCGATCCGGCACCACCACGAGCGCTTCGACGGCACCGGCTACCCGGATCGCCTGAAGGGCGAGGAGATCCCGCTGGGAGCTCGCATCATCCACGTCGCCGACGCACTCGACTCGATGCTGACAACGCGCATCTACCGCGCTGCGCGGCCGCTCGACGAGGCGCTCGAAGAGCTGCGCCGGCAGGCGGGCTCGCAGTTCTGCGCCCGCTGCGTTGCCGCCCTCGACCGGATCCTCCCGCTCGAGAGTCTGGATAGCGGGGACGCCGGCCGCACGAAGTCGCTCCTGCGCGCCGTCTCCTAGCCTCAGAGCCAGCGGCGAGCCGCGGAGCGGTGGACGTGCGCTCGGACGTTCTTGCATTCCTTGCAAAAAGCTCTAAGCTATTTGCATGGCCGGCCCCCGGCGGCGACTCACGGTCGCCGCTATCGACGAGGCGGCGCTCGCCGAGTTCCGTGCAGGTATCCGCCGTCGCTACTCCGACGACGAGATGCTCGCCGAGCTGCGTTCCTGTGCCGTGCGGCTCGGACGGTCACCCACGATGCGGGAGTTCGTGGCCGATCCCGAGACGAAGGTGCACCCGCAGACGGTGATCGAGCGATTCGGAGGCTGGAACGTGGCCAAGCGCGAGGCGGGTCTCGTGCCGCGCCGCTTCGTCACGAGGGATGAGCTGCTCGGCCTGCTGCGCGGGCTCGGAGACGAGCTCGGGCGTACGCCGACCGCACGCGACATTGAGGCGCGTCGCGGCGCGATGCCCTCGAAATCACTGATCTGGCACACCTTCGGCTCGCTCACGACTGCGTTGCGCGAAGCCGGGTTCGACGTGCCGGTGGGGGACGAGCGCCTGGAGCGAGCGGTCGCACAGGGCGCGGCGCTCGCGCAACGGCAAGGCCGCCTCCCGAGGATGGCCGACTGGGCCGAGGCCCGCCGAGCCGATCCCGGCCTGCTGACCGAGTGGCAGGTGTACCGGATGATCGACGTGCGCCCGGGCGGCTGGGCCGCGTTCCAGTTCCTCGTGCGGGCGCGACTGCTGGAGGACGGCGCGGCCGTGGCGGCCGACGGCACCGTCAGCCGAGGCTAGGCCGCTGCGGCGACGATCGCCGCGATGCGCTCGAGGCAGAACACGCCCTCTTGGGGGGCGCGAACGGCGGGCAGAGCGTTCTCTTCACAGTAGGAACGGTCGGGGTGGAAGCGTGAACGCCCGACGATCTTGCCGCTCTCGACCCGGAGCAGGGTTCCCTCGGAGACTTCACGCTTGCGGAGGGTCTTGCGGAGCGCGCGCTCCACGACCTCGAGCGCGTCGCGCGTCGAGGCGAAGAAGAACTCGTCGGAGGACGTGCCGATCCAGAGCGGCCGGTAGGCGCCGCGGGCGAGGAACAGAGTTGCGGGAGCGCGCTCGTCGAGCCACGAGGTCGCGATCGCGCCCTGCATCTCCTCGAGCGCTGCCGCATCCCCGCCGTTCCGCTCCACCAGCGCGAAGATCGCCTCCGAATCAACCGTCATGTCGGGATGCGCACGCTCGAGGCCGTAGCGGGCCAACAGCTCGTCGTCGTTGACGACGATTCCGTTGTGGACCCCGACCACGGCGCCGTGGCGAATGGGGTGGTTGTTGGCCTCGATCGTCGGGTGACCCTTGGTGTAGTCACGAACGTGCACGAGCACCTGGGTGGCCGCGGCGGGAACCCTGAGCTGGTCGAGCAACGCGCTTGCGCCGGAGCGCTGCTTGTACACCCGGATCGGTCCCGCATCCTCACGGTAGGCGTAGCCGACCGCGTCGGCCCCGCGCTCCGCGATCCCGGCGAGGAGCGCTTGCGCGGCAAGCGTCCGATCGGCGGGCGATCCGCTGGAGAGGCTATATCCCGCTATACCGCACATGTCGCTCGATCCTAGGAGGCCGTCCGGACACCCGTGGCGCCCGTGACACTCACCGTAGTCGGCCGAAAGGCGCCGCGTGTGAAGGATTTGTTCGGCTTTCCTTCGCGTACCAGCGAGCAAATCCTCGCGCGGTGCTCAAGCCGCGTGCACCGGCAACCGATAACCGCTTCGTGGAGCACCAGCCTCTTGCTGAGTCCCGTGCGAGCACGCCGGCCGCGGAGCCGCGCCTCGAGCTCTTGCCGGCGCCGCCCGCGGCGGCCGAGCCGGACGAGGCCGCCGAGGACCTCGAACTCGAGATCGACCTCGACTTCGAGCCGGCGACACAGGATCCGTTGAAGCTCTATGTCCGAGCGATCGGCGACGGAAAGCTGCTGACACCACCGGAGGAGCGCGAGCTCGCCCGCCGCAAGGACCAGGGCGACGACGACGCCAAGCGCAAGCTGATCGAGTCGAACCTGCGCCTCGTCATGTCCATCACGCGCCATTACACAAAGGCGCCGGTCCCTCTGCTCGACCTGATCCAGGAAGGGAACCTCGGCCTGATTCGTGCGGTCGAGAAGTTCGACTACACGATGGGCTACAAGCTTTCGACGTACGCAACCTGGTGGATTCGCCAGGCGATCACGCGCGCCCTCGCCGAGCAGGGCCGCACCATCCGGCTGCCTGTGCACGTGGCCGAGCAGGTGCGCCGCGTCACGCGCTCCCGCCGCGTGCTCGCGCAGAAGCTCAACCGCGACCCGTCGCTCGACGAGATCGCCGTGGAGAGCGGCTTCCCCGCCCAGCGAGTGCGGGAGTTGCTCGAGCTGATCCAGGACACCGTCAGCCTCGAGACGCCGGTCGGCGACGGCGAGAGCCTCTATGGCGACCTGCTCGAGGACACGAAGACCGACCAGCCGGACGCCCAGACGTCGGACCGGCTGCGGTCGAGCGAGCTCCACCGCGCTCTCGCCGAGCTGCACCCGCGCATGCGCTACGTGCTCGAGCAGCGGTTCGGTCTCGCCGGCCAAACGCCGATGACGCTCGAAGAGGTCGGCAGCGGGCTCGGCATCACCCGTGAGCGCGTCCGCCAGCTCGAGTCGCGCGCGCTGCGCGAACTGCGCGCGGTCGCGCCAGGGCTCGAGTTCTACCTCCGCACGTAGGGGCCGCCGCTACGCTGGGGGAGTGGACAGGCCACTCTTCGTCGACGTGCACAGCCACGTGGTTCCCTCCGGGGACGACGGCGCGTCCGGCGTGGGGGAGGGCGAGGTGCTCTGCCGCGACGCCGCGCGCCACGGCACGCGGGTTCTCTTCGCCACGCCGCACGTCTGGCCACACCTGCCGCTGACGAGCGAGCGCGAGAGCGAGGTCCGCGAGCGCTTCGCTGTGCTCGCGCCACGCGCAGGGCTCGACCTGCGGCTCGGCTTCGAGCTCACGCCGGCTCCACCGCTGCTCGAAGAAGACCTTCGCCGCTACGAGCTGGAAGGGACGGGGGCGGTGCTGATGGAAGTGCCTTTCTCTGGCTCTGCCGCTCTCCTGGTGCGGCTTGCCGAGCACGCGGAGAGCGCCGGCCTGCTGCCGGTGATCGCACACCCCGAGCGCTCCGATGCGGTGCTCGAGCGACCTGCCCTCGCAGACGCCCTCGTCGAGCGCGGCTGGCTCCTGCAGGTGAATGCGAGCTCGCTCCTGGGAGGTCACGGCCCGGCCACGCGCGCTCTGGCCTGGCGTCTCGTCGAGAGTGGGCACGCCGAGCTCGTCGCCTCCGACGGCCACCGCCAGACGCGCCCCGCGCGACTCGATGAGGCCTACGAGGCAGCCTGCGCGCGGATCGGGGCCGACGCGGCGGAGCCGATCTTCAGCGGCGCGGCGCTGGGCTTCACGTCGAGCTCTCGACTGCCTGCATCTCGCGTAGCGTCGCGAGGCGCCTGAGCGACTCCAGCTCGATCTGGCGAACGCGCTCGCGGGTCAATCCGAGCCGGCGGCCGATCTCTTCCAGCGTCTGCGGCTCCGCGTCGGCGAGCCCGTAGCGCATGGCCACCACCTCACGCTCGCGGTCCGTGAGCGTCCGGAGCGCCTGCGCGAGCGCCTGGCGGCGCAGCGCCTGCTCGACTTCTTCCTCCGGGAGGGGACCGTCGCCGGCGACGAAGTCTCCGAAGACGGCGTCCTCGGCGTCTCCGACCGGTTGGTCAAGGCTCGTCGATGCGCGAGCTGCGGCGCGCACATCGTGCACCTGCTGGACGAGCAGCGAGGCCTCGTCGGCGATCTCCGCGACGGTCGGCTCACGGCCGAGCTGGGGCCAGAGCGTCCGCTCCGCGCGGTTGATCTTCTGCAGCCGCTCGACGATGTGCACCGGCATGCGGATCGTGCGCGCCTTGTCGGCCAGCGCGCGAGCGACGGCCTGCCGGATCCACCACGTGGCGTAGGTGGAGAACTTGAAACCACGGCGCCAGTCGAACTTCTCCACGGCGCGGATGAGCCCGAGGGTGCCCTCCTGGATGAGGTCGAGGAACGGCAGCCCCTGGTTGCGGTAGTTCTTCGCGATCGATACGACGAGACGGAGGTTTGCCTGGATCATCCTCTGCTTTGCAGCCTCGTCGCCACGTTCGATCCGCTTCGCGAGCGCGACCTCCTGGGCGGCCGTGAGGAGCGCGTGGCGGCCCGCTTCCCGGAGAAAGAGCTGCAGGGCATCCGTGGTGGACTCCTGTGAAGAGACGGCGACCTCGATCTCCGCCGCGGCGTGCTCAAGCACTTCGATCCCGCGCTGTTCGAGCTCCCGCGCGAGAGCGTCCTGCTCGAATGGATCGAGCTCGTGTCCCTCGACGAGCTCGGCGAGCTCCGCCGTGCGCAGCAAGCCAGACTGCTCGGCGGCCTCCAGCAGCGCGCGGACGTCGTCGCTCCTGAGGAACTGCTCGATGTCCGCGCTGGTCCGGGGCGTGCGGTCGTCGGTGTCCACTGTGCCTGGAAGAGCTTGCCTCCACGCAAAGCCCGTGTCTAGGGGCACGCGCGATAAGCGGTGTTATGTCAAGCTGCAGAAGATGAGCTCCCGGCGGGTCTGCCTCCCCGCCGGTCGGCTCCGCAGGGGCGCTAGAACGTCGCTGCGCGCACGCCGGTTGCGATCAGTAGGAGGACCGCGGCCGCAGCGAGCAGGCGGTAGACGACGAACAGCGAGTAGTCGTGCCGGCGCACATACCCGAGCAGCGCCGAGACCGCGAGCAGGCCGCTACCGGCCGCTGCGATCGTGCCGACCGCGAACGGCCCCACCCATCCGGCCGGCAGGGTGCCGAAGGCTACGTCCTTCAATCCCTTGTAGACGACGGCGCCGAGAACCGTCGGGATCAGAAGCAGAAAGGAGAAGCGCGCCGCCGAGTCCCGGTCGAGACCGAGCAGGCGTCCCGCCGTGATCGTGATCCCCGATCGTGAGACTCCGGGCATGAGGGCGAGGCTCTGCGCGAGCCCCATTCCGGCCGCTGCGACCAGGCCGAGGTCGCTCATCTCGCGGCGCTGCGGGCGCCGGTCGGCCCACCACAGGATTCCGGCGAAGAGGGCCAATAGGATCGCGATCTGCCACGGCTCGCCCAGGTGCTCGGCGATCAGGCTCTCCCCGAGAGCGCCGGCGAGGGCCGCCGGGATAGTCGCGACGAAGACGAACCACGCCACCCGCTCGTCCGGCGTCTCGATCCTGTGTCGCCGCACGCTGTGAAGCCAGGCCCCCAGGAGCCGCAGCGCGTCTGCCCAGAAGTACGCAACGACGGCGACGAGCGTACCCAGGTGAAGCGCGACGTCGAATGTCTGGTTGTAGGCGTCGTGCTGTTCCAGGTACGTCCAGCCGGCAAGCCATGGAACGACGATGAGATGTCCCGACGAGGAGATCGGCAGCAGCTCCGTCGCGCCCTGCACGAACCCCAGCGCCAGCGCCTGCCAGTTGGAAAGCGCACCCGCCTCCTCCCCCACTCCAGCGGCAGCGAGCGCGAACGCGACGAGCAAGGCCGCTCCGGCGACGGCGGCTACTGTGCGGCGGCCCACGGAGCCATCCTACGGTTCCCACGCTCCCCGGCGACGGGCTATGAAAAACCCGCAAAGTGCGACGATCTGCTCCGGCTTGCGCTTGCGCTCGACCTGCCGCAGGTCGTAGGTTTGCGCGTGCACCGAGCACGGAGCGCTACTAGGTCGAAGCTCAGCTTGCCGGCGGTACGCGAAAGCGGAATGTCAGCGGGTTGGGTGGACGAAAGCGCCACCGGCTCGGTGAATTCGTGGTCCCGTACCCCTTCAGTGTTCCGACCGCGTCGCCTCCGCTAGGATCGCCGCGATGCACCTCCGGTTTCCGAGCTTCGACCACGGCGTCATCTCGTTTGTCTGGTCGGTCGTCTTCTTCCTCTACCTCTGGCTCGGGATGCTGTCGATCGGCGTCGGAGGAGCGACGGCGTTCATCCTCTCGCTCGTCGCGGGCGGCGTGATCTTCGTGTATGTCCGGCTGCGGGGCGAGGAGCACCCCGGCCGGCGCGTGACCTAGCTGACGCGAGAACGCGTCGTCAAAGCCGCAACGAGCTGCGAGGCGAACTCGTGCCCGATCTGCGCGTCGAGGCGCACGCGGGCGGGCTCCCGCCGCTCGGCGAAGTCGAGGGCGAAGCAATGCAACAGGAGAAGAGAGGCGGCGTCCATCTCCCTCCGTATCGGCTGAGAAGGAGGATCTGAGTGATCCCCCCTCTCAGGGAAGCGGTCGTACCGGCTCTTCACGGCAGATCCAGCCGCCTCTCGTCGAACCGTGCCGAGTTGAGCTCGGAGCGGAACTCGTCGACCGTGGAGAGCGCGTCGCGGCCGAAAACGTGCTCGACCACACCGATGCGCGTGTCGTTCCTGAACGGAACCCCCACGTGCTCCGGCGTGACGAGGTTGACCGAGACTGCGCCGCATTCCGGGCAACACACCGCGATGCCGAGCGAGCAGCCGCCCGGCGCGACGAGCAGGAACGATGACGGGTAGGCCGGGCGGGGCCGCCCTTCCCGGTAGCAGAAGAAGCTCCACGGCCAGTCCCCCGCCCGGATGCGCGATGCGGCCAGGTCGAGGAGCTCAGCGCCCGCGTGCTCGGAACGAGACGTCATCAGGTTGACGAAGGTGCCGGCGCCTGCCCCGAGCGGTGCCCAGTCTAGGTCGTCGTGCGAGAGGAGGCCGAGGTGCTCGTCGCCACAGCCGCAGTCGAAGCGGATGCGGTAGACGGCGGGATGCGTCGCTCCGGGCAGGCGCTCGAGCTGTCGGAACGCCGAGAGCGCGACACGCGCCCCGCCGCGTGTCGGGCAGGAGAACGACCAGGTGCTCGTGAGCGCGTCGTACATACCGACCTTCTAATCGGCAGGCCGGACGGATCACGCACCCCTCACAGCAGGGAATGTGCCGGCTAGAACGAGACCAGCGAGTGGATGTCGTAGCCGCCCAGCCGTTCGCGGCCGTGCAGGAAGGTCAGCTCGACGACGAACCCGACCCCGACGACTTCGCCGCCCAGCGTCTCGACCAGGCCGCACTTGGCCTTCGCCGTGCCGCCGGTCGCGAGAACGTCATCGAGCACGATCACTCGCGAGCCGGGGCCGATCGCGTCGGCGTGCACCTCGAGCGTCTCGGTGCCGTACTCCAGCTCGTAGGTCGCCTGCACCGTTTTCCGGGGGAGCTTGCCCGGCTTTCGGGCGGCGACGAAGCCTGCACCGAGGAGGTACGCGAGCGGGGCCCCGAAGATGAAGCCACGTGCCTCCGCGCCGAGGATGAGGTCGGGGTTCATCGGTCTCGCCCACTCCGTCAGGCGGTCGACGGCTTCCCGGAAGTAGAGCGGGTCGACGATCAGCGGCATCAGGTCCTTGAACACGATGCCCGGCGTCGGGAAGTCCGGAACGTCCCGGATTCGGGCTGCGAGGTCGAGTTCCACGGTGAGAGCCTACCGCGCCGAGTGCTGCCGCAGGTCGCGCCAGAAGAGGAGCGACGAGAGCTCCTGCGCCGCCTCGGCAAGCGCCTGGAGGTCGTCGAGGCCGGCCTTGCGCCTCTCCGGGTTGCGCGACCTGAGCGCGGGCGCAACGAGTTGCTCGAGCAGCGCTGCCTCGCGCCCCGCGGCGTTCTGGAACGAGCGCAGGTGGCGGGCGTCGATGCCGAAGCGGGCCATCCGACCGCTGGCCGCCGCGATGTCGGCGTCGCTCTCGCGGTAGATGCGCTCGCCCGCCTCGATTCGCGGCGTGAGGAGCCCGTATTCCTCGAGCGCGCGGGCCAGCGCGGGCGTGATGGACGCGCGCTCGCAAAGCTCGGCGAGATCCACCTCGCGCTCGCTCTCCCCGAGACCCGGCCCGCGGCGTCGGCGGCGCTCGCTCGCAGCCCCGGACGACAGCTGCTGCCGAATCACGCGCAGAGGCATGAACTCGTCCCGCTGCAAGCGGAGGATCGTCTGGAGCCGCTCGACGTCCTCGTCGCTGAAGAGGCGGTAGCCGCCACGGGTCCGCCGCGGCGTCACAAGTCCCTGATCCTCGAGGTAGCGGATCTTCGAGATCGAGACGTCCGAGAACTCCTCCTGCAGACTGGCGCAGACCGCGCCGATCGTCAGCAGGCGCCTGTCGCCGGCGGTGCGGATGACGGTGCTCATCCCCGGAAGACGAGGCGGTACTTGCCGATCTGGAGCTCGTCGTCGTCCTCGAGCTCCTTGGACTCGATCCGCCTTCGGTTGACGAACGTGCCGTTCAGGCTGCCGAGGTCGCGAATGACGAACGTCCCACCGGCGCGCACGAGCTCGGCATGGCAACGCGACACGGTGACGTCATCGAGAAACACGTCACATTCCGGCGACCGGCCGATCAGTGTTCGCTCGTCGGACGGAACGAAGCTCTCTCCTGCCCTACCGCCGCCCGAGCGCACGACGAGCGCCGGGCCGGCGATCCCGGTGTCAACGGGGGAAGGCGCCTCATCGGCTTCCTCGGGTGCAAAGGTCATCGTCGTTTCGCCGCTTTCGTCCCTGGCGAGCATGGAGCCGCACTTCGAGCAGTAGTTCGCGGCCTCGGGGTTCTGAAAGCCGCACTCGGGGCAGTAGACGTGGCTCATAGCGACCCCGTCCGGAGCCGGCGGCTCACGCCTCTTCCTTCGCCGAGCGCGCTCCCTTCGTTGAGAGGATGTCGGCGAGCTTCCCGACGTCGGCAAGCTCCGCCGTCCCCCCCTCGACGGACCGCTTGAGGCGCGCGTTCCGCTCGGCGCGCAGGATGTCGACACGGCCCTGCAGCAGCCGGCGGCGGTACGAGATCTCGTTCTCCTCGTGCTCGAGCTGCTCGATCAGCTTCTTCAGCTCGTCGTCGGAGAGAGTGGCAAGGTCGGGAAGAGGTTCCATAAGCCTTTCGCGGACGAGAGTGACCTTCAGTAAAGCAGCAGGAAGGCCAAGGGGTCAACCTCAGCTTGAGGCTTTTACTCTCTTCGCGCCCGTCCCTCGTCTCCCTGCACGCCGCGGCCGACCTCGCGACGCGCCTTGAGCAGGTACTGGACGCCCGCCACGACGGCGAGCGCGACACCGGCCCAGAAGAGCCACTCAGGCCACTCCGTGTCGCGGGACGTCACGAGCACGAAGCCGATCGCGATGTACAAGAGCCAGGTGGCCAGCTTCCCGAGCCGTGTCACCGAGAACTCGTAGCCGCGCGGGACGACGAGCCGGTAGCCACCCACGAGCAGGACGTCGCGGAACAGGATGACCGCGAGCCCCGGCCACGGAAGCTTCCCGTCGAGCCAGAGGAGGACGATCGCGGCATCGATCATCAGCCGGTCGGCGAGCGGGTCGGCGAGCGTGCCGAACCGCGACTCGACGTGCCAGCGCCGCGCGAGCCAGCCGTCCACCTGGTCGGTGACCCCGGCGACGCCGAAGATGATCCCGGCGGGCCAGCTCGCCGCGCCGCCATCCGCCGCCAGTAGGACGGCCACGAACACCGGGATGAGAACGACCCGCAGCAGCGTGAGCGCGTTCGGAAGCTGTCGCAGCGGGGCAGAGACGGCGCTGGCGGCCATGCGACCGAAGGATAGTGGTGCTAGCGTCGGCGCCGGTGGCCACGCTGACACTGCCGGGCTTCGTCGACGCGCACAGTCACACCTTTCAGCGTCGGCTGCGCGGCCGCGCGGGCGGCGGCGACTTCTGGGCCTGGCGCGAGGCGATGCTCGCCGAGGCAGAGCGGCAGACGCCGGATCTCGTCCGCGGCGAATACGAGGCCGCCTATCTCGAGCTGCGCGCCGCGGGGTATACCGCCGTCGGCGAATTCCACTACCTCGGGCTACCCGCGGCGCTCGCGGCGCTCGAGGCGGCCGCAGCAGCAGGCGTGGAGCTCGTCCTGCTGCACGTCGCCTACGCCCGCGGCGGGCTCGAGCGCTTCCGCCAGGAATCCGTCGCCGTCTACCTGGACCAGGTCGAAACCCTGCGTGCCGGCGGCGCAACCGTCGGCGTTGCCCCCCACTCCGTCCGGGCCTGCCCTGCGGACTGGCTGGAGGAGATCGGACGCTACGCCGATCAGGAAGGTCTTCCCCTCCACATCCACGCCGACGAGCAGGCACGCGAGATCGAGGAATGCCTCGCCGAGCATGGCTGCCGGCCGATCGAGCTGCTCGACCGCCTGGGTTGCCTCGGCCCGCAGACGACCATCGTCCACGCCACCCACGCGGACGGCGCGGAGCTCGACCTGGTCGCGGCCGCGGGAGCACGCATCTGCGCCTGCCCCACGACGGAGGCCGATCTCGCCGACGGCTTCCTGCCTGCGGCACGGATCGAGCAGCGCGGCATCCCGCTGTGCATCGGCTCCGACTCGAATGTGCGCATCGATCCGCTCGAGGAGCTGCGCGAGATCGAAGGCATCGCCCGCCGCCAAACCGGTCGGCGGGGCGTCTTTTCGGCTCCGACTCTTCTGTCCTTCGGCTCCAGCGAGGGTGCACGCTCGCTTGGGCTCGAGTCGTGGCCCGACATCGAGGTCGATCTCGCGCACCCCTCCCTGCGCGCCGTCGTCGCCGAGGACGTCCTCGGCGCGCTCGTGGCGGGGTGTGGCGCCGACGTGTTCCAGCCGCCAAGCTAGGCCGTGTACCGCTGGGTCGAGCACACCTCTGAGCTCGAGCTGGCGATCGAGGCGGCGACCGAGGTGGCCGTCTTCGAGGACGCGCTGGCCGCCTACGCCGAACTCATCGGGCCGCCGCTCGACGGTCGGCAGGTCGTCCGCTCCGTCGAAGCCGAGGCACCCGACCGCGCCGCGCTGCTCGCGGCCTGGCTCGAGGAGCTCGTCTTTCTCGCCGAGACGGAGGGGTTCGTGCCCGAGCGCGCGGAGATCGCGCTGCGCCCGGGGGCCGTTTCGGCCCGTATCGAGGGCCGGCGCGGCGATCCGCCACACGTGGTGAAGGCGGTGACCTACCATGACCTAGAGTTCTCCCCCGGCGGCGGAGGCTGGCGGGCGAGGATGGTGCTGGATGTCTGAGCAGCTCCGACGCATCGACGACGTGCTGTGGGAGATCCCCGCGTCTTCCCGGGCGGACATGCGCGTGCCCGCGCGCCTCTTCGCCGACGGCGAGCTGCTGGAGGCGATTCGCGGCGACCAGTCGCTCGAGCAACTCATGAACGTTGCCACGCTCCCGGGGATCGTCGACGCAGCCCTGGCGATGCCGGACATCCACCAGGGGTACGGCTTCCCTGTCGGAGGGCTCGCGGCGATGGAGCTGCCGGACGGCGTCGTGTCGCCCGGCGGAGTCGGCTACGACATCAACTGCGGCGTACGGCTGCTTGCGCTGCCGCTCGCGGAGCCCGAGCTGGGCGACCGGCGTGAGGCGCTCGTGCACGAGTTGTCGCGGCGGATCCCGGCGGGGACGGGCCGCGGTGGCGCGCTTGACCTCGGACCGGCCGAGCTCGACGCGGTGCTGCGCGACGGGCCGCGCGCACTGCCCGGCGTCTGCCCCGGA
Source organism: uncultured Gaiellales bacterium (assembly GCA_964351025.1). Taxonomy (GTDB): domain Bacteria; phylum Actinomycetota; class Thermoleophilia; order Gaiellales; family Gaiellaceae; genus CAYGLV01. The sequence continues at coordinate 6,880 of CAYGLV010000003.1, read as the reverse complement.
GATGTCGAGCGCACCGAGTCGGAGGGCCGGCTGGCCGGCGCTGATCCAGCCGCCGTCTCGGAACGTGCGCGCGAGCGCGGCCGGAGCCAGCTCGGCACGCTCGGGTCGGGCAATCACTTTGTCGAGGTGCAGCGCGTCGCCGAGATTTTCGACGCTGTGGCCGCGCGGGCCTTCGGCCTTGCGCAGGGGCAGGTCACCGTCCTCGTCCATTCGGGGTCGCGCGGGCTCGGCCATCAGGTCTGTACGGACTTTGTACGGCTGATGGACGCCTCGCACGCACGCTACGGCATCCAGCTGCCGGACCGCCAGCTCGCCTGTGCGCCGGCTTCGTCACCCGAGGGCAGGCAGTACCTGGCCGCCATGGCCGCAGCCGCTAACTTCGCGTGGGCGAATCGGCAGGCGATCGCGGACGGCGTTCGGGACGCCGTTCGGCTCGTCCTCGGCCCGAGCACGGCTTCGGCACTGCGGCAAGTCTACGACGTCGCCCACAACGTGGCCAAGATCGAGCGCCACGGCGGCCGCGACGTGCTCGTCCATCGCAAGGGAGCCACGCGCGCCTTTCCGGCCGGATCGCAGGAGATTCCCTCCGAGTACCGAGCCGTCGGCCAGCCCGTCTTCATCCCGGGATCGATGGGGACGGCGAGCTTCGTGCTCGCCGGGGAGCCGGGCTCCATGGAGCGTTCCTTCGGCACGACCTGCCACGGCGCCGGCCGCCGTCTCTCCCGCACTGCCGCGAAGAAGCGGATCAGCGGCGCCGAGGTGCGACGGCAGCTCGAGGCCGTAGGGATCGTCGTCCGCTGCGCCTCGAACAGGGGCCTCGCGGAGGAGGCGCCCTTCGCGTACAAGGACGTCGACCGGGTCGTGGACGTCGTCCAGCGTGCCGGCCTCGCGCGTCGCGTCGCGCGGCTGGTCCCGCTCGGTGTCGTCAAGGGCTGACGCGCCGGCGGCCGTGGATCCGGCTCGGAAGGGTCTCGCGTCGGGAAGCGAGCAGCTCCGACTATCGTTCTACGCGGCGATGGATATCACCACCGACACGTTCGAAGCAGGCGTCCTCGAGCGCTCACACGAGCTGCCCGTCGTCGTGGATTTCTGGGCCGACTGGTGTGGCCCGTGCAAGACGCTGGCTCCTGTGCTCGAGCGCGAGGTCGCGGCGCGCGGCGACTCGCTCCTTCTCGCCAAGGTGGACGTGGACGCGAACCCGGCGCTGTCGGAGCGCTACGGCATCCGCGGCATCCCGGCGGTGAAGGCCTTTCGCAACGGCCACGTCGTGCGGGAGTTCGCCGGTGCGCAGAGCCCGCTGGCGGTGGCTGCCTTCCTCGACGCGTTGCTCGCCCCTTCCGAGACGGTTGTCCTCGTCGACACGCTCCGCGAGCAGGGAGCGCTGCCCGAGATCGTGGCGGCGCTGGACTCCGGCGACACGGAACAGGCGCTCGAGGAGATCCTCGGGGCGATCCCCGCCGCGGAGCCTGCGCTGCGTGAGCTGCTGCGCAGGCTGGCCGTCGCTCTCTTCGGCGACCTCGGGCCAGAGCACCCGCTCAGCGTGACGTACCGCCGAGCGCTGGCGACGGCGCTCTACTGAGCCGGGCGGTCCAGTACGCCGTTCGGTCGAGGTAGGCGCTCTCGGCCCGCGCCCCGCGCAAGCCCCACGCGCCGTCGTAGCTCTCGTACCCGGCCCGCGCGCGCGCGGGCTCGATCTGGGTGCCCTCGTGCCACTCGTTGTAGCTCGTGATCGTGACGACCGGCGCCGCGGCGCGCAGCGCCTGTGACCACATGAAATCGTAGACGGCGCCGGACGCGCGGCTGCGGACGCGGGTGTCACCCGTCGCTCTCCGGGCGCTGTAGCCGGGGCCGACCGACGGAGCGCAGAGGAGCCCCAGGCGCGCCGCTTGTCTGCAGATCCGCGGAAACGAGGCGCCGGAGTAGACGAGCACGTCGTAGGTGTAGAGGCCCGCGAAGCCCCCCGCTGCGGCCTTGCCCGCGAGGGTCGTGTTGGCAAAGAGACGCACGCCGCGGAGCCCGGCATTCAACGCAGCCCAGTCAGCGTCCGGAACGGACGGGGAGGCGTAGACGTAGAAGTCTCCGACTCCCAGCCGGCGCAGATAGGTGATGTCGGAGCCGACGCTTGCGGCCGTCCGGCCGGCGTACGGCTCGATGTGGACGGCGACGCCGAGCCCGCGCGCGCGCGCCGCCGCCGCGACGGCGGGCAGCCGCGTGTCCTCGAGCGAGTCTCTCCCCCACCACGAGACGATCACCTGGGCGATGCCCACCCGTGCAATCTCGGCCATCTGCGCGGCGAGCACCTGCGGATCGTCGGACGCGTATGGGCCCCGCACCGGGAAGAAGTCGGAGCCGATCCGGCGCGGCGGCGCGCCGCCGTTCTGCTGCCAGTGCTGCCACTCGCCGCCGCGGGCGGGCGTTCCGTACCACGGGTAGTAGAAGACCGCGGCGATCGGGGCCTCTCCGGCTCCTCGCGCAGGCAGACCAGCGGTCGCGCCGAGGAACGCCGCTGCGAGCAGGATGGCGACGCAGGCGCGCACGCACGCGACTCTAAACCGCTTCCCGGATGCAAGTACAGCAGGCGGACGACCCGGGACTCGGGCCGAATCGAGTCGAACCGGCCCGAGCCGGTCACAGTCGGGGCGCCGAGATTCGAACTCGGGACCTCTAGTCCCCCAGACTAGCGCGCTAACCAGGCTGCGCCACGCCCCGTGGCAGAGAGAACCTTAGCGGCTGATGATTGATTCCTGGTCGGCGTGCCCTCAGGGAGGGCATGGGCCAAGCAGCGTGGTCGACTCGACCGGTGCCAAGGCTGGTTGCCTTGGTGCCGGGCGAGGCGGCCGCGATGCGCCGTGCCCAGGCCCCCACTCGGGGGTGGGGCGACCAGGAATCGATCATCTAAGCGCTGAGGCGCTTGTAGAGCCGATCGACGAGCTCCGGCATCGCCTCGAGCCGCTCCGTGATCGACCGTAGACGGTACTCCCGAAAGTGCTCCGCCTCGACACCCAGCGCAGCGGCGATCCGGGCGATCACCTCATTCGACGGCACCGGCCGGTTCCCGTGCACGAGGTGGTTGAGGTACCCGGCGGAGAGACCCGTCGTCGACGCCAAAGCGCGATACGTAAGGCCCGTCTCGGCCAGGAGGCGTTCGATCGTGGGCCCGAAGGGCTCTACGCTGAGTTTTCGCCGCCGCGCCATCAGGTTCCGGCCACCCATTGTGCCACGTCCGCAACGGCAACACGCTCCTCGGCCCCGTCCGCCCGTCCACGCACGTCCACGGCGCCGTCTTCGAGCGACTTCTTGCCCGCCGTCACGCGCACCGGGCAGCCGATCAGGTCGGCGTCGGCGAACTTCTCTCCCGCGCGCTGCTCGCGGTCGTCGAGCAGGACGGAACGACCGGAAGCGTCGAAAGCCGCGGCGGCGCGCTCCGCGATCTCCTCGGCGCCCGCGAGGACGACGACATGGACGTCGTACGGGGCGATCGCGGCAGGCCAGCTGATCCCGTTGTCGTCATGGCCTTGCTCGACCGCAGCCGCGAGCACGCGCCCTGGCCCGATCCCGTAGCTGCCCATCACGAGCGGGCGCTCCTTCCCGTCCTCGTCGAGGAACCTCGCGCCGAGCGGCTCGGAGTAGCGCGTGCCGAGCTTGAAGATGTGACCGACCTCGATTGCCGTCCTGAACCCGAGCTGCCCGCCGCACGCGGGGCACGCGTCGCCCTCCTTCGACTGCCGGATGTCGGCGAAGCGCGGCTCGAAGTCACGTCCGGCCTCGACCCCGAGCAGATGTCTCCCCGTGCTGTTCGCGCCGGCGACGAACTGACCGTTCCGCAGCGCCTCGTCGGCGACGATCTCGCCGTCGAAGCCGATCGGGCCCAGCGACCCCGGATCGGCGCCGAACGCCTGCCGGATCTCGTCCTCGGTCGCCGGGCGGAACGCCGACCCGAGCGCCGCGGCGAGCTTCGCCTCCTCGAGCCGGTCGTCCCCGCGAACGAGCCCCAGCACCAGCGTTCCGTCCGACTTCACGACCGGCATCGCCTTGGACGTCGCAGCGGGATCGATCCCGAGGAAGCCGGCCAGCGCCTCGATCGTCGCCACTCCGGGCGTCTCGACGTCCTGGGGCGCGCTGAGCCGCTCGGGAAACCCGGGCGCGCGCGGGACGCCGCGGGCGATCTCGAGGTCGGCTGCATAGTCCCCGCGCTCGCACGTGACGAGCGTGTTCTCGCCGGAGCCGGACGGTGCGAGGTAGTCGATCGACTCGCTGCCGCCCATCATCCCGGACTCGGCCTGGACCCCGAAGACCTCGATCCCGCAGCGATCGAAGATCCGCTCGTACGCGCCCGCGTGCAGGCGGAAGCTGTGATCGAGCCCCTCCTCGTCGCGGTCGAACGAGTAGGAGTCCTTCATGATGAACTCGCGTACGCGGAGCAACCCGCCGCGCGGGCGCAGCTCGTCGCGCTCCTTGATCGAGAAGTGGTAGAGGATCTGCGGCAGCTGGCGATAGCTCTGGAGCTCGCGCGCATGGAACGTGATCGTTTCCTCGTGCGTCATCGGCAGCACGAACTCGCGCCCGTTGCGATCCCGGAGCCGGAAGAGCTCCTGGATGGTGTCGCGCCCGGTCTGCTGCCAGAGCTCGAAGGGCGTCAGGACGGGCATCAGCATCTCCTGCCCGCCGATCGCATCGATCTCCTCCCGGATGATCTGCACGACCTTCTGGTGCACGCGCCAGCCGAGCGGCAGGAACGTCCAGACGCCGGCGCTCACCTGGCGGATGAAGCCGCCGCGGACAAGGAGCTTGTGGGAGACGGCCTCGGCGTCCGCCGGATCCTCGCGCAGGGTCGGCAGGAAGAGTGAGGAGGCCCGGGCGATCATCGAGCCCAGAGGTTATTCGAGCCGCCCGGTCTTCTGCACGGAGACCCTCGTGCTCCGGGGCGCCGCTCGCGGTGGGAGCTATCGCCGGCCGGCGGGGGGACAGTACTCCAGTACGGCCGCGCGCCGGCCGGCCTCGGATCGTGCCGCGAGCGGCGTCAGGCAGCGGCGAAGCCGGGCTTCGCCCGGTGGAGGCGCTACCGGCCGGTGCGCGAGGGAAGGTTAGTCGAGTGGGATGAGCGAGGCTTCGGCCATGGCAAGGGCGGCGGGCTTCGCCATCTTCAGGCGCTTCGGCCGCACCATCCCGGCCTCGATCCAGCGGTCGATCTCGTGGAAGAGCTCGTTGATCAGGATGTCGGAGGAGACCTTCTTCAGCACGCGGCCGTGCGCGTAGATGAAACCCACATCGCGGCCTCCGGCAATCCCGAAGTCGGCGTCTCCCGCCTCGCCGGGGCCGTTCACGGCGCAGCCCATGACGGCGACCTCGATCGGCTGCGGGTACGCCTTCAGCCGCTCCTCGACGACGACGGCGAGTCCCTCGACACCCACGTTGTCGCGCCCACAGGAGGGACAGGCGATCATGATCGGCCCGCGCTCACGCAGGCCGAGCGCCTTGAGGATCTCCCAGGCGACCTCGACCTCCTTCACCGGGTCGGCCGTGAGCGAGACGCGAACAGTGTCCCCGATCCCGTCGGCGAGCAGCGCACCCAGGCCGATCGCGCTCTTGATCGAGCCCGAGAACGGCGTTCCGGCCTCCGTGACACCGAGGTGCAGCGGGTAGGGCACCTTCGCTGCGAGCAGCCGGTACGCCCGAATCATCGTGGGCACGTGCGTCGCCTTGACGGAGATCTTGAAGTCGCGGTAGTCGAGCCTCTCGAGCAGCTCGACCTCCTCGAGCGCCGCGGCGACGAGCGCCTCCGCCTGGTCCCGCTGGGCAAGCGCGTACAGGTGCTTCGGGAGCGAGCCGGAGTTGGCGCCGATGCGCATCGAGATGCCGGCCTGCTTCGCCGCCCTGACGACCAGCTCGACCTTGTCCGGGCCTCCAATGTTGCCGGGGTTGATACGCACCGCAGCCACCCCGGCGTCGATCGCCTTGAGCGCGAGCGAGGCGTTGAAATGGATGTCGGCGATCACCGGGATCGGTGAGAGGCGCACGATCGCCTTGAGCGCCGCGGCGTCTTCGCTCTTCGGAACGGCAACGCGCACGACCTCGCAGCCGGCGGAGGCGAGTGCCGCGATCTGCGCCGTCGTCGCCTCGACGTCGCGCGTCGGCGTGAGCGTCATCGATTGAACGACGACGGGCGCTCCGCCGCCGATCGCCACACCCCCGACCCTGATCTGGACATCGCTCGGCATAGACCGAAGCCTAGCCGGAGCGAGAGCTGCTCTAGCCCCCGCCGAGGCGGGCGATGTCGTTCGACAGCCCGATGAAGAAGAGGATCAGCACAAGCGCGATCCCGACTGTCGATACCCGCTCGTAGATCTCGCGCCCGACGGAGCGCCCGCGCACGCCCTCGATCAGAGAGAAAACGATGTGACCGCCGTCGAGCGGCAGCAGCGGCAGCAGGTTGAGAAGTGCGAGCGAGAGGCTGAGCAGGCCGAGCACCCAGAGATACGTCTCGATTCCCTCCTGCGCCGCGGTGGACGATCCCTGCACGATCCCGACGGGGCTCGCGATGTCCTTCCTCCCATCGCCCGTGACGATCCTGCCGAGTGCACTGCCGATCTCTTTCGTGACGGTTCCGGTGAGGCGGAGCGCCTGCCAGGACGCCTCGGCCGGGGCGAGACCCTCCCCGCGCAGGCGGAAGCCGAGCCGGTAACGGCCCTCGGTCAGCTCCGCCGGCGTCGGCGCGAGCGTGACTTCCCGCCCATCTCGGCGCACGGTGAGCGTGAGCGGCTCTCCGCCGGAGTCGCCGATGCGCGCTGAAATACGCGAGGCCGTCACTGCAACGCCGTCGATCGCGAGAATGCGATCGTCCTCCTGCAGGCCCGCGCGCTCGGCCGGTGTCCCGGCGACG
>CAYGLV010000002.1:6016-100643 GCA_964351025.1 uncultured Gaiellales bacterium | reverse complement strand
CGTTCCGAGCGTGAGGCTCACGCGCGCCCCTCGCCGGCGTCGGCTCCCGCCGGGCCAAGCCCGGCTCCGCCGCCGCCTGACGCCGCTCGCGGCACCGTGCTCTCCGGGGCCGTACTACCCGTACTGTCCCCTCCGGCCCGGCACCGCGAGCAGCGCCCGAGGAACGCGCGGGCGGAGCAGGTCGACATAGGGCGGCTCACGCGCGGGCGCGGGCGACGGCGGCGGCGACCTCGTCCGCCTCCGAGTCCGTCAGCGTCCGGCAGTCGAGCAGGCAGCGGCCGTCGCGGACGACCGCGACGACGGGAGGATCGCCCGAGCGCAACGGCTCCGCGAGCTCCTCCTCGACGGCACACGCGAAGCTCGGCAGCTCGGCGAGCGGGAGCGCGCCGCCGCCGACGCGCGCGACGGTCTCCTCGACGGCGCCGCCGGTCGCGGCGGCGAGCCGCTTTGCCCGGGCGCGCACGGCCGCGGCCGGCTCGGCGAGCATGCGCAACACGGGGATCTCGCGCGCCGCGCGCTCGGGGTCGAGGTAGAGACGGAGCGTCCCCTCGAGCGCGCCGAGCGTCAGCTTGTCGGCGCGCAGCGCCCGCTGGAGCGGATGGCGGCGCAGCCGTTCGACGAGGTCAGCGCGGCCGCAGATGATCCCCGCCTGAGGGCCGCCGAGCAGCTTGTCGCCGGAGAAGCAGACGAGGTCGGCACCCGCCGCGAGGCTCGCCGCCACGGTCGGCTCGCCCTCGACGTCCACGAGCGCGCCCGAGCCCAGGTCGTCCACGAGCGGCAGCCCGGCTCGCCGTGCGACGGCCGCCAGCTCCTCGACCCGCGGCAGCTCGGAGAAGCCGACAACGCGGAAGTTGGACTGGTGCACGCGCAGGATGAGAGCGGTTTCGGGCCCGACCGCTTTCTCGTAGTCGGCCGCGCGCGTGCGGTTCGTCGTCCCGACCTCGCGCAGGCGGGCACCGGAGCGGGCAAGCACGTCCGGAATGCGGAAGCCGTCACCGATCTCGATCAGCTCGCCGCGCGAGACGAGCACGTCACGTCCCTCGGCCAGTGCGGCGAGCGCGAGCAGGACGGCGGCGGCGTTGTTGTTGACGACGAGCGCCGCCTCGGCGCCGGTCAGGCGGCGGAGGAGCGGCGCCAGGTGGTCCTGCCGGGAGCCGCGCGCGCCCTCGGCGAGGTCGTACTCGAGGTTGGAGTAGCCCGAGGCAGCGGCGAGCGCCGCCTCGACGGCCGCGGCCGGCAGCGGCGCGCGGCCGAGGTTCGTGTGCACGAGCACGCCGGTCGCGTTGAGCACCCGGCGGAGGCCTGGGGCGCGGGCGGCTGCGGCCTCCGCAAGCGCCCGCGCGGGTAGGTCGCCGGGGTCGTGGCCGGCACGGATCTCCTCCCGCGCGCGGTCGAGCGTCGCGCGGGCGGCGGCGAGCGCGAGCGGCCGCGGCTCCGCGGCGAGGCGCTCGTCGCGCAGCAGCTCGTCCACCGAGGGGAGGTCCCGGAGCCTCATGCGGCAAAGTGTACGACCGGCCTAGCCGGCGGCGGGCAACTCGGAGTCGGCGCAGCGGCGTTCGTACTCGCCGACGACGATCCGCACCGCTTCGGCCGGGTCGTCGGTGACGCGCAACGACTCGACGTCCTGCGGCGACACGTATCCGCCCGCCAGCAGCTCGGCGCGCAGCCAGCCGATCATCTCGTCCCAGTACCCACCGTCGAAGAGGACGACCGGGAACCGGTCCACCTTGCCGGTCTGGATGAGCGTCAGCGCTTCGAACAGCTCGTCGAGCGTGCCGTAGCCGCCCGGGAAGATGACGAACCCCTCGGCCGCGTGCAGGAACATCGTCTTGCGCGCGTAGAAGTGGCGGAACGTGACGGAGAGCGAGAGGTAGGGGTTGAGATCCTGCTCGTGCGGAAGCGCGATGTTGAAGCCGACGGAGAGCCCGCCGGCCTCGTGGGCGCCGCGGTTTGCCCCCTCCATCACACCGGGGCCGCCGCCGGTCACGACCGCGAAGCCGGCTTCGGCGAAGCAGCTCCCCACCGCGCGTGCCGCCTCGTAGCCCGGGCTCCCCTCCCGCACGCGCGCCGACCCGAAGATCGACACAGCGGGGCGGTCGATCTGCGCGACCGCCGCGAACCCGGCCCGGAACTCCTCGCCGATCAGCGCCGGGTCGGTCGGCAGGTTGCGCGTGCGCCGCGGCGGAACGGGCCGACCCGGGGTCAGCTCAGAAGTCCTTCTCGATGTGCGTGGCGCTCATGCCGGCGGCGAGCAGGATGGCGAGCACGCCGTACGTGATCCCGACGGTGACCCGCTGCCACGTCGGGATCCGGAGGTACCGCGCCTGCTCCGGGTCGCCGCGATGCTTCCAGCGCTTCCATGCCTCGAGCCCGCCGAGGATCAGCACCAGGAAGAGCACGGGGTTCGGCGCGACCACCGTCAGCCCCGCGATGCCCGCGAGGCCGACGAGCCAGATCGCGGGATGGAGCGCGGCCACCGCCCGCCCGCCGTCGAGGGGGACGAGCGGGATCAGGTTGAAGAGGTTGAGCAGGAAGCCGACGAAGGCGAGCGCGACGAGCAGCTCCGAGTCGAGCGCCTCGCCGATCCCCCAGGTGACGGCCGCTCCGGCAGAGCCGAGAAGCGGTCCCGCGAGCGCCACGCGCGCCTCCATCCACGCATTGTCGGGAAGCTGCTTCATGCCGACGACGGCGCCGAGGAAGGGGATGAAGAGCGGCGCCGAGGCAGGTACGCCTTGCCGCCGCAGCTCGATCACGTGCCCCATCTCGTGCACGAAGAGGAGCACCACGAAGCCGACCGCGAACCGCCAGCCCCAGATCAACGCGTAGGCGCCGATCGAGACGAGCATCGTGCCCGAGGTCGCGAAGATCTTGAGCTTGAAGATCGCGAAGACGACAAACTTGAACTTCCAGAAGAGGAAGCCCAGCGCGGCCAGGGGCGTCGCAAGCTTTTTGAGCAAGGCGCGCCACGCGGGCTGCGGGTGGATCGGCTCGTAATCGCGTCCGTGCTCGTACACCGCCGGATCGAGCTCCGGAAAGAGCTTCTCGAAGGCTGGCGGCCCGTCGTCGCGCTCGGGACGGCGTGGCTCGTGGGGCTCCCAGCCGCTCATGCCGCCGTCACGATCCCTGGCCTATCCACTCTTCGCCACCCTCGTACACCTCTTTCTTCCAGAGCGGCACGGAACCCTTCAGGGTGTCGATCGCGTCGCTGCAGGCTGCGAGCGCGTCGGCGCGGTGGGGTGCGGAGACGGCGACCACGACGCTCGTCTCGCCGATCCCGACACGGCCGACACGGTGGTGGATCGCGACGTCGCAGAGCTCGTAGCGGCGCTTCAGATCCTCGGCCAGCCCGGCCATCGACTGCTCGGCCATGCCCTCGTACGCCTCGTACTCGAGGTGGACGACGGTGCGGCCGCGCGAGCTGCGGCGCGCCGTCCCGGCGAAGGCCGCAACGGCGCCGGCCTCGTCACTCGCCACCTCGGCCAGGGCCGCGCCCAGGTCGAGCGGCTGCTCGGACAGGCGGAAAGAGCCACCCGACACCGGCGGGATGAGCGCCACCTCGTCGCCCTCGTCGAGCTCGCGCCCGCCCTCCGCGTACTCCTTGTTGACCGCGTAGAGCAGCCCCGGCGGCTCGTTCCCGAGCCCGAGTGCAAGCCAGACGTCGGCGACGCGCGCCCCGGCCGGCAGCTCCAGATCGCGACGTCCGGTGCGGGCCTGTTCGCGCAGCCCGGCGAAGAGTCTGACGGCCACCTTCACCCACGCAGCCTAGCCGCTGTGGTTGCCGTGGCGTGCCTGACATGTTACATCTAGCAGTACCCGACGTGACAGCAACGCTCCCCCGCACGAATCTCAACGAGCAGGTCTACGAGACGCTCAAGCGGCGTCTCGTCCGGCGCGACCTGCGCGCGGGCGAGAAGGTGAGCCTGCACGAGCTCGCGGCGGAGCTCGGTGTCTCGCGCAGCCCCGTGCACCACGCGCTGACGCGGCTCGTGTCGGAGGGCCTGCTCTCGGTGAAGGCGCGCCGCGGCTACTTCGTCACGCCGGTCACCGGGAAGGTGCTGCTCGACGCCTACGACGTCCGGCTCGCACTCGAGCTGCGCGCCGCCGAGCAGACGGTGGGCTCTCTCGACACGGCGCAGCTCGCGAGACTGCGCAGCCTGATGGAGGCGACGTGCGCGAGCATCGACGGCAAGCGCTTTCTGGACATCGACGGCTTCGACGAGACGAATGCCGCCTTCCATGCCTACCAGGTCGAGCTCGCCGGCAATCTCGTGATGTCGGCGTTCTACCGCGAGCTGCCCGTGATGCTGCTGATGCAGGTGATCCGCGGCGGCCGCAGCGACGTCGGGGCCGATCTCGGCGGCGAGCACCGCCGGATCGTGGAGGCGTTCGAGGCAGGCGAGCTCGACAGGGCTAAGGCGGCGATCCGGGCGCACGTGGACACGGGCAAGCAGCTCTCGATCGACGCGCTCGAGCTCCACGGCGGCATGGTGTAGGCGCCCGGCCGCGTACGATGCGGCCGTGGCTTCGACCGGGGACCGGCGCACGACCGACTCGGGGATCGAGATCAAGCCGGTCTACACAGCGGCCGACCCGTCGGCGCGCGCGCCGGAGCTGCCGGGCGAGTTCCCCTTTACGCGCGGCCCGTACCCGGACATGTACCGCGGGCGGCCCTGGACGATCCGCCAGTACGCGGGCTTCGGCTCCGCGGAGGAGACGAACGAGCGCTTCCGCTACCTGCTCGAGAAGGGCCAGACCGGGCTCTCCGTCGCCTTCGACCTGCCGACCCAGCTCGGCTACGACTCCGACGACCCGCGCTCGCAGGGCGAGGTCGGGCGTACGGGCGTGGCAATCGACTCGCTTGCCGACATGGAGCTGCTGCTGACCGGCATTCCGCTCGACCGGGTCTCGACGTCGATGACGATCAACGCCCCGGCTGCGCTGCTCTTCCTCCTCTACGAGCTCGTGGCCGAGGGCCAGGGTGTCGGGGGCGACAAGCTGCGCGGCACCGTCCAGAACGACATCCTCAAGGAGTACGTCGCACGCGGGAACTACATCTTCCCGCCGCGGCCCTCGATGAGGCTGACGACCGACCTCTTTGCCTACTGCGCCGAGCGGGTGCCGCAGTGGAACACGATCTCGATCTCCGGCTACCACATCCGCGAAGCCGGCTCGACGGCGGTGCAGGAGCTCGCCTTCACGCTCGCCAACGGGATCGCGTACTGCGAGGCCGCGGTCGCGGCCGGGCTCTCGCCCGACGACTTCGGCGAGCGGCTTTCGTTCTTCTTCAACGCCCACAACGACTTCTTCCAGGAGGTGGCGAAGTTCCGCGCCGCCCGGCGCCTCTGGGCGACGATCATGCGCGACCGCTTCGGCGTTACCAACCCGAAGGCGCTCGCCCTCCGCTTCCACGCCCAGACGGGCGGCTCGACCCTCACCGCGCAGCAGCCCGAGTCGAACATCGTGCGCGTTGCCGTGCAGGCGCTCGCAGCCGCTTGTGGCGGCGCCCAGTCTCTGCACACGAACTCCTTCGACGAAGCGCTCGCGCTACCGACCGAGCATGCCGCGACGATCGCGCTCCGGACCCAGCAGATCCTCCAGCACGAGGCCGGGACGACCTCGACCGCCGACCCGCTCGGCGGCTCCTGGTTCATCGAGACGTTGACCGACGAGCTCGAGACACGGGCCCGCGAGCTGATCGAGCGCGTGGACGGGCTCGGCGGCGCCGTCGCGGCGATCGAGCAGGGCTTCGTCCAGTCGGAGATCGAGGACTCGGCCTACCGCTACAACCTCGACGTTCAGTCCGGGGAACGGGTCGTCGTCGGGGTCAACCGCTTCGAGGAGGAAGGGGCCGGGCGCGTCGAGCTGCTCCGGATCGACCCGGACGCCGAGGCCCGCCAGCTCGCGCGGACAGCGCGCGTACGTGCGGAGCGAAACGCGGAGGCAGCCGCTGCGGCGCTCGCCGAGGTACGCCGGGCCGCCGAGGGCGACGGCAACCTGCTGCCGCCGCTGCGCGAGGCGCTGCGCGCGCGCTGCACGGTCGGCGAGCTCTGCGAGGAGCTGCGCGGGCTCTGGGGTACCTACGACGCGCAGCGCGCCTAGCCGTCGAGTGTGTCGACGAGCGACGCGATCGCGAGCAGGAGAACGCCGAGCGCGAGGTTGAGCGCGCGGGCGCGGTTGCTTTCGCGCACCGAATCCGTGGAGAAGAACTCGCCGTACACACCGGTCGTCAGCGTCGCCCGGCCGACGAGCGCCGTCAGCACGCCGACCGCACCGCCGATGTAGAGGGCGACGACGACAGAACGATCGACCGCGGCGTCGAGCACGACCGCGGCTAGGACGCCCACGGCGATGCAGGCGGCGACCGCCGCCAGACCGCCGGCAAGCGGCCGCGCGAGCCGCCTGAGCAGCCCCCGCTTCATCGGCTCGGGCGCGCCGGGTGTCCCCATCGTCATCGTGGGTATCCGATTCTCACGCCCTCCGGCCGGAACCGTCAAGCTTGGCTCGTGCGCATCCTTCTCGTCTCGCCGATGTACCCGAGCCCGGCCGAGCCGGACTTCGGCGTCTTCGTCGCCTCACTCGAGCGAGAGCTCGTTGCCCGGGGGCACACGATCGAGCGCGCCGTGCTCGACCGCCGCGGCGGCGGGAGACAGCGGCACCTGCGGCTCGCGCACGCGACGCTTCGCGCCGCCCGTCGCTTCCGCCCCGACGTCGTCTACGCGCACATGCTCGTCCCAGCGGGGCTCACCGCTACTCTCACCGCGCCGCGAACGCCGCTCGTCGTCACGGCGCACGGGCAGGACGTCGCCAACGTCGGCGCGATCCCCGGCGTGCGCGCCGCAACGCGCTTCGTTGTCCGCCGCGCGGCCGCGGTGGTCACCGTCTCGGGCTGGCTCCGGCGCGAGCTTGAGGCGACGGTGCCCGAGGCGCGCGGCAAGACTGAGGTCGTGGACTGCGGCGTTGACCTCGATCTCTTCACGCCGCAGCCCCGCGCCGGGGCCGAAGGCCCGGCCTTCCTCTGCATCGGCTCGCTGACCGGGCGCAAGAACGCCGTCCGGCTCGCCGACGCCTTCGCCCGGCTCGGCGAGGGCACGCTCACGTTCGCCGGCGACGGGCCGCTGCGGAGCTCTCTCGCCGGCCGGGCGGGCGTCCGCCTGCTCGGCACCGTCCCGCACCGCGAGATCCCCGGGCTGCTCGCCGCCTGCGACGTCTACTGCCAGCCGAGCCTCGTCGAGCCGTTCGGGCAGGCGGTGCTCGAGGCGCTCGCCTGCGGGCGGCCGGTCGTCGCGACACGGGTCGGCGGCCCGCCCGAGCTCGTGCCGCCGGGTGCGGGCGTGCTCGTGGATCCGCTCGACGAGGACGGCCTCGTCACCGCCCTGCGCGCCGCCGCGACGCTGCCGGACCCCGGGCCGGCCGCCCGCGCGGCGGCCGAGACGCACGACGTCAGGCGTCAGGCGGAGCGGATCGAGGCGATTCTCGAGCGAGCCGCTCGAGGTCGGCGAGCCTGAGCTCGACGAGCGGCCGAACGGACTCCTCGAGGCCCGCCTCGCGCGCGACCGCGAGCGCCTGCTCGTAGCTCTGCCGCACCTTCTCGGGGGCCACTCCCTGCTTCAACCGGTTGTCTCCGGTGACGAGCAGCTTCTGGATCTTCGCGCGGGCCTCGCCGACGTCCATGCGCGAAGCGTAGAGAGCAGCCGGGGAAACCGCGAACGGTTCCCCCGGCTTCGCATGCGCTGGAGAGGACTTGAACCTCCACGGCCCTAAGGCCACAAGGCCCTCAACCTTGCGCGTCTACCAATTCCGCCACCAGCGCGGGGCGGCGGCCATTGTAGCCGGAGCGTGCGGGCCGGGACGCGCGAGCCCGGCCGCCGCCAGAATCAGTACGAGCGCGGCATGCCGAGCACGTGCTGGCCGAGGTACGCGAGGATGAGGTTGTTCGAGACCGGCGCCACCTTGTAGAGCCGCGTCTCCCTGAACTTCCGCTCCACGTCGTACTCCTCGGCGAAGCCGAAGCCGCCGTGCGTGTCGAGACACGCGTTCGCCGCCTGCCACGACGCCTCGGCAGCGAGGAACTTCGCGGTGTTCGCCTCCGCGCCGCACGGGAGCCCCTGCTCGAAGAGCCAGGCCGCCTTGTAGCGCATCAGGTCGGCCGCCTCGATCTGGGCGTACGCCTGCGCGATCGGGAACTGCACTCCCTGGTTCGCGCCGATCGGCCTGCCGAAGACGACGCGCTCGGACGCGTACTTCGACGCCTTCTCGACGAACCAGCGGCCGTCACCGATGCACTCGGCGGCGATCAGCACGCGCTCGGCGTTCATGCCGTCGAGGATGTAGCGGAAGCCCATCCCCTCCTCGCCCACGAGATCCTCGTCCGCGACGGCGACCCCGTCGAGGAAGATCTCCGTGGTCGCGTGATTCATGAGCGTCTTGATCGGGCGGATCGTCATCGTGCCGTCCGCGAGCGCCCGCTTCATGTCGACGATGAACGTGGAGAGGCCCTGCGTCTTCTTCTCGACCTGATCGGCCGGCGTCGTCCGCGCGAGCAGGAGCATGAGATCCGAGTGGAGCGCGCGCGAGATCCAGATCTTCTGGCCGTGCACGACCCACCCGCCGTCGACCTTCGTCGCAGCCGTCTGGATCGACGTGGTGTCGGAGCCCGCCGTCGGCTCCGTCACCCCGAACGCCTGCAGCCGCAACTCGCCCGAAGCGAGCCTCGGCAGGTAGCGCTCCTTCTGCGCGTCCGAGCCGTGGCGCAGGATCGTGCCCATGATGTACATCTGCGCGTGACAGGCGCCCGAGTTGCACCCCGACGCGTTGATCTCCTCCATGATCACGCTCGCCGCCGTGATCGACAGGCCCGCGCCGCCGTACTCCTCGGGAATGAGCGCGGCGAGCCAGCCGTTCTCGGTCAGCGCACGGATGAACTCGTCGGGATACCGGTCGGGCTCGAGGGCGCGCCAGTACTCGCCGGGGAACTGCTCGCACAGCTCGCGCACCGCCGCGCGGATCTCGGTGAGCTCGGGGGAGATCGAGAAGTCCATGGCTAGATCGCATGCCTTTCGAGTAGACGCCGGGCGATGATCAGCTGCTGGATCTCGTTCGAGCCCTCGCCGATCAGGAGCAGGGGAGCATCGCGGTAGTACCGCTCGGGCCGGTACTCGAGCGAGTAGCCGTAGCCGCCGTGGATGCGCATGCAGTCGAGCGCGTTCTCCTGCGCCGCTTCGGTGGCGAAGTACTTGGCCATTCCGGCCTCGAGGTCGGCGCGCTCGCCGGAGGCCTTCTTCTGCGCCGCCTGGACCGTCAGCAGGCGCGCCGCCTCGGCCCGCGTCGCCATCTTCGCGATCATCAGCTGAACCGCCTGGTGCTGACAGATCTTCTTGCCGAACGCCTCCCGCTCCTGGGAGTAGCGAAGCGCGTCGTCGAGCGCTGCCTGTGCCAGGCCGGCACCGCGGGCGGCCACGTTGACGCGGCCGGCCTCGATGCCGCTCATGAAGTACTTGAAGCCCAGGCCGACCCCCTCCTCGCCCCCGAGCACGCTCGAGGAGGGAGTGCGGAAGCCGTCGAGCACGAGCTCGGTCGACTCCACACCCTTGTAGCCGAGCTTCTTCAGGCCGGGCATCGGGATCGTGAGCCCGGGCGGGTTCGTCTCGGGCTCCTTCTCGATGATGAAGCCGGTCATCCCCGTATGGGCCGGCTCGGCCGCCGGGTCGGTCTTGGCGAGGAGCATGACGATCCCCGCCCGCCAGCCGTTCGTCACCCACATCTTCTGACCGGTGAGCACGTACTCGTCGCCGTCGCGGACGGCCGTGGTGCGGATCGCCTGCACGTCCGACCCCGCCTGCGGCTCGGTCATGGAGAACGCCGCCCTGACCTCGTGCGAGGCCAGCCGCGGCAGAAGGCGCTGCTTCTGCTCCTCGGTGCCGTGCAGCCTGATCATCGTCGCGGCGATGAAGGAGCCGTTGAGGATGCCGGAGAGCGTGACCCAGCCCCTCGACAGCTCCATCACGATCAGCGCGTAGGTGTCGAGCCCGAGCCCGAGCCCGCCGTACTCCTCGGGGATCGTCGTCCCAAAGAGGCCCATGCCCGTCATCGTCTCGACCATCCCCGCCGGGAACTCGTCGGCGTGCTCGAGCCGCGAGGCGTGCGGCACGACGTCGCGGTCGACGAAGGCGCGAACGGCCGCGACGATCTCCCGCTGCTCGTCCGTGGGGCCGAGGATCGTCATGCCGCCACCCGCTGCGTCGTCCGTGTCAGGGGTGCCAGGGCCGCCGTCAGGTCGTCCTGCTGCTCGAGGGTCAGGATCGCGCCCTCGAGCTCCTCGAGCACGTCGTCGCTGAGGGCGAGCGCGGCGTTCTCGCGGAACTTCGCGCGCACCTCGTCGCTCGAGAGCGGGTTCTCGGGGCCGCCGCGCTGGTACGAGAAGTCGACCTCGATCGTCTCTCCGCTCTTCTTCAGGATCCGCACGCCGCCGGGGAACGCCGCCGGATAGGTCTCGTAGTCCTTCGCCTCGTACCGCACCTTGCGGGCGAGCTCGAGCACGCGCGGGTCGGCGATCGCCTCCTCGGAGTACGTCGAGAGGCCGACGCGGCCGTGCACGATCATCGCCGCCGCCGAGTACTGCAGGCTGAACTTGCCCTCGTACTCGCTGCGCGGCGCGACCTTCGACTCGGCCGGCTCGAGCACGAGCGACACGCCGGCAGCCGGGACCATGACGACGATCTCCTCGATGTCGCCCGGTGAGAGCCCCGCGGCTGCCTCCGCAGTCGCCCCGAGCGAGCCGTGCATGAAGTGGCAGGCGGGGTACGGCTTGTAGGCGATGCGCGGCGTCTCCCAGCGCGACCCGAGGTCGGCGAGCTGCGCCTCGATGTCGACCTCGCCCTTTCCGGCGGCGAGGTACGCGTGGTAGAGCCCGAACTTCCCTTCGATCACGGAGGGCGGGCCCTCGGCGCCGAGCTGCGCGAGCCGCGCCGCGAGCACGCCGCCGTGGGCTGCCCAGCCGGCGTGAATCGGCTTCGTGGCCGTCCCGTCCTCGAGGTACGCGAAGACGCCGGACGCCATCGAGCCGGCGATCCCGAGCGCGCTCGTGGCCCGCTCGGCGTCGAGACCGCGCAGGCGCGCGGCGGCGGTCGTGGCTCCGAAGACGCCACAGATCGCGGTCGGGTGGAAGCCGCGCCGGTGGAACTCGCCCGAGGCGGCCATGCCGAGGCGCGTCACGACCTCGTTGGCCCCGACGATCGCGGCCAGGACGTCGCGCCCGCTCCGGCCCCCGGCCTCGCCGGCCGCGAGCGCCGCCGGGCACGTGACGGTGGAGACGTGGCTCACCGAGTCGGAATGCGTGTCGTCGAAATCGAGCCCGTGGCACAGCATCGCGTTCGCGAATGCCCCGTTCGCGCCGGGGAGGAACGTGTCGAGCCCGATCACCGTCGCCTGCGCCTCACCGCCCAGCTCGGACATCGCCGTGCGCCCTTCGGCGGCGATGTCGAGCGCGTGCGCAGCCAGCCCGCAGCCGAGCGTGTCGAGCAGGTGGAGCTTCGCGTGCTCGGCGACGTCCGCCGGGATGGCGTCGAAGGTCAGGCTCGTCGTGAACGCGGCGAGCCGCTGGGCCGCGGTCACCTCAGACCGTCCAGTCGAGGTCGGTGCCGGGGAAGACGCTCTCCGCCTCCGGGGCGCTCCGCTTGTAGACCATGAACGTCCGTTTGAACTCGATCACGACCTCGCGGCGCTGACTGATGCCGCGGCAGCGCATCGAGACGATGCCGACGTTCGGATTGGAGCGAGACTCCCGCTTCTCGAGGATCTCGCTTTCCGCCCACAACGTGTCGCCCACGAACACCGGCCTCGGCAGCGTGATGTCGGTCCACCCCAGGTTCGCGGCCGCGTTCTCGCTCGTGTCGGGAACGGTCAGGCCGACAACGAGTGCAAGCGTGAACGCGCTGTTCACGAGCGGCTGGCCGAACTGGGTCCGCTCGGCGTGCGCAGCGTTGAAGTGGACCTGGTTCGTGTTCATCGTCAGGCATGTGAACCAGATGTTGTCGGTCTCGGTGATCGTCCGGCCGAGCCGGCTCCGGAAGACGTCGCCGGCGTCGAAGTCCTCGTAGAAGCGGCCGCGCCAGTCCTTGGGGGCCCCTGTCGCCTCAGCTGGCATCGAACACTCTCCTTTTTGCGTCGGCTAGCACCTGTCGCGCCCGTTCCACGACGGGCAGGTCGATCATCTCGCCGTCGAGGGCGACGGCTCCCCGGCCCTCTGCGATCCCCTGCGCGTAGGCCTCCACGATCCGCCGCGCGCGCTCGAGCTCTTCCTCGCCCGGAGCGAAGACGGCGTTCACGATGCCGACCTGATCCGGGTGGATGCACACCTTGCCGCGGAATCCGAGCGAGCGCGCGAACCGGCACTCGGACTCGAGCCCCTGGCCGTCGCGCACGTCGAGATGGACGAGGTCGAAGGGTCCCCGCAGGCCGGCCGCGGCCGAGTCGAGGACGAGCTTCGAGCGGGCAAAGAGGACCTCCTGCCCGTCCGGCCGGGGCTCGAGACCGAGATCGAGGCCGAGATCGACGGCGCCGAGCACGAGGGCCTCGACACGCGGATGCGAGGCGGTCTCGTAGGCGAGGCGCAGGCCCTGGGCCGTCTCGACGATCGCGATCACCGGCAGGCCCTCGGATCCAAGCACCGCGACCGCCTCCGGCGTCGCCTTCGGGACGACGAGAGCGGTGAGCGGAAGCTCCAGCACCGCTGCGAGGTCGGCCTCGAACCACTCGGTGCCGACCCCGTTGACGCGCACCAGCCGAGCGCACGCCGTCCCGGGCTCCGCGAACACGCGGCGCACCACATCCCGCGCCCCCTCCTTCTCGGCGGGCGCGACGGCGTCCTCGAGGTCCGCGACGACCGCGTCCGCGGACGACGAGAGCGCCTTGCGCAGCTTGCGCTCGTCGCTGCCGGGCGCAAACAGGAGCGATCGCAGGTGGGAGACGTGGTTGGCCGTAGCAGCGTTTATATGTCAGACATCCGCCGGGGTGTCAAACCCTGATCGCTCGGCGCGTCGGACTCCGCTCCCTTGACAGGGTCGCCAAAGTCGGACATAAACGCAGGCTCCGGCGAGATCGGTTTACCCAGGAGGTCTGAAGCGTGAAGGCTGTCGTGTTTCACGAGTTCGGCGGAGTGGACGTGCTGGTGGTCGAGGACGTGGACGATCCGAGGCCCGGGCCCGGAGACGTCGTCATCGACATCACGGCGTCGGCGCTCAACCACCTCGACGTCGACGTTCGCGAGGGCATTTCGCGCTTTCCGGTCGAGCCGCCCTTCATCCTCGGTGTCGAGGTCGTCGGTCGCGTCTCCGAGCTCGGCACCGGCGTCGAGGGCTGGCAGGTCGGCGACAGAGTCCTCGCCTTTCTGCTGGACACATGCGGCACATGCCGCTACTGCGCGACCGGTCGCGAGTCGCTCTGCCTCACCCCGGGCTTCATCAGCTTCTCGACCGGCGGAGGCTACGCCGAGAAGCTCGCCTGCCCGGCGCGGCACCTGATCCGCATCCCCGACGAGGTGTCCGACGTCGACGCCGCAGCGATCCAGGTCGCCTTCGCGACGGCCTGGCACATGCTCTTCACGCGGGCGGGGCTGAAGCCCGCCGAGGCGGTGATGATCAACTCCGTCGGGAGCGGCATCGGCTCGGCAGCCGTCCAGCTCGCCAAGCTCGGGGGCGCCTTCGTGATCGGCAACGCCTCGAGCGACGACAAGCTCGAGTTCGCGACCGGCCTGGGCATGGACGTCGGCATCAACTACAAGACCCAGGATGTCGTCGAGGAGGTCATGCGGGCGACCGACGGGGCCGGAGTCGACGTCGTCTTCGAGCACGTCGGTGGCGAGAACTTCCAGTTCGCCCTCGACTCGCTCGGCAAGGACGGCCGCCTCGTCACCTGCGGCGCACACGCGGGCGAGATCGTCCCGTTCGACATCATCCCCTTCTTCCGAGCGCAGAAGAGCGTGATCGGATCGTTCGTGTTCACCCGCGAGGAGGTCGCGAAGTGCCTCGGTCTCGCGGCCCGCGGCCTGCTCAAGCCCCTCGTCCATTCGACCTTCCCGCTCGACCAGGCACGCGACGCGATGGCGTTGATGGAACGGCGCGAGCACTTCGGCAAGATCGTTCTGCTGCCCTGAGAGAGGAGGATCGCTCCATGAAGCGTCTGGGTGTCGATGTCGGAGGCACTTTCACCGACCTCATCTACGTCGACGACGAGTCGGGCGAGATCCTGGTGCACAAGATCCCGACGACCCCGGGCGACCCCTCGCAGGGCACCGTGCAGGGCGTGCGGGAGGTCACCGGGCAGGCGAAGGTCGCGCCGTCCGAGCTCGACCAGGTCTTCCACGGGACGACGATCGCGACGAACATCGTGATCGAGCACAACGGCGCCAAGGTCGGGATGATCACGACCGAGGGCTACCGCGACATCCTCCACATCGCGCGCCACAAGAAGCCGCTCAACTTCTCCAACTACCAGGACCTGCCGTGGCAGGCGTTCCCGATCGTCCGGCGCCGCTACCGGCTCACGGTGCCCGAGCGCATCCTGAAGGACGGCTCGGTGCTCGTGCCCCTCGACGAGGAGCGCGCGCGCGAGCATGTCCGGACGCTGAAGGCGCAGGGGGTCGAGGCGGTCGCCGTGTGCTTCCTCTTCTCGTTCCTCAACCCGGTTCACGAGCAGCGGGTCGCCGAGATCGTGCGCGAGGAGTTCCCCGACGCGTTCCTGTCGGTCTCGTCGGAGGTGCTGCCGCAGTACCGTGAGTACGAGCGCTTCTCGACGGTCTGCCTGAACGCGTTCATCGGGCCGAAGGTGGCGACGTACGTCAGCCGGCTCGAGGACGAGCTCCGCTCCATGGGCGTGAAGACCGGTGTCCACCTGATGACGTCGGCCAGCGGCGTCGCAACAGCCGAGGGAGCCGTGCAGCGCCCCGTCAACCTGCTCATGTCGGGCCCGGTGGCAGGCGTCGTCGGCGGGATCTGGGCAGGCAAGCAGGCGGGCTACGACAACGTGATCACGCTCGACGTGGGAGGCACCTCGGCCGACATCGGCCTCGCGCAGGACGGCCGCCTGCGGATGAAGCACCTGCTCGACACGCGGGTCGGGCCCTACCAGGCCATGATCCCGATGGTCGACGTCGACACGATCGGTGCCGGGGGCGGCTCGATCGCCTATGTCGACGGTGGCGGCATCTTCCGCGTGGGCCCGCGCTCCGCCGGTGCCGACCCGGGCCCGGCGGCCTACGGCCGCGGCGGCACCGAGGCGACGGCGACCGACGCGATGGTGAACCTCGGGTGGCTGTCCCCCGACGCCTTCCTCGGGGGCGGCATGACGCTCCACGCCGAAGCAGCGCGCACGGCCTACGCGGACGGCCCGGCCAAGGCGCTCGGCATGTCGGTGGAGGAGGCGTCGATGGGCGCCGTCCAGATCCTCACGCACTCGATGGTGCAGTCGATCGAGGAGAACTCGGTGCGCAAGGGCTTCGACCCGCGCGACTTCGCGCTGGTCGCCGAGGGTGGCGCCGGGCCGCTCTTCGCCGCGCAGATCGCTCTCGAGGTCGGCACGCCCTGGGTGCTCGTGCCGCCCTATCCCGGCGTCACCGCGGCGATGGGCCTGCTTGCGACCGACATGGTCTACGAGTACGCCGCCACCGTGTACCAGCGCCTCTCGACCCTCGACGCCGTCGCGCTGCAACGCGTGTTCGAGGAGCTCGAGGAGCGCGCGCGCGTCCAGCTCGAGGACGACGGCGTCGCTCCCGACCGGCTCGTGATCCAGCGCATCGTCGACTGCCGCTACCTCGGTCAGGGCTACGAGCTGCGTGTCGATGCCCCGTCGGGCGCGATCGACCACGACTGGATCGAGAAGGTGCGCTCCGACTTCCACGACAACCACCAGCGCGAGTACTCGCGGCGCTTCGAGGACTCCGACATCGAGCTCCCGAACATCCGCGTACGCGGGGTCGGCCTGATGCCGCCACTCAAGACCTTGGAGGTCGAGCACGGAGGCGAGTCGCCGGCCGCCGCTCTCCGACACGAGGGCACGGCGTGGTTCCGCTCCAACGGCGAGCTGCGCGAGGTGCCGACCAGCTACTACGACCGCGCGGCGCTGCAGGCGGGAAACCGCCTCGACGGGCCGGCGATCGTGAACCAGTACGACACGACGACGGTCATCCCGCCGGGCGTCTCCGCCCACGTCGACCGCTTCGGGAACATCATCATCGAAATCGGCGCATCAGCCGAGGCAGGCGCGATCGCCGCGGCGACTCGCGTCGCGACCGTCTAGGGGGCAACGCGATGTCTGTGATCGACTACGAGGTCGGGCGCCAGCCGGGGCCACCCGCCCGCCGGCGCGTCGAGGTCGACCCCATCACGCTGCGGGTGCTCGGCGGCGCGTACCACGCGATCGCGAAGGAGATGGCCGGCGTGCTCTTCCGGATGAGCTACTCGTCCATCATCCGCGAGTCCGAGGACCTCGGGGCCGGCATCTTCGACGCCGAGGGACGCGAGCTGTGCGAGTCCGATTCGACGCCGATGCACATCGGCTCCCTGCCCTGGTACATCCGCGGCTTCCTCCACCGCCTCGGCGGGGAGATCGAGGAAGGCGACGTGATCGTCCACAACCACCCGTACCTCGGCGCCTCGCACTCGCCCGACATCGCCGTCGCCGTGCCGATCTTCCACGAGGGCGAGCTCCTCGGCTTCGCCGCGGTCACAGCCCACGTCCTCGACGTCGGCGGGTCGTACCCGGGCATCAACGCGGACGCCTTCGACGTCTACGCGGAGGCCAAGCTCTACAACGGCCTGCGCTGGTACCGGCGGGGCGAGCTGAACGAGGACCTCGACCGGATGCTGTTCGACAACGTGCGCACCGAGACGATGAACCGGGGCGACATGAACGCGATGCTCGCCGCCTGCCAGCTGGGGAAGGAGCGCTTCCTCCGCCTTGTCAACCGGTACGGCGCAGACATCGTCATGAGCGCCGCCTACGAGTGGATGGACTACTCGGAGCGGATGCTGCGCACGGAGATCGCAAAGATCCCGGACGGCGTCTACGGCCCCGTCGTCGGCTGGCTGGACGACGATGCGCGGAACCGCGACGTCCGGCTCCGCGTCGAGACGCGGGTGATCGTCGAGGGTGACGAGATCACGATCGACCTCACGGGCTCGCACCCCGAGGTGCCCACGGGCTTCAACGTGCCCTTCGAGGGCTCGCTGCTCGTCGGCGCCTACTACGCCGTGCGCACGATCCTCCTCGACGAGGTCACGTTCCCGGAGCACGTGCCGCAGAACGACGGCGTCTTCCGGCCCGTCAAGGTGATCGCCCCAAAGGGGACGATCTTCAACCCGAACTTCCCGCGTGCGTGCTTCTCGCGCTTCACCCAGGTGCAGCGCGTCGTCGACAACACGATCCTCGCGCTCGCCGAGGCCCTTCCGCAGCAGGTCACCGGCGGCAACTCGGCGGGCATCCACTTCTGCGCCTACGCAGGCTTCGACGACGAGGTCGGCCAGTACTGGCTCTACCTCGAGGTGAACGAGGGCTCGTACGGGGGCAGGTACGGCAAGGACGCGATGGACTCGGTCGACAACCTGATGGCGAACACGCGCAACAACCCGATCGAGGAGCTGGACATGCGCTTCCCGGTCCGGTGCGATCAGTACGAGCTGCGGCCGGAGCCGGCCGCGCCCGGGAAGTGGCGGGGCGGCATCGGGATCATCCGTCGCAACCGCTTCCTCGTCGACGGGACGTACTCGTGCGAGGGCGACCGGCAGACCGATTCGCCGAAGGCCGTGTTCGGCGGCTGGGACGGCCTCGTTGCGTCCTGCCGCAAGAACCCGGACACGGAGGCCGAGGAAGCGCTGCCGGCGAAGGTGACGGGCATCCCGTTCGCCGCGGGTGAGTTCATCGAGTTCCGGGAGCCCAACGCGGCGGGCTACGGGGACCCCCTCGAACGGGTTCCCGACATGGTGCGGGAGGACGTGCTCGACGACTTCACGACGCTCGAGCTCGCCCGCGACGCGTACGGAGTCGTCTTCGTCGACGAGGTGTCGCTCGAGATCGACGTGGCTGCGACCACGGCCCTCCGAGAGGAGCTGCGCCGCACGCCGAGGGGGCGATCGCTGACGGAGCACTTCGCCGAGCGGGGGCTGCCGCCGTCGTCCGCCCCAGCGAGCGTCGCGGGCAACGAGGAGTTCGGTCTCCGATAGACGGGCGCCTGCGCCCCGTCGAGCGCCCGACGAGCTCCATGGGAGTCCGACGGGTGCGGAAGGCGTACGAGCAGGTCGCCGACCAGCTCTACGAGTTGATCGTGCACGGAGAGCTCGCCCGGGGCGAGCGGCTGCCGAACGAGAACACGCTCGCGCACGAGTTCGGCGTCAGCCGGGCCACCGTGCGGGAGGCGCTGCGCCACCTGGCGGCGCAGAGACTGATCCACACCGCGAAGGGAGCGGGCGGCGGGAGCTACGTGACCATGCCGACCGCCGACCACATCTCGGAGTTCCTCCGCTCCAGCCTGGACCTGCTCACCAAGGCGCAGGACGTCTCGCTCGAGGAGCTGCTCGAGGCCCGCGCCGCGCTCGAGGTGCCTGCCGCGGGCCTCGCGGCGAAGCGGCGCAAGGCGGCAGACATCGTCCGCCTCAAGGAGGCGATCCCGACCAGTCCGCTCGAGCTCTCGACGCTCGATCAGTTCGCCTTCAACGAGCAGTTCCACTCGGTCGTGATCGAGACGTGCGGCAACGTCCTGCTGACCGTCGCGGCCCAGCCCGTCTTCTCCGTCCTGCAGACGAACCTGGCTCGCTCGTCGCTGGGCCAGCGCTTCCACCGCTCGATCAACGACCAGCACCGGGCGATCACCGCGGCGATCGAGGCCGGCGACGCGCGCGCGGCCGAGCGCGAGATGGGCTCGCACCTTGAGTTTCTACGGCCGTTCTACGAGAAGGCCTGGCGCCACGCGGTCAAGGCGGCGGAGAGAGGGTGACGCTGCCGCTCGCCGACATCCGCGTGCTGGCGGTCGAGCAGTTCGGGGCGGGGCCCTGGGGCACGCTCCAGCTCGCCGACCTCGGCGCCGAGGTGATCAAGATCGAAGACCCGGCCTCACAGGGCGACGTTGGCCGGTACGTGCCACCCTTTCAGGAGGACGAGAGCTCGCTCTTCTTCGAGACGTTCAACCGTGGCAAGAAGAGCATCTCGCTCGACTTCCGCCACCCCGGCGCGCGCGCGGTCTTCCACGACCTCGTCCGCGCCGCCGACGCGGTCTACTCGAACCTCCGGGGCGACCAGCCGCAGAAGCTCGGCCTCACGTACGAGCAGCTCCGGGACGTCAACCCGAGGATCGTCTGCTGCTCGCTCTCGGGCTTCGGGATGACCGGGCCGCGCGCCGGGGAGGGCGGCTACGACTACATGATGCAGGGGCTCGCCGGGTGGATGAGCCTGACGGGCGAGCCCGGTGGGCCGCCGACGAAGAGCGGCCTCTCGCTCGTGGACCTCTCCGGCGGATACGCCTCCGCGATCGCGCTGCTCTCGGGGATCTGGCGGGCGCGGCGCGACGGGGTCGGGTGCGACTGCGACGTGTCCCTGTTCGAGACGGCGCTGCACGAGCTGATGTACATCGGCCCCTGGGCGGCGACCCACGGCTACGTCCCGCCGCGGCGCCCGGACTCCGCGCACCCGACGATCGTCCCCTTCCAGAACTTCGAGGCCGCGGACGGCTGGCTCGTCGTCGCCGCCGCAAAGCAGAAGTTCTGGGAGAAGCTGTGCGAGGCGATCGGCCGACCCGACCTCGCCGCCGACCCCCGGTTCGCGACGATGAGCGGCCGCAACGAGCACCGCGACGTGCTCGTGCCCGAGCTCGCCCGGGTCTTCAAGGAGCGGGCCGTCGAGGACTGGCTCGAAGCGCTTGTGGGGGCCGGGATCCCGGCGGCCCGCGTCAACTCGGTCGAGGAGGCGCTCGAGGACCCGCAGACGGTCGCGCGCGACGACATCGTCGAGCACGACCACCCGACGCTCGGGCGGGTGCGCTCGATCCGGACGCCGCTGCGGCTCTCCGACGGCGCGGAGTCGCTCGAGCGGCCGGCCGAGCGTGGGCCCTTCCGCGGCGAGCACACCGAGCAGGTGCTCAGCGAGCTCTGCGGCTACGGGCCGGAGCGTCTGCGTGAGCTCGCCGACTCGGGCGTGTTCGGCTAGGCCGACGCCAGGAGTAGACTGGCTCCAACTGGCCCTGCGGCCAGAACCCCGGCCGAAAGCCCGAAGCCTGCCGACGCGCTCTGGCGCGCGAGACGAGGAGCCTAGGCGAACAGGATTCGACTTGCAGGGCCAGGCACGTTCGTTCCGCTGAGCGGGTCACCCAGCGAGCCGGGCGGCTCGACCTTTTCACCGGCTATGGCTAGCATCATCCTTCTTCTCACCGGCGTGGCGAGCATCATCAACGGGCTGGCCGTGAAGAGTGAAGCTCGTACGGGGTTGGACGAGCAGCCCTCGATAAGAGCTGATCCTCCCGCACGACGGAATGGACGCTGCCCGTGCTGTCGTAGTGAGCGCCCTGAGGTCGCCGTCAAGAATGGCGACCCGTTCTGCTCGACTGCATGCGCGCGCAGCTGGCACGATCAGGTCGCGAACCCCAGCCCATCAACCAGCCGCTGACCCTTTCGAGGGGGCCGCTGTGCCGGCGACCCGTTTCGCCAAGCCCTCCTAGCAATCGGATGGACACGGAGACCGCCCGCTGCCCGGGTAACGCGGTCAGGCGACATTCCTGAACACTTGCCCAGGCGATCGTCAGGTCTCTTGACCAGCGTCATGTTCGCGGCGCCCTAACCGTCGCTTTGACTGTGTGGTCTATTTCGACCAGACTCGACCGTCTGGATCACGAAGAAGGAGGTCACGAATGGCTGGTCTCGTGAAGAAGCGTTTCGAAACCCCGGACGACACGCGGGCCTTCAGCAAGGGCAAGGTGGAGATCGTTGCTGTCGGCGAGCTCCAGATCGGACGTGGGGTCTTCGAGCCCGGCTGGCGCTGGTCCGAGCACGTGAAGCCGGTCGCCGGGACTGATTCCTGCCAGGCTGCGCACACCGGGTACGTCCTCGAGGGCCGCATGGTGGTGCGGATGGACGACGGCGACGAGGTCGAGTACGGGCCGGGTGACGCCTTCCATATGCCCTCGGGACACGATGCGTGGATCGCCGGCGACGGACAGTGCGTCATCCTGGATGTCACCGGCATGTCGAATTACGCGAAGCCGGCGTAACTCGACAACGAGTCGCGTCCCGGATCAAGGTCGCCTCCCCCGGGGGCGGGTGGGTCCCTCAACGGTTCGTCATGGCGCGCCGCAAGCGGCCGCGCTCAGCCCTCGGGGACACTCCTGCGCAGCCCGGGACGCCGTCCGGCGACGTCAGTCCCAGGAGCGCCCGACGCGGTCCCAGGCGACGTCGCTCGGCAGCCACTCCGTGTTGATGGGCGACATCAGCTTCGTCACCTTCTTCGACGCGCACTCGGGGCAGGGCGGGGCAGGCTTGTCGGAGGTCGAGAGGTACTCCTCGAAGCGCGCCTCGCACGCATCACAGCGATACTCGTAGATCGGCATGGCCTCCGAGTCTAACCTGCCACCCACGCTCGAGTTTCTGCGAGAGCTTGCGGCGCGCCAGGGCGTCGCTCCCGACGACGCCGATCTGGAGGCCGTGCTCGGCTTCCTGAACGTGATCCTGCCGGCGCTCGCCGAGATCGAGCAAACGCTTCCCCCGGAGACGCCCGTATGAGCCTCGCCCGTCTTGCGGAAGAGCTGAAGGCAGGCGTGCTGTCGCCTCGCGAAGCCGTGCAGGCCACGCTCGACCGGATCGAGCGCCTGGACGGCAAGCTGAACGCGTACATCTCGGTACGCGCCGAGGAGGCACTCGCCGAAGCCGAGGCGCCGCCACGCGGCCCCCTCTACGGCGTTCCCGTGGCGGTCAAGGACGTGATCGACGTCGCCGGGTCGCGCACGACGGCAGCCTCGCGCATCCTGGCGGACAACGTCGCGATTCGCGACGCCACGGTCGTCGAGCGCCTGCGTGCAGCCGGTGCGATCGTCGTCGGCAAGCTCAATACCCACGAGTTCGCGTTCGGGGCGATGACGACGAGCCCGCACTTCGGCCCTGCGCACAACCCCTGGTCGCTCGATCGCATCTGCGGCGGCTCGAGCGGCGGCAGCGGGGCCGCGACGGCAGCGGGGCTCGCGGCCGGCACGCTCGGCACGGACACGGCCGGCTCGATCCGGATCCCGGCCTCCTTCTGCGGCGTCACCGGCCTGCGGCCGTCGTCCGGGCTCGTGCCCAACCACGGCGTCGTGCCCGTCTCCTGGACGTTCGACGCGGTCGGGCCGATCGCGCGCAGCGCGGAGGACTGCGCTCTGCTCCTCGACGCGATCGCCGGGACGCGGAGCGTCGTCGAGGGTGGGGTCAAGGGGCTGCGGATCGGCGTCGTCGAGGCGCTGCTCGACCTCGCTGACCCGCGCGTCGCGGACGCGACGAGGACGGGGGTAGCGTCGCTCGTCGCGCTCGGAGCGACCGCCGAAGCGGTCGAGGTGCCGATGCTCGCGGAGGCAGGGACGATCAAGCAGCTCGTCATGCTCCCCGAGGCGTCAAACGCGCACCTCGAGTGGCTGCGGACGCGCCTCGCAGACTACGGCGCCGACGTTCGCGCCCGGCTGCTCGCCGGGCTGTTCCTGCCCGCGACGGCGTACGTGACGGGCCTGCGAGCACGCCGGGCGTACTGCGAGGGAGTGAGCCGCCTCTTCGAGCGGTTCGACGTGCTCGCCGCACCGGCCATGCCGATCGTGGCCCCCCGCATCGGCGAGAACGAGGTCGAGCTCGGCGGCGAGCGGATCGCCTTCCGCCTCGCGGTGATCCCGTTCAACTCGCCCTGGAGCCTCGCGGGGCTCCCGGTGCTCAGCGTTCCGTGCGGCTTCGTCGACGGGCTTCCCGTCGGTCTCGCGCTCGTGGGCGCTCGCCACGCCGACGAGACGGTCCTGCGGGCGGGCCACGCGTTTCAGCGCGCAACCGACTGGCACGAGCGCCGCCCGCCCGACCTCGGTTGACGGCGCCCGGTCCGCGGTTGTATACAACCTCGTACCGTCCAACAAAGGGGTGTGAGCCTGATGTCCGTGCTCATCAAGGGAGGCCGAATCGTCACGGCTTCAGATGATTACGTCGGAGATATCTTCATCGCCGACGGGAGGATTTCCCTGATCGGCGAGTCGCTCGACGTCGGCGCCGACAAGGTGATCGACGCGACCGGCAAGATCGTGATGCCGGGCGCGATCGACCCGCACACGCACATCGAGATGTTCTTCGGCGGCACGACGACCATCGACGACTTCACGTCCGGGACGACCGCGGCGGCGTTCGGCGGCACGACGACGCTCGTCGACTTCTGCGTCCAGGCGCCGGGAACCTCGTTCAGGCAGGCGCTCGACAACTACTACGAGAAGATCGACCGCTGCAAGCCGGTGATCGACGTCGGCTTCCACATCGCAGTCACCGACCTCCGCGAGGGCGGCACGCTCGAGGAGCTCGCGAAGCTGCCGGACGAGGGCATCACCTCGTACAAGCTCTTCATGGCGTACAAGGGCGCGGTCATGGTCGACGACGAGACGCTCTTCAAGGTCATGGAGGTCGCGGCCGACACCGGCGCCCTCGTGATGGTGCACGCCGAAAACGGCGACGCCATCGACCTGATCGTCAAGAAGGCCGTTGCCGAGGGCAAGACCGAGCCGATCTGGCACGCGCGCACGCGCCCGATGGAGACCGAGGCCGAGGCGACGAACCGGGCGATCCAGCTGGCGCGCGTCACCGGCGCGCCGCTGTACGTCGTCCACGTCTCCTGCCAGCCGTCCGTCGAGCCGATCGCGCTCGCACGCGAGAAGGGCTGGAACGTGCACGGCGAGACCTGCACGCAGTACCTCTTCATCGACGACACGGCACTGGAGAAGCCGAACTTCGAGGGCGCGAAGTACGTGTACACGCCGCCGCCCCGGCCGAAGGCGGAGCAGGAGCACCTCTGGAAGGCGCTCGGCTCCGACGTGCTCTCCGTCCTCTCGACCGACCACTGCCCGTTCAACTGGCCCGAGCAGAAGGGGATCAACGGCAAGGAGTTCCAGGTGATCCCGAACGGCGGACCGGGGATCGAGAACCGGCTGCACATGCTCTACACGCACGGCGTGCGCACCGGCCGCATCTCGCTCAACCGCTTCGTCGAGCTCGTGTCGACGAACCCGGCGAAGCTGTTCGGCCTCTACCCGCGCAAGGGCACGATCGCACCGGGCGCAGACGCGGACATCGTCGTGTGGGACCCGGAGAAGAAGGTCACGATCTCCGCGGCCACGCACCACACGAACGTGAACTACAACCTGTTCGAGGGCGAGAAGGTCACCGGCGCCCCCGAGGTCGTGCTCGTCCGCGGCACGGTCGTCGTCGAGAACGACACGCTTGTCGTCGAGGCCGGGCACGGGCAGTTCGTGAAGCGCGCCCGCTTCGGCGAGCAGCTGACGGGTTGAGGCGGCGATGAGCGACGAGCAGGCACAGCAGGTCTATGAGCGCGCGGGCCTGGGGCAGAGCGTCACGCTCGGCTCCAGGCCGGCCGTGCTCGTGGTCGACTTCAGCTGCGGCTTCACCGATCCGGCCTGCACGCTCGGCTCCGACCTGACGAAGGAGGTCGAAGCGACGAGGCGGCTGCTCGACGCCGCCCGGAGAAAGGGGCTGCCGATCGTCTACACGACGATCGGCTTCGAGCCGAGCCTGAAGGACGGCGCGCTCTGGTTGCAGAAGGTGCCCGCCCTCGGCGACCTCCAGATCGGCGGCCGCTGGGTGGAGATCGACGCACGTCTCAACCCGCAGCCCGGCGAGCCGGTGGTGCTGAAGAAGGGCGCCTCGGCGTTCTTCGGCACGAACCTGGCCTCGATCCTGATCGCCCAGGGGGTGGACTCCGTCATCCTCTGCGGGGCCACCACGAGCGGCTGCATTCGCGCCACGGCGGTCGACCTGCTGCAGTACGGCTTCCCGACGATCGTCCCGCGCGAGTGCGTGGGCGACCGGGCGCAGGCGCCGCACGAGGCGAACCTGTTCGACATCCAGGCGAAGTACGCCGATGTCGTCGGGCTCGAGGAAGCGCTCGCGTTCGTGGCAAGCGTGGGCGCGGCGGCTTGACGCACAGGGTCGCCCTGCTCCCCGGCGACGGGGTGGGCCCTGAAGTGATCGCGGAGGCCCGGCGCGCAGTCGACGCGCTGGGCCTCTCGCTCGAGTGGACAGAGCTCCCCTGGGGCTCGGCGTACCGGCACGAGCACGGGCGGATGATGCCGGAGGACGCACTCGAGACCCTGCGCGCGCACGACGCCGTGCTGATGGGCGCGGTCGGAGATCCGTCCGTGCCCGACCACGTCTCGCTCTGGGAGCTGATCCTCGACGTCCGCCAGCGTCTCGACCTGTGGGCGAACGTGCGGCCGGCGCGCCTGCTCGCGGGGATCCCCTGCCCGCTGGCCGGCCGGGGGCCGGCCGACGTCGACATGCTGTTCGTCCGGGAGAACACCGAGGGCGAGTACTCCGGGATCGGCGGCAGGGCGCACCGCGGCCTCGCCTCGGAGGTTGCCGTCGAGACGAGCGTGTTCACGCGGGCGGGTGTCGAGCGCGTCATCCGGTACGCGTTCGAGCTCGCCGCGGCGCGGCGCGGCGTCGTCACGAGCGCGACGAAGTCGAACGCCTCGCGCTTCGGGTACGTGCTCTGGGACGAGGTGGCCGAGCAGCTCGCCGCCGAGTTCCCGGCCGTGCGCTACGAGCGGGTGCTCGTGGACGCGCTCGCGGCGCGGATGGTTCGTGACCCGGGCAGCCTCGACGTCGTCGTCGCCTCAAACCTCTTCGGCGACATCCTCACCGACCTCGCCGCCGCGATCCAGGGCGGGATGGGCACGGCGGCGAGCGCGAACCTCGCGCCCGGGTCGACGACGCCCGGCCTGTTCGAGCCGGTGCACGGATCGGCCCCCGACATCGCAGGTCTGGGCATCGCCAATCCGGCGGGGGCGATCTGGAGCGCGGCGCTGATGCTCGACGAGCTCGGCGAGGGGGACGCGGCGCGGACGTTGTTGGAGGCTCTGGAGCAGGTCTGCCGCGAAGGCCCGCGCACGCGCGACATCGGCGGGACCGCGACCACCCGCCAGGTCGGAGACGCGGTCGCGGAGGCCGTCTCGCTCAGCGCAGGACGCTGATCATCGCCCCGCCCGCGACCACGAGCAGGCCGGAGAACACCGTCCGGGCGCCGATCATCTCGCTCCTCCCGATCAGCACCGCGGCCAGGATCACCGCCCAGAGAGACTGGGTGGCGTTCAGGGGGGCGACGATGCTCACGCGCCCGTGGTCGAACGCCTCGAGCAGGCTGGCGTAGGCGAGGCCGAGCGTGACGCCCGCGGCGGCGAAGGCCGGCAGCGCGGCACGGAGCTTTCCGGATAGGCCCTCGCGCCGCACGACGAGGAGGTAGAGGCCCACGGCCGCGGCGGCGGCCAGCAGCGAGGCTGCCGAGGCGGTGAGCGCCGGCGGGTGCACGTCCTGCGCCGCCCAGCGCACGGCGTTGTCCCGCACCGCGAACAGCGCGGCGCAGGCCAGCGCGAGCACGGCCCCGATCGCCCTGAAGTGGGCAGGCCGCGCTCGCTCCCCCGCGAGGGTCGCGCCGCCCGCGACGATCAGGGCCGTGCCGACGAGCAGCAGCGGGCGGAAGGGCTCCCCGAGTAGCACCAGAGCCATGACAACCGAGATCAACGGTGCGGTGCCGATGAGGATGGCGGCACGCGACGGCCCCGCGTCGCGCACCGCGAGAATGAAGAGGATCTGAGAGGCGCCGGGCACGAGAGCCCCGATGAGCGCGAAGAGCCAGAGCTCGGAGAGGCTGATGCCGCTCAGAAGCTCCGGGATCGAGAGCGCCGCTCCGACGAGGAAGCCGACCCCGGTGACCACGAGCGCCCCCGCCTCGGGATCGCCGCCCCGCTTGAGGCCCGACCGGATGGCCAGGGCGAGGGCCCCGAAGAGCGCCGCCGCCAGCACCGCGAAGGCAACGGCGAGCACCGTACTAGGATCTCGCCGTGGCAGAGTCGAGAGGGCCCACCGGACCGATCCTCGCAGAGGGCCCCGACGCCCGCGCCCGAGAGGCGCGCTCCCGAGCTCGCGCTGCCGACTCGAGCAGCCCGTGACCACGATCCGTCGGGCCGTCCTGGGCGGCTGCGCGCTCGGGCTCGCCACGGGCTGGAACATCGCCAACACCGGCGCCGTCGCGGGCCAGCTGGCGAGTGCCTACGGCGTCGGCCTGGCCGTCGTCGGGCTCTTCACGACCGCGCTCTTCGTCACCCACGTGGCGATGCAGATCCCGGCCGGAAAGGCGGCCGACCGGTTCGGCCCACGCCGGACGGGCGTGCTCGCCCTGACGCTCCTGGTGGTCTTCAACTCCCTTGCGCTGGCGGCACCGGATCCGCGCCTGGCGCTCGCGGCCCGGTTGCTGGCGGGCGTCGGGACGGGCTTCGGCTTCATCTCGGGCAGCGCCTACGTGCGGAGCAAGAGCGGCCTGCCGTTCGCGCAAGGCCTGTACGGCGGGGTCGCTCTGGGCGGGGGCGGCCTCGCGCTCGCGATCGTGCCCTGGGCCGAGGGTTGGCTGGGCTGGCGCGCGCCGTTCCTGACCGCCGTCGCCGTCGCCGTCGGCGGGCTCGCCCTGCTCGCGGCCGGGCCTGCGGACGGGCCTCGGCAGCGGCAGCCACGACAGGCGCACGTCCCCAGCGGCGTCCTCCGGGATGTGCGGCTCTACCGGCTCGCCGTGCTCTTCTCTGCCTCCCTGGGGCTGAGCGTCGTGCTCGGCAACTGGGTCGTGACGCTCCTCCAGCGCGAGGGCGGGATGGGCCGGGGGCCGGCCGGCACGATCGGGGCACTGACGCTCGTGCTCGGAGTGGTCTCGCGTCCGCTCGGCGGTTGGATCCTGCACGCGCATCCCCGACGCATGCGTGCCGCCGTCGGCGCGAGCCTCGTCGGGGGCGCGCTGGGCACACTGGCAGTCGCGGCCGCGAGCCCGCCGGCGCTCACCGTCGCCGGCGCGCTGCTGATCGGAGTCGCCGCGGGCATTCCCTTCGCCCCCGCGTTCACGGGAGCGGCCCGGCTCCGGCCCGACGCCCAGGCGGCCGCGGTCGGCCTCGTCAACGGCGCCGCGAGCGTTGTCATTCTCGTCGGCACCCCACTTCTCGGGCTCACGTTCTCGCTTCCCGGCGGCGGACAGGCCGGCTTCGTCGCCGCCGCCGTCCTCTGGGCCGTCGCGCTCGCCCTGCTCCCGAGCGCGCGCGAGCTCGCCGCGGAGACCGAGACGACGCTCTCTAGGTCAGCGCCCGAATCGCGTTCAGGATGATCTCCGCTGCGAGGGCGGCATCCCCCGGCTCGGCGTGCTCGAGCGGCGAGTGGCTGATGCCGTCCCTGCAGGGAACGAAGACCATCGCGGACGGGACGTGATCGGCGACACACATCGTGTCGTGTGCCGCGCCGGACGGCATCAGCATCGTGGGCTCCCCCGTCGCCCGCGCGGCCGCCTCGAGGGCCGAGACGATGCGCTGGTCGAGCAGCGTTGGGGCAAGGGTCTGGCGCTCGCGGACTTCTGCCGTCATCCCGCGCCGCTGCGCAGCCTGCTCCGCGAAGGCGGCGATGTCGCGCGAGACGCCGCGATACGCCTCCTCGTCCACTCCCCGGATGTCGAGGGAGAAGCGGATCCGCTCCGGAATCGCGTTGATGAGGCTCGGGTGCACCTCGATCTCCCCGACTGTGCCGACGGTGCCCTTCCCGGCGGCCCGCACGAGCCGCTCGAGCTCGAGGATCGACTCGGCCACCGGCAGCCCGGGATCGAGCCGGAAGTCCATGGGGGTCGCGCCTGCGTGGTCGCCGCGGCCGTGCACGATCACGTCGGAGTGCACGTAGCCGGCGATGGCGGTCACGATCCCGGCCCGGTTCCCCGTGTCCTGGAGCACACGCGCCTGTTCGATGTGCATCTCGATCCAGCCGGTCAGGCCGTCGAGGACGCGGAGGGACTCCTTCCAGCGTTCGGGCTCGTACCCGGCCTCGCGGGCATGCTCCCAGAAGCTGCGCCCGTCGTCGATCGCCAGGAAGCGCTCCTTCAGCTCCTCCTCGGTCACCCGCTGCGCCATGATCCGGCTGCCGAGCAGCATCTGGCCGAAGCCCGAGCCCTCCTCCTCGAGGAACGAGATCAGCTGGAGCGGCAGGCCGAGCGAGAGCTCGTGGTTCAGGCGGCAGACCTCGAGCGCCGTGACGACTCCCATCGTGCCGTCGTAGCGTCCGCCGTTGCGGTTCGAGTCGCAGTGCGAGCCGATCCCGAAGGCGGGCTCGCCGGGCGGGCGGTTGCGCGCGACGAGGGTGCCGACCGGATCCTCGGTCACCTCGAAGCCGATCGCCTCGAGCTCGCGCGTGAAGTAGTCGAGGGTGTTGCGGTAGACTTGCGTGTAGGCGTAGCGCCGGATCGCCTCGTGGGAGAGCGTGAACTCGGGCCCGGCGAGCGTCTCGATGTCGCGCCCGATGCGCGCGGCGCTGCGCAAGCGATCGACCATCTTCGCGAGAACTCTAATCTGCGGCGGCCGCGCGCGGCACCCGAGGCGCGAACGCGCTGAGGGCACGTTGCCGTCGCCTGCTTGCCGGGCGCGAACGCGCGTCGTAGAGTCGGTGCGTGAGCGAGAGCTGGCGCAACCGCAAGACGCTGATCCTCAGCCGGACGGACATGATGGGCCTCGTCACGCCCGCGGAGTACGTCCAGTGCGTCGAGCAGGCCTACCGGATGCACGGCGAGGGGCGCTACTACATGGACCCGAAGGGCCATATCGTCCTCGACCGCTACCCGGGCGAGTGGGAGGCGATGCCCTCCTACATCGAGGAGCCGGAGGCTGCCGCCTGCAAGTGGGTCTCGATCCGCGAGCGGAACCGGGAGCTCTTCGACCTGCCGACCGTCTTCTCGATCCTGATCTACACGCACCCCGAGACGGGCTTCCCGCTCGCGATCGTCGACGGCAGCTACCACACGGTCATGCGCACGGGCGCCGCCGCCGCCGTCTCGGCGAAGTGGATGGCGAGGAAGGACTCGACGATCCTCGCCATCGTCGGTGCCGGCAACATGGCCGAGGGAACGCTCGAGACCTGCAACGAGGTCTTCCCGTGGCAGGAGGTGCGCGTCTGGAGCCGGTCGCAGGACACGCTCGACCACTTCACTGCGACGCAGCAGCCGAAGTACGAGAGCTTCGAGATCAAGCCGTCGCAGAACCTCGAGCAGGTTGTGCGCGGCGCCGACGTCGTCGTCACGATCACACCGGCGCGAGGGCCGATCGTCCTCGACGAGTGGATCGCCGAGGGGACGCACATCGCCGCCGTCGGCGCGGACAAGGGCGGCGATCAGGAGCTCGACCCGAAGATCCTCCAGCGCGCCCGCATCTTCGTCGACGACATTCGCCAGTGCCGCACCGACGGCGAGATCAACGTGCCGCTCGCTCAGGGACTGATCACCGAGGACGACGTCGCAGGCGAGATCGGCGAGGTGATCACGGGCCGCAAGCCCGGCCGCACCTCCGACTCGGAGATCACGGTCTTCGACTCCACGGGGATCGCGCTCCAGGACTCGGCCACGGTGCCGCTCGAGTACGAGCGCGCCGTTGCGGCCGGCGTCGGCGTCGAGAAGAAGATGATCTCGACGTGACGTACGCCGGGATCTCGTTCGAGGCCGAGATGACCCGCGACCAGGCGGGTCGGCTCGCACAGCTGATGGTGGAGGGACGACCGACGCGCCCGGCGGGCGTGCTCAGCGCCACGCTCGAGTTCCGGGACGGCCGTGGGAGACTGGTCGCCGTCTGGAAGGACCGCGACACGCTCGACCGCTACCTCGCGGAGGCGCCGGTGCCGCGCGGCACCGAGTTGATGCGGAAGGTCGGGCTCGAGCCCGACGTGACGACGTTCGAGATCCTGGAGCTCGGCTGAAGCGCGACGACCTGAAGGCACTCACTCCAACGAACGGAGGAACCGGTGGCACCTGACAACGAACTCGTTCCCGAGGCGATCCTCGAGCAGGAGGGCGTCAAGGTCTCGAAGAGCCCCTGGGGGCCCAACGACGAGATCGGGCGCCTGAACTGGATCACGCCCGACACCAACCGCGCGATTCTCGAGCACCTCGACGGCGGCCACGTCTTCGACCTCAACGTCGAGTACTTCATCGGCATGCCGTCGTGGGTCGCCGCCGGCGACCCGAAGTACGAGATCTGGATGACCCATACGCCGCAGGGGTCGATCAACGACAACCTCTCGGGCGTCGGCAGCCACGTCCACGAGAAGTACTCGTACTGCGGCGACTCGATCCACATGTACACGCACTGCGGCACGCACATCGACACGCTCAACCACCTCGGCTTCTACGGGAAGTTCTGGAACGGCTGGACGGCGGACAAGGATCTCGGCAGCCGCCTGTGGAACAAGGGGGGCCCCGAGAACTACCCGCCGGTGATCGCGCGCGGGGTCCTGCTCGACATCGCGGGGCTGCACGGCGTGGACTGCCTGCCCGACAGCTATGCCGTGACGCCGAAGGATCTCCAGGACGCGGTCAAGAAGCAGGGCGTCGAGCTGCGCCAGAAGAACGTCGCGCTCGTTCGCACCGGCCGCATGACCGTCTGGCCCGACTTCGACGGCTACCTCGTCAACACGCCCGGCATCTCGCTTCCCTCCGCGAAGTGGCTGTGCGAGGAGATGGGCACCATGTGCATCGCCGGGGACACGATCGGGCTCGAGGTGCTGCCCTCCGAGGAGCCTGACGTTTTCCTCCCCGTCCACGCGTACATGTTCGCCACGGCCGGGGCACAGATCATCGAGGTCGTGAACATGGAGGAGATCGCAGCCGAGAAGCAGTACGAGTTCGCCTTCCTCGGCTTCCCGCTCAAGCTCCGCGGCGCGACCGGGGCCCCGATGCCGTCGTACGCGGTGCCGCTGAAGGGCTAGGTGACGAAGATGTCGAGCGGGAGGAGCGCCGAGACGAGCGGGTAGGGCACGTCCACGACCTCCGAGAGGTGGAGGTCGACGACAGCGCTGCAGAGCGCGTAGGCGGCGACCCGCGGCAGGCCGCGGGTCGCCGCCAGGTAGCCGATCATCTCGAGCAGCGCCTCGCGCGCTGCCACGTTCAGATCCATCGGGTCCCGCACCGGGATGCCGGTCGTTGCAAACGAGGCAGCCACGCGCCGGCCGGGTGTCTCATAGGCGGGGAAGCGCGAACGCCAGACCGGGCTCTTGTGCACCTCGAAGCGGACGGTCGCCGCACCGGCGATCTCGATCCCCGTCCCGCACACCTCGCCGTCGCCCTGGGCGAAATGGAGGTCGCCGATCGAGAAGAGCGCGCCTTCCACGTGCACCGGCAGCAGGAGGCGGCTGCCCGCGACGAGGCCGCGGATGTCCATGTTGCCGCCGGTTTCCCGCGGCGGGATCGTTCGCAGTCCCGCTGCCGCCGACGGAGGCAGCGCCCGTTCGGGCAGCGACTCGGCGACCGGCCCTCCGCCGTCGGCGATCTCCTGCTCGCGCCGGCGGAACTCCTCCAGCAGCGCCGGAGACGGGGCGACTCCGGCGACCCCGGCGAACGTCGCCTCGGGCACGGCGACGCCCGGCAGCTCCTCGGAGCGCGCGACCCCGCCGCCGATCTCCCACTTGACGAGGTACGGGTCGGTGAAGAGGTCGGAGAGGAAGCCGAAGCCGGGGATCACGGCGGTCACTCCGAAGTCGGCTGTCTCGTACGCGACAAGCTCGACGACGAGCTGGTCGCCCGGCTCGGCGCCCTCGACGAAGACGGGCCCGGTCAGCGGGTGGCCGAGACCGAGGTCGAGCTCGAGGATGTCCGCGTGCGTGCTCTCCGCCGTCAGCTGTCCGTCGATGCCGTCGCGGGTGTCGAGCGTCAGCTCCTCGCCGGGGGCGATCGTCACGACCGGCTCGAGGCCGGGGTGCCAGCGGTTGTGTGCTGCCGAGGCCGGGACCCTCACAGCAGCCCCGCGACGCGGTCGGCGGCCTGCGCGGCGGCGGCTGCGTCCTCTTCCGTCCAGTGCCGCGGCGTCCCCAGCTGGTGGAGCGAAACGATCGCGACGAGTTGCCCCGCCTTGAAGATCGGCGTCACGATCTGCGCCGCCAGGCCGCCGTACGCGTCCAGCATGCGGTGGAAGGCGGGATCGTCGAAGGCGGCGCGGCAGTCGTCCTGGACGACCTGACGCCCCTGCAGCAGCTCGAGCACGACAGGCTGCGTCTTCAGATCGACGGTGCGCTCCTCCACGAGCGACGGCACAGACGGCCCGTGCGCCTCGTGGGTGACCGGGAAGGCGTAGTCGCCCGGGGTGTCCTGGCGCAGTGTCACACGGCTCGCGCCGGTGGCTGCGAGCAGATCCTGCAGGGCGTGTTCGATGTGCGCCATGATCGTCTGGTGATTATCGACGCCCACCTGCACGTTGACCATCTGCCGGCGCTCGGATGGTCGCTGGAGGCCGCCGAGTGCGTGCGCCGCATGGACGAGGCGGGGATCGCCAAGGGGATCGTGATGACGATCGTCGATGCCCCCGAGGTGAACCCTCGGGCGCTCGAGCTGATCGCCGAGGCGTGCGCGGCGTTCCCCGGCCGGCTGGAGGCATTCGCACGTATCCACCCCTGGTACGGAGACGAGGCGGTCGCACTCCTCGAGCGGGCGATCGTGGAGCTCGGCTTCAAGGGCCTGAAGCTCCACCCTGTCACGACCATCGCGCATCCCGCCGGGGACGACACGCTGCGTCTGATCCGCGTTGCGGCTGCGCACTCGGCTCCGACGCTCTTCCACTGCGGCGACGAGCCGATGGCGACGCCGCTTGCGATCGCCCGCGCCGCCGAGGCCTGCCCCGAGGCGACGATCATCCTGGGCCACATGGGTGGCTACTTCCACGTGGACGAGGCGATCGCGGTCGCCGAGAGGCACGGGAACCTTCTGCTCGAGACCTCCGCGATGCCGTACCCGGCAAAGATCCGCGAGGCGGTCGAGCGGCTCGGCCCGGAGCGAGTCCTGTACGCGAGCGACGGGCCTGCCTGCTCGCCGTTGCTCGAGGTGGAGAAGGTCCGGCTCGCCGCGCTCGACCCGCACGCGGAGGCACTCGTGCTCGGCCTGAACGCACAGCGCCTGCTGGAGGCGGTCAGGTGATCACCGACTCCCTCACGTTCGTGGGCGAGTCCCTGTTCGGCCCGCGGGCGAGCGCGGCGGAGCTGATCGCCTGCCTGGACGGGCTGGGCATCGACCGCGCCGTCGTCTGCCCACTGAAGCCGGTCGGCTACGGGCTCGAGGCCGCCAATGACACGGTCGCGGAAGCGGTGCAGGCTCATCCGGAGCGCCTCGCCGGCTTCG
The DNA here is from genome assembly GCA_964351025.1 of uncultured Gaiellales bacterium. Classification (GTDB taxonomy): domain Bacteria; phylum Actinomycetota; class Thermoleophilia; order Gaiellales; family Gaiellaceae; genus CAYGLV01. Next base: position 66,227 of record CAYGLV010000002.1, on the reverse strand, counting down.
CCCGCGTCGATCCGTGGCTGGGCGCTGCAGCAGTCGCGGAGCTCGAGCGCGCAACCGCGGCCGGGCTGCAAGGGCTCTTTCTGCATCCGTGGGAGGAGACGTTCTGCATCAGCGCACCGATCGTCGACCCCGTCGTCGCGGCCGCGCAGCGCCTCGGCCTGCCGGTGATCGTCGCCAGTGGCTACCCGTGGCTGTCCGAGGGGCTTCAGGTCGGCGAGCTCGCCCGCCGCTTCCCGGAGGTGACCTTCGTCGCGACGAATGGGGCCCAGATCAACATGTCGGGCCTCGGCCAGCAGGACGCCGAGCTCGCCCTGCAAGCGAACGCGAACCTCGTGGTCCAGACGGCAGGCGTGTACCGGGAGGACTTCATCGAGGGGATTGCAGCCCGGCTCGGCCCCGAGCGGGTCCTCTTCGCCAGCGCGTTCCCCTATCTCGATCCGCGCCTCGAGATCCGGCGCGTGCAGTGGGCGCCGAACCTCGACGAAGCCGCCAAGGACCAGATCCTCGGCGGCAACGCCGCCCGCTTGTTGCACCGCTAGCCGGCGATCCCGCCGGCTCACTCGGAGGGCGGTGCGGTGAGACGCGCCCTGCGACCGAGGATGATCCCCAGGGCGATCACACAGCCGCCCGCAATCTGCCCCGCGCGCAAGGTCTCCGAGAGGACGAGGACAGCGAAGAGCGCGCCGAGGAAGGGCTGGAGGTTCGCGAAGAGGGAGGCCCGCCCCGGCCCGACGCGGTCGATCGCCATGAACCAGAAGAGATTGCCGAGCGCCACCGAGATGAGGGCGCTGTAGAGCAGGGCACCCCAGGCAAGCGCGCCCGGCTCGCCCCAGCTCTCACGGGCGAGCACCGGGGCAGAGAAGGCGGCGAGGAGCGCGGCGCCGATCAGAGCGCTGACGGCGTTGACGACGAGGGGCGAGTTGCGCTTCATCACCGGGACGATCGCGACGGAGTAGATCGCGAACGTCGAGGTCGTGACGAGAGCGAGCAGGATGCCGGCTGCGCTGGCCGAGAGCCCGCCCGGCGCCCCGAGCGCGACGAGCCCGACGCCTGCGAACGAGACGCCGGTCGCGATCCAGTGCTGCAGTCGCAGCCGCTCCATGCCGCTCAGTTGCGAGATCAGCGAGACGAAGATCGGAAGCGTTCCGAAGACGAGCGCCACCGTCGAGGCCGAGACGAGGTGCAGCGCGTAGACGAACGAGATCTGGTTGACGAAGACGCCCACGGCAGAGGCGGCGGCGAGGATCGCGAAGTCCCGCCGGCCGACCCGCAGGCTGTGTCTCCGCCAGCGCGCGAGGGCCGCGAGGGCGATCCCCGCCAGGCCCCAGCGAACCGGCGCATAGGCGAGCGGCGCGAAGCCGTGGGTGATGCCGAAGCGGAGGGCTGTGAAGTTGAAGCTCCAGAGGAGCACGGTGACGAGCAGGAGGCCCTCTGCGGGAGCGCGGCGCACCCTCGCGAGCCTATCGAGCCGCGGTCAGACCGAGCGCTCTCTTCGGGAGCCGTCAGGCGCCGACTCGGATGCGCTCCTCCTCCCCGTCGCGAGCCGTCAGCTTCGACGTGACGGCGACGACGCCGGGCACACGCCGCACGTGCAGCGGCAGGAGCTCGGCGTCCGCGGCGGACTCGACCTTGCCTGACAGCGTCACCACACCGTCGACGACGGCCACATGGACGTCGTCGGGATGGTCGATCCAGAGCGCCTCGCGCAGCAGGCTCTGCTCGATCTCGCGCAGGATCTCCTCGTCCGAGCGCGCGAAGGCGCGCACGAGGTCGCCGCGGCTGATCAGCCCGATCAGCGTTCCGCCGGGGCCGACGACCGGCAGGCGGTTGATCGCGCTCTCGAGCATGCGTGTCGCTGCCGCGGCGAGCTCGCTCTCCGGGCCGATCACCTCGGCCGGCGCGGACATCGCCTCGCCGACGGTCACTGCGCCGAAGCGGGATGCGACCCAGGGGTCGGGCGGGTCGAGCAGCCGGCGCATGAACCCTCTTCGGCCTCTCTCCACCAGCGACTCCTTCGCGAGGATGTCGGCTTCGGAGAGAACGCCCACCACGACCCCCCCGTCATCGACGACGGGCATTCCCGAGATGCGGTTCTGCGCCAGCACGAGCGCCGCGTCCTTGAGCGAGACGTCCGGCCCTGTCGTAACGACACCGGTCGTCATGGCCTCGTGCACTTTCATGGTCTTTCCTCCTGTTGCGGTACTCCCAGGATCGACAAGGACACACGAGGGTGCATCCGTGATTGGCCGGATCGGGCTGCGGCCTTTCCTCAGGCCGACCGAGCAACGAGTGGTGGGCGCTGCGCACCGGGCCGGTAGGGTCGCCGGGATGAGGATCGCCGTTGTCGGTGCCGGCGCCATGGGCTCGGTCTACGCCGCCCTGCTGGGCGACGCGGGCAACGAGGTCTGGGCCGTCGACACATGGGAGGCGCACGTCGCGGCGATTCGCGAGCGCGGCCTCCGTGTCGAAGGAGCGAGCGGCGACAGGACCGTTCGCATCAAGGCGACGACCCGGGCCGAAGACGTCGGCGAGGTCGACCTGATCGTCGTCTCGACCAAGGCCATGGACGTGCGCGCCGCCTCCGTCGCCGCCCTCTCGCTCGCCGGCGCCGAGACCGTCGTGCTTCCGATCCAGAACGGGCTGGGCAGCGCCGACACGGTCGCCGAGATCTTCGGGCCCGACCGGGTCGTGATCGGCGTCGCAGGCGGTTTCGGAGCCTCGGTCGTCGCACCCGGGCACGTCCACCACGAGGGAATGGAGCTCGTGCGCCTCGGCGAGCGCCAGGGACCCTCCTCCGTGCGGCTCGAGCGCGTCGCCGCGGTCTGGCGCGCAGCGGGTTTCAACGTCAAGACCTACGACGATGTCGGCCCGCTCGTCTGGGAGAAGCTGCTCTGCAACGTGTGCTTCAGCGGAACGTGCGCCGTGCTCGACCGGACGATCGGCGAGGTGCTCGCCGATCCGCATGCCTGGGCGGTCGCCTCGCAATGCGCCGTCGAGGCCTACGACGTCGCCCGCGCGCTCCGGATCGACCTCTCCTTCGACGACCCCGTCGAGTACGCCCGCGCGTTCGGTCTCCGGATCCCGCACGCCCGCCCGTCGCTCCTCCTCGATCTGAGGGCCAGGCGTCGCTGCGAGATCGACGTGATCAACGGCGCGATTCCACGGGTTGCGCGGAGCGTGGGGGTCGCTGCCCCGGTGAACGAGACCGTCACCGCGCTCGTCAAGGCCCTCGAGGCCTCCGGGCGGCCTCGCTAGTCTGCGCCTGTGGCAGACCACGCGATCCTGATCTGGTCGGACTACATCTGACCCTTCTGCCGCATCGGCCAGCGTACGGCCGAGCGGCTCGAGCGCCGGTTCGGCGCCGAGATCGAGTGGCTGCCCTTCGACCTGCACCCCGAGTACCCGCCGAAGGGCATCCCCCGCACCGAGCTGATTGCGCGCTACGGAGCGGACTTCCACCTGAATCTGGAGCGAGCGTTCGAACGGGACGACCTCGTCTACAACCCGCCGCCCGACGTCGTGCCGAACTCCCACGCGGCGCTCCGCCTGACCGAGCTGGCGCGAGCCCAGGGGAAGCACGCCCTCACCCACGACCGGCTCATGCAGGCGTACTGGGAGGAGGCACTGAACATCGGTGACCCGGACGTCCTGCGCACGCTCGCCGCGGAGCTCGGGCTCGAGGGCGCCGAAGCCTCGATCAGCGGCGACCTGCATGCGGAGCAGATCGCGCAGGCGACCGCCCAGGCCAACACGATCGGGATCAATGCCATCCCCGCGTTCCTGCTCGACCGGCGCCTGATCGTGCTGGGCGCCCAGCCCGACGCGATCTTCGAGCAGGCCTTCGCGCAGCTGGGGCTCATGGATGCTCCCGCGGGAGAGTGACAGGCCTAGAGTGCGCCTGAGAGCGCAGAACACGACGACGCGGGAGGGCATATGTCCAGGGAACGCTTCGAAGCGGGGCTGACGGTGAGGCGCGAGGTCTTGGGAGCGGAGTACGTCGACAAGGCCCTCGCCGCCGCTGACAGCTTCAACCGCGAGCTCCAGGAGCTGACGACCGAGTTCTGCTGGGGCGGAACCTGGGCCCGCGGCGTGCTGGAGCGGAAGACGCGCAGCATGCTGAATCTCGGCATGCTCTCCGCGCTGAACCGGCCGCACGAATTCAAGCTCCACTTTCGCGGCGCGCTGACCAACGGCTGCACGCTCGACGAGCTGAAGGAGGTACTGCTGCAGATCACGGTCTACTGCGGGATACCGGCGGGGGTCGAGGCGTTTCGCCTCGCACGCGAGGTGCTGGACGAGCAGGGAATCGAACCCGGGGGAGCGACATGACGGCGGCGTACGGCTTCGTCGGCCTGGGCAACATGGGCGGGCCGATGGCGGCGAACCTCGCTCGCTCGGGCGTGGACCTCGTCGTCTTCGACAAGGCCGGCACGGCCGCCCGGGCGCCGGCCGGAGCGCGCGTCGCGAGCTCCACCGCCGCCGTCGCCGCGGCGGCCGAGACGGTCTTCCTCAGCCTCCCCGACGGGCCGGTCGTGTTGGACGTGCTGGAGGAGATCGGCGCGGCGCCCGGGCGTGTCACGCGCGCGGTCGTCGATCTGTCGACCATCGGGATCGAGGCCGCGCGCACTGCCTGCGACCGCGCCCACAGCGCGGGCCTGACCTACGTCGACGCTCCGGTCTCCGGCGGGCGGAGCGGCGCGATAGACGGGACGATCTCGATCATGTGGGCCGGCCCGGCCGAGCTGCTGGAGTCGAACCGCCCCGCGCTCGCAGCGATCGCGAAGCACGTCTTTCACGTCGGCACGGAGGCGGGGCAGGGCCAGGCCCTGAAGCTGCTCAATAACTTCCTGTCGGCGACGGCGACGGCCGCCACCGGCGAGGCCGTGCTGTTCGGCCTGTCTCAGGGGCTCGAGCTGAAGACGATTCTCGACGTCGTGAACGTCTCGACCGGACGCAGCCACGCGTCGTCGGACAAGTACGTGAACAGGGTGCTGACCGGCACGTTCGACTCGGGCTTCGCCACCCACCTGATGGCCAAGGACGTGCGCCTGTTCTCCGAGGCGGTGGCCGCCGCGGGGACTCCGCGCACGATCGGCGCCACCGTCTCCGCACTGTGGGACGCGCTGGAGGCCGACCGGCCCGGCAGCGACCACACGGAGGTCTTCACGTTCCTCCGGGACGGCAGCGAGATGTCCCTAGACTGAGCGGGATGTCACCGTCGGCCCATACCTTCGGACGCGTCGGCGTCTGGCTCGGAGCGCTCGGCTGGGCGCCCGCCGCAGTCGAGCGGGAGGTGGCGGCCGAGATCGAGGAGCTCGGGTACGGGGCCCTCTGGTACAGCGAGGCGCACAACGGCAAGGAGTCGCTCAGCCACGGGGCGCTGCTGCTCGCGGCGACGCGGCGGCTGGTGATCGCCAGCGGCATTGCCAACATCTGGGTGCGCGACCCGATGGCCATGGTTGCCGGCGCGAACGCGCTGGCAGAGGCGTATCCCGGCCGCTTCGTGCTGGGGCTGGGGGTCAGTCACCCACCCCAGGTCGACCACCGCGGGCACTCCTACGGGAAGCCGGTGGCGACCATGCGCGCGTACCTCGAGGCGATGGACGCTGCCGAGTACATGGGCCCGAGACCGGAGGCGCCGTTCCCGCGCCTGCTCGGCGCTCTCCGGCCGGCAATGCTGGAACTGGCGGCGACACTGGCCGACGGTGCGCATCCGTATCTCGTGCCGGTCGAGCACACGCTCAGGGCCCGCTCGATCCTGGGACCCAAGAAGCTGCTCGCGACCGAGCTGTTCGTGCTGCTGGAAGACGATCCGGGCGAGGCGCGCAGGCTCGGCCGCGAGGCGCTTGCCTGGTACCTGACGCTGCCCAACTACACCGACAATCTCCGGTGGCTCGGCTTCACCGAGGACGATCTCGCCGGCGGCGGCAGTGACGAGCTCGTCGATGCGCTGGTCGCCTGGGGCGACGAGGCGGCAGTCCGCGGACGCGTCCTCGAGCATCTCGAAGCGGGCGCGGACCACGTCTGCATCCAGCCGATCGGCCGCGGGGCCGACGCCCTCGGAGTCGAAGCGCTGCGGCGCCTCGGCCCCGCCCTGCTCGACCTCTAGGACGATCCTGTGCCCAGCGCACTCTTCGAGCCGATCCGCCTGCGCGACCTGACGCTCCCGAACCGGATCGTGGTCTCGCCGATGTGCCAGTACTCGGCGGTCGAGGGCGACGCGAGCGACTGGCACGTGATCCACCTCGGCCAGCTCGCCCTCGGCGGCGCCGGCCTCCTGGTCCTCGAGGCGACGGCCGTCGATCCCGCCGGCCGGATCACTCCCGACTGCCTCGGTCTCTGGAGCGACGCGAACGAGACCGCCCTTCGCCGCGTGCTCGAGGTCGTGCGCCGGCACTCACAGATCCCGCTCGCGATCCAGCTCGCTCACGCCGGCCGCAAGGCGTCGAACCGCCGCCCGTGGGACGGAGGCGGACAGCTCACCCCCGAGGAGGGTCGGTGGGAATGCGTCGCGCCGTCGGCCGTGCCGCACGCCGACGGCGAGCTCGCCCCGCGCGCGCTGCCGGCCGGCGAGCTGCCGCAGCTCGTGGAGGCGTTCGCCCGCGCGGCCGAGCGGGCGGAGCGGCTCGGGTTCGACGCGATCGAGCTCCACGCGGCGCACGGGTACCTGCTGCACGAGTTCCTCTCGCCGCTCGCGAACCGCAGGGACGACGCCTACGGAGGCTCGCTGGAGAACAGGATGCGCTTCCCGCTCGAGGTCGTCGCGGCCGTTCGCGACGCCTGGCCCGAAGAGCGCCCGCTGGGCGTTCGCGTCTCGGCGACCGACTGGATCGAGGGGGGCTGGGACGTCGACCAGACGCTCGTCCTCGCCGAGGAGCTGCGACGGCTCGGAGTCGACTGGATCGACGCGTCGAGCGGCGGCGTCTCGCCGCGCCAGTCGGTCCCGGTCGGGCCCGGGTACCAGGTGCCCCTCGCCGCGGCGATCAGATCGTCCTCGGGCATCCCCACGATCGCCGTCGGGCTGATCACCGAGCCGCGTCACGCGGAGGAGATCGTCGCTTCGGGCCAGGCCGACATGGTCGCGCTGGCGCGGGGCATGCTCTACGACCCACGCTGGGCCTGGCGCGCGGCGGCCGAGCTCGGTGCGACCGCCTACGTCCCGCCGCAGTACCTGCGCGCGCTGCCGGCGCGCTAGGAGACGGCTACGGCCACCCGCGCGAGCGCGGTCTTCGCCTTACCGCCAACGCGGTAGGTGCACGTGACCGCGATCGTCCACCGCCCGGGTGCGAGCTTTGGCCGCAGCCGTTGAACGACGACGACGAGGCCGTCGCGGTTGCCGTCGCGGGCGAGCCCAAGGCTGACGCGACGCGTGCCCTTTGTCGCGATGGCCGCGCACGACGAGCCGGGGACGCTCACGACGCGCAGGCCACTGTCCGTCTGCTTGCTCAGCCGTGCGCCCGGCGCGTCCACGAGCGCACGCGGCTTTCCCTCGCGTAACGAGAGATGGAGGCGCGACGGCTCGGAGCGTGCAGCCTCGAACGAGCTGAGCGTGTAGCCGCCGAACGACACCGGGACCTCCTGCCGGTGGGTGAAGGTGCCACCACCGACGAGCCCGGCGAACTCGCCGGTGCCCGCGCCGGCGACGGAGACGTCGAGGGTGCCGGCATAGGCCGCGCTCGCGGGCCCGGAGAGGGCAAGCGAGCCGCCGCCGCGCATGCTTCCGGTGATCCCGGAGACCTTCCCCGTGTCCGCGTGGCGGATCCAGACCGCCCAGGAGCACGACTGGCTGACGGAGCCGCTCAGCGCCGTCAGCTCCACGCTCAGGGACGCGCTCACGCGCGCGGTCGCGCGGAAGTCTCCGCTCCAGCGGCAGATCGCCTCCAGAGTGCCCGTGCGGCCGGTGCTCGGCTGGCGCACGGCTCCCGTGAGATACGTGCTGCGCGCGCCGCTGGAGATCGCCCCGGTGACCGTGCACGTGAGCACGCCGCCGGCGTCCGGCGCCGAGCAGGACGGGACCCCGACCTGGGGCGCCGGAATGCCGGTAGCGACGTCGATCTCGAAGTCGTACGGGATAGCAACGGTCGCGGCCGGCGCCGCCGGAAGCGTGGGACCGACGCCGCCTGCCGCCGCGGCGCCCGCGGCAACGGCCACTGTCACTCCGACGATCAGGAACGCCCTCGCTCGCATTGACCCCTCCTCCGGTGACCCTATGCACCGCTGCTGCAGGCGCGCATGGTCATTCCTACCCGGCCCGCGCCGGACGGAGCGCCGGCGGTCAGCCGCTGGAGGAGATCGCGGCCAGCGCCTCCTCGAGCGAGACGACGTCGCCGTACTTCGCGTCGATGTCGTAGAGCGCCTGCTCGTGCGCCGCGGGGTTCCGATCGCCGACGGCCTCGCGCGGGACGAGCAGCCGGTAGCCGTTCTGCAGCACGTCGACGGCGGTTGCCCGCACGCACCCCGACGTCGAGGCACCGGTGACGATCACCGAGTCGCAGTCGTGGGCGGCCAGCAGGCTCTGGAGCGACGTCCCGAAGAACGCGGAGGCGAAGAGCTTGTTCAACACGGGCTCGTGCGGCAGCGGCGCGAGCCGCGGGTCGATCTGCGTGAACGGGCTGCCCTCGGCGAGGGTGAGCAGGATCGGGACCTTTTCGATGAACGCCCTCGCCACGGCCTTGTCGCCCTCGCCGTAGGAGACAGTCGTGTAGACGACCGGCAGGGCCTTCGCACGGGCCGCGTCGAGCAGCCGGCCGACCGCGCCGACCACGTCGACGAGGTCGCAGTGCAGCGGCGAGTCCGGGCTCGTGAAGCCGAGGCTCATGTCGATCACGAGGAGGGCAGGGCGCCGGACGGCGCCCTGCCTTTCCCCGAAGCCCTCCAAATGGCTCACGCGCGCCCCTCGTCGGCGACGGCTCCCGCCGGGGCAAGCCCGGCTCCGCCGCCGCCTGACGCCGCTCGCGGCACCGGTCTCTCCGGGGCCGTACCCCCCGTACTGCCCCCTCCGGCCCGGCACCGCGAGCAGCGCCCGAGGAACGCGCGGGCGGAGGAGGTTGACACCGGGCGTCTCACGACGGAGCCGGGATCCCGTCGCCCTTCCGCACGCGCGCGAGCGCGTCCTCCGACGGCTCGAGCGGCGACCAGCGCAGCGGCTTCGCCGGCACCGGTGGCTCGAGGCCGGTCTCCGCCTTGCAGTTGGCGAGCACCTCCTCGAGCGACGGGCCGAAGTCGAAGTTCTGCGCATCGCCGCGCTCAGCGCGCTGGCGCGCCCGCTCCGTCTCCGTCGCCGCGTCGTCGGCGCTGCCGTCGGCGTTCAGCACGACCCCGTACGCGGCGAGCGCCTGCTCCCGCGAGACGAGCCCGAACGAGACATCGCGCACGACGGCCTCAACCGGCCGGTCGAGCCGGTCCTTCCAGCCGCCGCCGCCGGCCGTGCGGTAGACCAGCATGTCGCCCGGCTCGACGACGATGTGGTCGCACTTCGACGGCAGCCGCTCCTCGGTGCCGTCTGCACGCCTGAGGATCTTCTCGGAGCGCCCTCCCGGCTGGCCCCCGAGCACCCCCCACGGGCGGGTCAGCCAGCGGTCGTCGTGGATCGAGACCTCTCCCGGCTCGAGGTAGACGTAACGCTTCTCGACGCCGTTGCCGCCACGGTGGAAGCCGGCGCCGCCGGAGTCCGTCACGGTCGTGTAGCCGTCGATCCGCAGCGGGTAGTACGCCTCGAGGTACTCGGTGGGGATGTTCTCGAACAGCGGCCACCACGAGTGCCCGTCCATCCCGTCCCCGATCGGCCGGCCCGGAATGCCGCCGTAGAGGATCTCCATCGAATAGAAGAACTCGCCCTGGCTGTCCCAGCCCGAATAGAGCATGTACGGGCTCGTGCCGTAGCCGGCCGCCGTGTTCAGCTCCGGGGCCTGCTTGCAGAGCGCGCCGCCCAGCACGTCGAACAGCCGGGCGAGCGCGTGCGTGCGGCACCCGAGCGCCGCCGGGAAGCGCGGACGCAGCAGGCTCCCCTCCGGCATGACGACGTGCAGCAGCGGGTAGAAGCCGTCGTTGAAGAGGATCTGGGGATCGTTGACCATGATCAGGTAGATCCCGATGAACATCTTGAACATGCCCTCGGAGAGGTAGAAGTTGATCGGCCCGAGGGCCTGCGGGTCCGTGCCCGACCAGTCGAAGAAGGCGTGCTCGCCCTCGCGCCAGATCGTCAGCTGCATCTTGAACGGGCCGTTGCCGAGGCCGTCGTCGTCTACGTAGTCGATGAACGTCTGCGGCTCCTCCGGGATCGCGACGGAGATGAGGAACTTCATCGCGTTGTAGGTCCGGTCGAGCAGGGCCTGCAGCGCGGCGAGGTACGTGTCCTTGCCGAAGCGCTCGCAGAGCTCGATCACGCGCTTCTCGCCGGCGCGGCAGCCCGCAACGATCGCGAACAGGTCGGCGCGGTTCATCTCCGGCAGGCGGACGTTGTTGAGGATCAGCCGCAGCACGTCCTCCTGCACCACACCCCGCTCGATGATCTTGAGCGGCGGGATGATGATCCCTTCCTCGAAGATCGTCTTCGCCCCGGTCGGAAGCGAGCCGGGCAACGGCCCGCCCGCGTCCATCTGGTGGCCGAACTGGGAGGACCAGCCGACGAGCTCGTCCTCGTAGAAGATCGGCACGAGCACGAGCCAGTCGTTCGTGTGCGAGATCGACGCGGAGCACTTGAACGGATCGGACGTGAGGATCACGTCGCCCGGGTAGATGCCCCGGTCCCACTCCAGCATCATCTCGTTGATGTAGGCGCCGAACTGGCCGACGACCATGCGGCCGCGTGGGTCGGTGATCATCGGGAACTCGTCGTGCTGCTCCCGGATCACGGGGCTCATCGCCGACCGGAACAGCACCGCGTCCATCTCGAAGCGCGCGTTCTTGAGGGCGCCTTCGATGATGTCCAGGGTGATCGGGTCGACCTCGACGTCGGGGATCTCGGCGATCCGCAGCTCATCCGTGGTGGTTGCCATCTGGTCCCTCCCTCCTACGCGCTCGGGGTGATCAGGATGTTGTAGTTCGTGTCCACCGTCGCCTCGTGGCCCGGCAGGATCACGGTCGTCGAGTCGAACTCGGTCACGATCGCCGGCCCGGCGAGCTTCGCGCCCGGCTCGAGCTTGGCCCGGTCATAGATCCTCGTTCGGACCTTCTGTCCGTCGATCGTCACGTCGTGCTCATCGATCAGGGCGCCCGACGCGTCGGCCCCGCCGATGGCACCGGTGCGCAGCTCGGGCTTCGGCGCCGCGCCGAAGCCGACGGCCCGGACGTTCACGATCTCGGACGCCGTGCCGGGCATGCGGAAGCCGTACAGCTGCTCGTGCAGCGCGTTGAAGCGCTCCTCGAGCCCGGCAAGCCCGCCGGCCCTGACCTCGTCCGGCTCGATCGAGACGGGGATCTCGTAGCCCTGGCGGTGGTAGCGCATGTCCGCGACGAACGAGATGCGCTGGATGTCCTGCGAGATCCCCTCGTCGTCGAGCCAGGCCCTGGCGCGAGCGCCGAGCCCGTCGAGGATCGTTGCGACCTCCTCGCCGCTCGCGTCCCCAATGAGCCGGATGTACGTCTGGGCGAACTCGTCGCGGAAGTCCGCCACGAGGTCGCCGAGCGCGCACAGCAGGCCCGGGGCGGGCGGCACGATCACGGGGAACGAGCCCATCAGCTTGGCGACCGCATTCGCGTGCAGCGGGCCGGCGCCGCCGTAGGCGACGAGCGCGAACTCGCGCGGGTCGTGGCCCCGCTGCACCGACACGAGCCGCAACGCACCCGCCATGTTCTCGTTCACGATCGCGAGGATTCCCTCGGCGGCCTGCTCGACCGAGTCGAGGCCCATCGCGTCGGCGATCCGCTTCACGGCGGCGCGCGCCGCCTCGACGTCGAGCGTCATCTCGCCGCCGAGCAGGCTGGGCGGCAGGTGCCCGAGCACGACGTTCGCGTCGGTCACGGTCGGATCCTCTCCACCCTTGGCGTACGCGGCCGGACCGGGCTCGGCGCCCGCCGACTGCGGCCCGACGCGGAGCGCCTTCGTCAGCTCCGGCACGTGCGCGATCGAGCCGCCGCCGGCGCCGACCGTGTGCACGTTCACGGAAGGGACCTTGATCCGGAACTGCCCGATCGACGTCTCGCGACCGATCGTCGGCTGGCCGTCCTGGCAGAGGGCGACGTCCGTCGACGTGCCGCCCATGTCGAAGGTGAGGATGTCCTTGTAGCCCGCCTTCGTCGCCACGTAGAGCGCGCCGGCAACCCCGCCGGACGGGCCCGAGATGACACCGTAGATCGGGTTTCGCGCAGCCTCTGCGGTCGTCATCAGGCCCGCATCCGAGCGGAGGATGTTGACCTCCGCGGTCGCGCCCGCGGCGGCCAGCTCGCTCTGCAGGTGGTTGAGGTAGCCCTGCACCTTCGGTCGCACGTACGAGTTCATGCACGCCGTGAGCGCGCGCTCGTACTCGCGGAACTCCGGCAGCACCTCTGCCGAGAGCGTGACCGGGAAGCCCGGGTAGAGGCGCTCGACGAGATCGCCGATCGCGCGCTCGTGCGCCCCGTTCACGTACGAGTTGATCAGCGCGACGGTCAGCGACTCGACTCCGGACTCGACGAGGTCGCGGACGATCCCTTCGACCTGGGCCTCGTCCACCGGCACGAGCGTCGTGCCGCGCGCGTCCATGCGCTCCACGGCCTCGCGCGTGTCGGCGAGCGACGCGGGCGGGTCGGGCTTGATCATGATGATCCACCCTGCGAGCGGCCCCGGGGTCTGCGAGCGGGCGAGGTGGAGGATCTGCTTGAAGCCCTCCGTCGTGATCAGCCCGACGCGCGCTCCCTTCGACTCGAGCACCGCGTTCGTGGCCACGGTCGTGCCGTGGAGGATGTTGCGCAGATCGCCGGCGCCGATGCCGGCCGCCTCGCAGATGCGGCGGACGCCGATGAGCACACCCTCTGACGGGTCGCCGGGCGTCGAGGGCGTCTTGACGCGGAACTGCGTCGCGCCGGTTTCGTCGTTGACGAGGAAGAGGTCGGTGAACGTGCCTCCGACGTCGACTCCAAGCCTGTAGGTCATCTCTCGTTCTCCTTTTCAGCCGGCCACCGGCGCGAACGTGCCGGCCCGATAGACCTGTCCCTCGAGCTGACGCCCGAGTACGCCATCCAGCCATCCCGCTACCTCGATCAGCGCGTCGAGGTCGATGCCCGTCTCGATCCCCTCGCCGTGCAGCAGGTAGACGAGGTCGTCGGTCGCAATGTTTCCGGTCGCCCGCGGCGCGAACGGGCAGCCGCCGATCCCGCCGAGCGACGCATCGAGCACGGTGGCCCCGGCCTCGACCGCCGCGAAGGCGTTCGCGTAGCCGGTGTTTCGGGTGTTGTGCAGATGCACGCCCACGGGCGGCCCGAGTCGCACGGCGTCGCCGACCAGGCGCCGCACCTGCCGCGGGACGCCGACGCCGATCGTGTCGGCGAAGACGAGCTCGTCGGGACCGGCCTCGGCCAGCTCCGCCGCGATCTCGAGGATCCGCTCCGGCTCCACCCGGCCCTCGAACGGACAGCCGAACGACACCCCGATCGTCACGGTCGCGCGGCGGCCGTCCGCGTGCGCGCGCTCGACGATCCGTGAGGCGGCGGCGATCGAATCGGCGACGGAAGCGCCCTGGTTGCGCTGGTTGAACGTCTCCGTCGAGGCGAAGGCGAAGTGCACCTCGTCGAGCTCGGTCGCGGCGAGCCGGTCGTAGCCCTTGTCGTTCAGTACGAGACCCGCATAGACGACTCCGGGCTGCCTCTCGATCGCTCCGACGACCTCCTCCGCGCCTGCCATCTGCGGCACGCGGGCCGGGTTGACGAAGCTGACCGCCTCGATGCGCGGGACGCCGGCGCCGGCGAGGCGGTTCACGAGCTCGGCGCGCGCGGCCGGCTCGAGCACCTTCGCGTCGTTTTGCAGACCGTCGCGCGCCGCGACGTCGCAGATGGTGACGGCGCGAGCGCTCAAATCACGCCCTCCTCATGGAGCGCCGCGAGCTCGTCGTCCGACAGCCCGAGCAGTCCGCCGTAGACCTCGCTGTTGTGGCTGCCCTCGTCCCACGGAGCCGACCAGCGCACCGCACCGGGCGTCCTCGTCAGCTTGGGGACGATGCCCGGTCCGATGTACGGCCCGAACTCCGGGTCGACGTGCTCGAGGAGCATCCCGCGAGCCTTGTACTGCGGGTCCTCGAACATGTCGGCGACCGTGTAGATCGGGCCGCAGATGACCCCGGCCTCGTTGAGGATGGCGTCGAGCTCGGTCGCGTCGTGCTGGATGGCCCAGTCGGCGACGATCCCTTCGATCTCGACCTGGTTGTCGCCCCGCGCGCTATGGGTCGCAAACCGTGCATCGTCGGCGAGCTCGGGCTGCCCGATCGCGGCGCAGAGGCGCCGGAACACGTTGTCGGCGTTGGCGGCGATCACCATCCACTTGCCGTCTTTGGACCTGAAGATGTTCGACGGGGCCACGCCTTTCAGGTTCGTGCCCTGCGGGCCGCGCACGATGCCGAGCCGGTCGTACTCCGGAACGGTGCTCTCGAGCAAGGCGAACGATGCCTCCATCAGAGAGACGTCGACGACCTGGCCGAGCCCCCCGCCGGCCCCGTCGCGCCAGTAGAGGGCGGCGAGGATGCCCTGGACGGCGAACATGGCCGCCAGCGAATCGCCAAGGGAGAGGTGCATGCGCGGCGGCGGCTGGTCGGGGAAGCCGTTGATGTGACGGATGCCGCCCATCGCCTCCGAGACGGAGGCGAAGCCTGCACGCTCCGCATACGGGCCGGTCTGGCCGTAGCCCGAGATGCGGGCGACGACGATGCCGGGATTCGCCTCCGCCAGCTGCTCGTAGCCGAGGTTCCAGCGCTCGAGGGTTCCGGGCCGGAAGTTCTCGGTCACAACATCGGCCTGCTCGACGAGCCGGAGGAGCAGCTGCTGGCCCTTCTCCTCGCGCAGGTTGAGCGTGATGCACTTCTTGTTGCGGGACTGCACCGGCCACCAGAGGGAGCGGCCCTCGTAGCGAGCCTTCCCCCAGTCGCGGAGCGGATCGGGCTGGCCGGGCGCCTCGACTTTGATGATCTCGGCGCCCAGGTCGCCGAGCAGCCGGCCGGCGAAGGGCCCCGCGAGGAGCGAGCCGAGCTCGATCAGCCGGATGCCCGCGAGCGGGCCGATCCGGGGCCCCGCCTCGGCAGCGGCCGCCTTGAGATCGGGTGCGGGCTGCGTCATGCGGCGGCACCGTCCAGGTCGCCAGGCTCGGCCAGGCCACCCATGTGGTGCGCGAGGACTCTCTGCGCGGCGACGATGTGCTCCCGCATGACGAGGTCTGCGCGCTGCGCGTCTCGCTGCTCGATCGCGTCGAGGAGCTCGCAGTGGTAGCCGTAGGAGGCAGCGGTCTGCTCGGGCGAGTACCAGATGTACGACTTGTAGACGAGGGGCAGCACGACGACCTGGTGCACCATGCCGGTGAGCCGCTCGCTCGCTGCCGCTTTCAAAATCACCTCGTGAAACAGTCCGTTCTCGGCGACGACGGCCTGCAGATTCGATGTGCCGACGAGCCGCTCGAACCGTTCGCAGCTCGCACGCAGCTCCTGTAGCTGCGCCGGCGTCGCGCGGGTGGCTGCTCGCCGAGCGGCGCGCCCCTCGAGCAGCGCGCGGAGCTCGTACAGGTCCTCGAGATCGGCGAGGTCGTAGGCGCGAACGGTCGCACCGCGGTTCGGGAAGGCCTCGATCAGCCCCTCCGCCTGCAAGACGTGGAGTGCCTCCCGAACGGGGGTGCGGCTGACGCCGAGCTCCTGCGCGAGCTGTTCTTCCTTCAGGTGGTGGCCCGGCTCCAGCCGGCCGTCGCCGATCGCCTGCCGGATGAGATCCGCGGCAGCGGCGCTCGCCGTGCGCGAGAGCGGCGGATGCGCTCCGAAAATGCCCACGCGGGTGACCATACAGTATGCAAAGAGCAACTTGGTAGGGTGCAGCGCCGCGCCGGTGGACCTACCCGTCGAGCGCCTGGATGTAGCTCTCTAGAGCCTTCTGGCAGCGGCGGCTCTCGGCTGCAAGCTCCCGCAGCCGGCTACGCTCGGCTTCCAGCTCCTCGCGCATCAGTCGGGCCGAGTCGGCCGCATCTTCGCCTTCGAGCTCGAGCGACTCGTCCTCGGATCGAACGTGACTTGGATCGAGAGTCTCACGTACGAGCTCGGCCTCCGCGGCCTCCATCTTCTCGAATGCGGCGGCGTCGATGCGGGGCCCCTCGAGCTCGGTGAGCACCTCCTCGATCTGGGCCAGCAGCGCGACCTCGCGAGCGCGCTCGAACTCCAGCGCTTCGAGCGCCTGCTCGCGCCGTCGTGCGCGCACGATCCCGTCGGTGTCCACCGCCACAAGATAATGCAGCGGTGGAGAGGGTCGGAGCTCGTGCGCCAAGGACCGTGCTCGCCGCCGCATCAGCGGCGCAGGCCGCGGTCGCCTTCGTCAGCATCGGGTTGCCCGCGATCGGCCCCGAGCTCAGCCACGAGTTCAGCCTCAGTCTGGCAGCGCTCGGCGCGGTGCTCACGGCCAACCTGTTCGGCTCGGGTCTCGCGCTCATCGCGGCCGGCATCGCCGTCGATCGCTTCGGGGCGCGGATACCGACGCTCGTCGGCACGGCGCTCGCTGCGACCGGCCTCGCCGTCGCGGCTACGGCGGGCACGGCACCCGTGCTCTTCGTCGCGCTCGTGGTCTCGGGAGTCGGCTCGGCGGTCGTCCCCGTCGCGGGGGCGGGCGCTCTCTTCCGCGTCTACGAGCCCGGCCGGCGTGCGTGGGCGCTCGGCGTTCGCCAGATGTCGGTGCCACTCGGCGGCACGATCGCGGCGCTCGCGATGCCCGCGCTCGACGCCGCCGGGGGCGTGGCGCTGCCGCTCACGGCCGCCGCGGTCGCGGTCGCGGTGACCGGCACGCTGTTCGCGTTCGCCGCCCATGAGACTCCCGCGCCGCGGTCGCTACGCGCGCCCCGGCCGTTCCGGAGCATCTGGCGCGCCCCCGGCATGCAGCGGCTGTTCGTCGTCGCCTCGTTCTACATCGTCGTCCTCCAGGCCGTGCTCACCTTCACCGTTCCTGCCGCCCGGGCGGCCGGGCTGACCGCCTTCGCCGCCGGCTTCACGTTCTTTGCGATCAACGTGACCGCCATGGTCTCAAGGGTCGTCTGGGGGCGGGTCGCCGACCGGGGCGGAGGCATGCGGCGCACGCGCACGCTGGCGGAGGCCGGGGCTGTTGCCGCGATCGGCGCTCTCCTGTTCACTGTCGCCCTGCATGCGGGCGCGGCCGTCGTCATCCCCGCCGCCGTGCTCTTTGGCTTCGGCGCGCTCGGCTGGAACGCGCTCGTCTACGTCAACGCAGGCGAGCGCGCGGCCCCCGAGCTGGCCGCGCGGTCCGTCGCCGTGGCGGCAACCGTCGTCTTCCTGCTCTCCGCCATCTCCACGCCGCTCCTCGGCGCGCTTGCCTCCCATGCGGGCTGGAACGTCTTCTGGATCGTGACGGCCGCGCTCGCGGCGGCCGGCGCCCTCGTCGCCGCGAGCCTGCCGGCGGCCGCCGTCCGCTAGAGCGCCGACGCCCCGAGGGCGAAGACGAGGTTCCGGGGCAGCGCGCGCCGGAACTGGTCGAGAACGGGCCGCGCGCCCTCCGCCCCGAAGAAGGCGAACTCCGGGAAGCGGAGCGCCTGCGCCTCGGCCTCCGCGCCGACGGCGGCGACGAGCTCACTGCCCGCCTCGCCCGCCAGGAACGGGACGATCGCGGACCACGGCTCGTCCAGCAATGCTCCGGCCGCGAGCGCCCGGTACATGCTCGGCACGTGCTGGGTGAGGTAGACGGCACGGATCTCGTCGAAGAGAGGATGCTCGCCGCGCTCCTCCGGAACAGAGCTTTCGGGAACCGGCCCCGCCGGGGGCAGGTCGAGCGGCGGCAGCGGCTGAAGGGGTACCGCACCGTCGAGCGCGAGCCCGAGCGACGTCACGATCAAAAGCAGCGCGGGCAGCTCCTGCGCAAAGGGGGCGACCGCGTCCCGGACAGCGTCGCTCGGCCGGTAGGCGAGGCCCGGCTCGGCACGCTCGAGCAGTCGCGCGAGTGCCGCTCCCGTGCGCGGATCGTCGTAGATCGAGCGTGCCTGCAACCACGCCTGGACGAGCGCCTCGGGGTCTGCTGCGAGCGCTTTGAAGATCGCCGGCACGAACTCCATCCGCAGCCTGACATCACGGAAGACCGAGGCGACGACGCCCTCCGCCTCCTCCTCGTAGCGGAGCGTGAATCGAGACGTTGGTGACACGAGGGCCATACTGTATGTTCGGGCCGTGGGCAGGCTCCCGGAACGAGCTGGCGGTCGCATGCGCAAGGCCTGCCTCCAGGGGATGCCGTGATCGTCCGCGAGGCCGGCGCAAGCTGGCAGGTCGTCCTTCAGACCGACCACGCCGACCTGTCCGCGGCGTTCGCGCGGCAGTGGGCCGACACAGGCCCACGTCATGAGTCGCTGCTCGTGGCGGCGGAGCGCCACGACGACGGGTGGGCGGTCTGGGAGCAGGCGCCGCTGATCGAGCCCGAGACCGGCAAGCCGCTCAACTTCCTCGATGTCCAGGTTCCCGCCCACCTCGCCTTCTACCGCGCCGGGATCGCGGCTGTCTCCGACGCGGACGCGTATGCGGGGCTGCTCGTCTCGATGCACGGGGCCGGCATCTACCGCCAGCGCTACGGCACGCACCCGGAGCTCCAGCTGAGCCACGCGGACGAGGCGAGGGCGCTCGTGGACGCGTTCGTCGCAGAGCAGGAGGGCGCCTTCGCGGGCCGGGCGGCGCAGCTCGGGGTCGAGGACGAGCTCCGCTGGGCCGACTACCACCGGCTTCAGCTCTACGACCGCTTCTCCCTGTACTTCTGCCTGAGCGACGTTGCAGGCGGCGAGGCCGGCGAGGTGGCCGGGTTCCGATTCACACCGCTCGAGGGGTGGCGGGTCGCGCTCGACCCGTACCCCTTCGTCGAGAGCCCGGCACGCTTCTCGCTGCTCCGGCGGCTCGTGCCGAAGCGGCAGTGGACGCAGCGGGACTTCGGCGACGCCTTCCCCGGGCTTCCGCTCGAGCGAGTCGAGCTCACGCTCGAACGCGCGTAGCCCGGATGTCAGACATCTGAGATAGTCCGCCCACCACGACACCGACTGGGAGGCGTGATGGAGGGCATGCTCGACGTCAACGGGGTCAGCCTCTGGCACCGGATCTCCGGTGACGGAGAGCCGGTCGTGCAGATCCACGGAGCGGGATTCGGGCACTTCAACTTCGACCCCGCGACACCGGAGCTCTCGAAGGTGTTCAGGGTGATCGACTTCGACATGCGCGGCTACGGGCAGTCGGACAAGCCGCTGCAGCACTACGACATGGAAGTCTGGGCCGACGATGTCGCCGGTCTGCTGGACGTCCTCGGGATCGAACGTGCGCACATTCACGGCACCTCGATGGGCGGGATGATCTCGATCGTGTTCGCGGGCAAGTACCCGCAACGCACGACGTCCGTCGTGATCAACTGCGCCGCCGCCAAGCTCGGCACGACCGGGCGGCTGATCTTCAAGAACTGGATCGACATCGCGCGGCTCGACCCGGACGGGCCCGGCAGCCGCATCCTCGCCGAGCTGATCGCGTGGCAGGCGCTCTCGAAGACGTTCCTCGAGACGCCGGACGGCGTCGCCGCGATCGACGGGATCCAGCAGATCCTGCGCGACTCCAACCGGCTCGAGGTCTTCACGGCCGCCTGCCAGGCGATGTGCGACATGGACCTGACCGGCTGGCTGCCGCGCATCACGTCGCCGGCGCTCGTGCTCGGCGGCGACGAGGACCTGATGACGCCGTGGGACCAGGGCCCGGGCGGCGTCGGCCAGGAGGGCATCTTCCGGGGGATCGCCGGCGCCGAGAAGCACGTCGTGCGGGGCTCGGGCCATTCGACCGTCTTCGACAACACGGAGGAGCACAACCGCGTTGTGATCGACTTCTTCCGCCGCGCGAGCGGCGTTCACGCGGCGACGGCCACGCCGGCGTAGGGGGAGCGAATGCCCTCGATCGAGGAGTTCGGCGTCGAGCCGATTCCGGCGGAGCTCCGCACCGCGGGCTGGCGGACGCTGTTCGCGATCAACTTCACGTTCTTCCTCAACCCGGTCATGTACGTGCTGGGCGCGCTCGCCGTCGTCGCAGGCGGCCTCCCGCTTCCGTGGGCGGTCGCTGCGATGGTCGCCGGGCAGGCGCTCGCGTTCGCGTTCCTCGTCGCAGCCGCCCAGCCGGGGGTCGACGAAGGGCTGTCCGGCCAGGTCGCGATGCGCGCGACGTTCGGCTTCTGGGGGGCGCGCGGCCTCACCTCCCCGTACCGGATGGTCGCCGCGACGTACTGGTTCGCGGCCCAGGCCCTGACCGGGGCGTTCGGGTTCCAGGCGATCGTGCAGGTGATCACCGGCGAGCGACTGCCGCTCGTCCCCGTGGCGCTCGCGCTCGCCGTCTTCCACGCCGCGGTGGCGGCGCTCGGGTTCGACGTCATGCGCTGGCTGCTGCGGGGTGTCCTGCCGCTCAGCCTCGCGTCCGGCGCGGTGCTCGTCGCGCTCTACATCGCGAGCGACGACCCTGCCTACGCGGTCGGCCGCGTCTTCGACTCGCCCGATCAGCGGTTCACGTGGGTCGGCTTCGCGACGTTCGTCACGGTGATGTGCGGCGCGTCGCTGACGTTCGTGACGAATGTGGCCGACTTCTGCCGCTACACGCCGACGCGACGCGACATGCGCGTCGGCCTCGTCGCCTCGTCGCTCACCGCAGCGGCCGCGACGACGTTCATCGGCGGCTACGCCGCGGCTGCGACGGGGGAGACGAACCCGTTCGTGGCCGCCGCCGCCCTCACGACGAGCAAGGTGCTGCTCGGCCTGCTGCTGCTCGCGATCGTCGTGCAGACGTTCATCGCGAACCTGACGAACGTCTATACCGCCGGAATGTCGCTCGTGAACGCGGTTCCACGACTCGGGCGGCTGCACGCGACGATCGCGGTCGGCGCCGCGGCCGTCCTCCTGTCCGCATTCCCCGGCTTCATCGAGGAGGCGCAGTCGTGGATCACCCACCTCGGAAACATCGCCGCGCCGCTGACCGGCGTCATCTTCGCGGACTACGTCCTCGTGCAGCGGATGCACATCGATGTGCCGGCACTCTTCGACCCGCGCGGCCGCTACCGCTACGCGTGGGGCGTGAACCTCGCCGCACTGGCGGCGACCGCTATCGGCGCCGCAGTCTTCTACGCAGTGCCGCACGAGGTCGTCAAGGTCGTGTGGGGCATCGCGGCAGCCGGCCTCAGCTACCTCGCGCTGAGTGCCGTCCAGAGCGTGCTGCTCGAGCGCGCTTCAGGGCGGCTCGCCCCTGAGCAGGCCGCCGACCGGTGACCGTCACACGGGTGTCACGGCGCTGGTTGACCGGGATGCGGCTTTCTTGTATACAGAGCATCGTCCGTGGACGCCTGGCGTTCGGCCCAACCCCGGGGCTCCCTGCCCCGGTGTCGGTAACCCGTCCGTAGGCTCCTCTATTGGCCGAAGGCGTTGCGAAAGGAGATCGGATGGGCAACATCGAAGATGTCAAGTACGATCCCTACGAATACGCCGGGCACCTGAAGGAGACTCAGGAGCTCACGCGAGGCGATTTCTCCGAGCCGAAGCAGCAGAGCGGGCTCACTCGCCGCAACCTCCTCGTCAAGGGCGGCGTCGGCGCTGCGGCGCTCGGCGGCCTCGGCGCGTTGGCAGGCAGGGCGGCGGCTGCACCGGCGAGCACCGAGAAGTTCACGGGCACCATGCGCGTGATCACGCTCGGCGTCGAGTGGCCTCCCGGGGCGAAGGAGCAGGCCGAGAAGGACCTCGGCTTCAAGTTCAACATCCAGGCGATGGGCACCAACCAGCAGGTGCAGAAGTCAATCACCGACCCGGAGAGCTTCGACGTCGGCGGCCTCTACAACTACCAGTTCTTCCAGATCTGGCCGACCGGGAACTTCACGCCGGTCGACACCCGCAAGCTGAAGGCGTGGAACGCGATGTACCCGCTCTTCACGCGCGGGAAGGTCAACCCGAACAACCCGGCGGCCACCTATGGCCAGGGGAACGCCCCGTTCCGCTCGCTCTTCCTCGACCCGAACGGCACGCTGGGCCTGCCGCCTGCCAAGTCGGGCCCGAAGAGCAACAAGGCCATCGTCGAGTGGATCGACGAGCGCACCGGCAAGCCGATCGGCGGGAAGCCGATGCCTCGCTACATCACGGGCGCGCCGGCGCACTTCAACTTCGACTCGATGGGCTACGACGGAGACGTCATCAAGAAGGCGCCGGGGCAGGTGTCGTGGGCCGAGCTCCTGAACGCCAAATGGAAAGGACGCGTCGCGCTCCTGAACGACCCGGGGATCATCTCCCAGGACGGCGGCAACGCCGTGCAGGCACTCGGGTTGATGAAGTTCAAGAACGTCGGGAACATGACGAAGGGCGAGATCGACCGCTTCATCAAGATCATGATCGGCTTTAAGAAGAAGGGTCAGTTCCGGGCGTTCTGGGGCACGTTCAACGAGTCCGTGAACCTGATGGCCTCGAAGGAGGTCGTGATCGAGTCGATGTGGTCGCCGGCCGTCGCGCTGCTCGTGGCGCAGGGCGTCAACTGCCGCTACGCCTTCCCGAAGGAGGGCATGCGCGGCTGGTGCGGCACGCAGGGCATCCCTGCCCATGTCGCGAAGGACCCGGCGAAGCTGCAGGCGGTCTACGACTACCTGAACTGGATGAACGAGGGGTACCTCGGCGCGGCGATCATGCGCCAGGGCTACTACATCTCGAACGGCAACCAGCTGCCGGCGTGGCTCAAGTCGTCGCGGGCCAAGTCGACCGGAAAGCCCGCGTTCACGCAGGCCGAGCACGACTTCTGGTACAGCGGCAAGCCCGCGGCGAGCGACCTGCCCGGCATCACCGGCCAGGTCGGCGACGTCAAGAAGGGGAGCATTCGCGACGGAGGATCGTTCGTGAAGCGCTCCACGAAGATCGCGTCCTGGAACTCGTTCTTCACCGAGAACGTGCACCAGGTCAAGCGCGTCAACGAGTTCCTCAGCGCGTAGATCTATGGCAGAGGAAACGGACAAGCACGCAGCGGGGGAGGGGGCGGCAACCGCCGCCCCCTCCCCCGCGCAGATCTCCGGGCTCGAGCTCGTCAACCTGACGAAGGTCTTCCCCGGGGGCACGATCGCCGTCGAGGACGTCAACCTGCACGTCGACCACGGCGAGTACGTCGTCCTGCTCGGCCCCTCCGGCTGCGGCAAGACCACGACGCTGCGCATGATCGGCGGGCACGACTTCCCCACCTCGGGCGACATTCGGCTCGACGGGGAGTCGCTCGTGGGCCTCCAGCCCCACCTCCGCCCGACAACGACCGTCTTCCAGCACTTTGCTCTCTTCCCGCACCGGAACGTGCTCGAGAACGTCGCCTTCGGGCTGAAGATGCACGGCGTCGGGAAGGCCGAGCGCAAGCGCCAGGCCTTCGAAGCGCTGCAGATGGTCGGCCTCGAGATGCTCGCCGACCGCAAGCCCGCGGCGCTCTCCGGCGGACAGCAGCAACGGGTTGCGCTCGCGCGCGTGCTCGTGACGAAGCCGAAGGCGCTGCTCCTGGACGAGCCGCTCGGCGACCTCGACCGGCTGCTCCAGCTGCGGATGCGCGTCGAGCTGCGCCGGCTCCAGCGCCAGCTCGGCCTGATGTTCATCCACGTCACGCACAATCAGGAGGAAGCCCTCTCGATGGCGGACCGGATCGTCGTGATGAACGACGCGCGCATCCAGCAGGTCGCAGACCCGCTCACGATCGCGACGCGGCCGCGCAACGAGCTCGTCGCGCGCTTCATGGGCGACAACAACATCCTCACGGGCACGGTGACCGAGCACGCCGGTGACCGGCTGGTGCTCGAGCACCCCCGCGGCTTCCGCATCAGCGTGCGCGGCCCGAGCCCCGACCAGGTCGGCGATCGGACGCAGGTCGCAGTGCGAGCCGCCGCGGTCGAGATCGCCCCGGAGGGCGAGACGGCGGACAGCCTGAACACGGCCGAGTGCGAGATCGTCTTCGTCGAGTTCCTCGGCGACCTCGTCAAGCTCCACCTCGACGCCGGCGAGGAGCGCATCCTCGCCAAGGTGCCGGGCGATCGCTACCCGGCCCTGCGCGGGAGAGAGGGCGAGCAGATCCGGGTCACCTGGAGGGAAGAGGATGTCCAGCTCCTCGGCACCTGAGGAGGCTGGGGCACCGGCTACTGCGGAAGCAGCGCTTGGCCGGGCCGAACCGTCCGGCAGCCGTGGCGGCGGCTGGCTGACAGCCCTGTGGGCCGCGCCGGGCTTCCTCTGGCTCAGTCTCTACCTGATCGCACCGCTCGTCTTCATCGTCCTCGTCAG
Source organism: uncultured Gaiellales bacterium (assembly GCA_964351025.1). Lineage (GTDB taxonomy): Bacteria > Actinomycetota > Thermoleophilia > Gaiellales > Gaiellaceae > CAYGLV01. The sequence goes on along the minus strand of CAYGLV010000002.1, from coordinate 41,800 downwards.
CTTCTGGACGTACGAGCAGGGAGCCAGGTCCGGCTTCGTCACCGACTGGACGTTCGCGAACTACCGCGACCTCTTCGGCGACTCGGTCTACTGGGACAACATGCTGACGAGCTTCACGACGTCGGTGATCGCCGTCTCCGCCTGTCTCATCCTCGGCTTCCCGGTCGCCTACTTCCTCGCGCTCAAGGTTCGGAACCTCAAGTACCAGATCGCGCTGTTCGTGCTCGCGCTCGCGCCGTTCTGGACGAGCTTCCTGACGCGGTCGATCGCGTGGACATACCCGCTGATGGGCCGCCAGGGAGCGCTCAACCAGGTGCTGCTCAAGCTCGGCATCGTCGACGAGCCGGTGGCGATCTTCGGCTTCTCCCAGCTGTCGGTGACCGCCGCGATGATCCAGCTCTACATCCTCTTCATGGTCACGCCGCTCTTCTTCATGCTCGCGCAGGTAGACCGCAGCGCGATCGAGGCCGCGCGCGACCTCGGCGCAAACGGGTTCCGCACGTTCAAGGAAGTGATCCTGCCGCAGTCGATGCCGGGCGTCGTGATCGGCTCGATCTTCATCTTCGTGCTCACGATGGGCGAGTACGGGACGGTGCGGGTGATCGGCGGCAACAAGATCTCCTCCGTCGGCACGATCGTCCAGTCCAAGGTCGAGATCGGCCTCCAGTACCCGCAGGGCGCGGCGTCCGCAGTGCTGCTCGTGTTCGCCCTGATCGCCGGCGTGTTCGTGATCACCCGCTTCTCGAACCTGCGAGAGGACGTCTGACGTGAGCGCCGTCGACACCACCGCTCCGCAGGACACCCCGCGCCACGCCGAGCATCACCGGAGGGATTGGTCGAAATGGGTGCTCGGGGCGTACTTCACGCTCTTCCTCGTCTTCCTGCACCTGCCGATGGCACTGATGGGCGTGCTCTCCTTGCAGGGGCTCTACGGCTCGCTCACGTTCCCGTTCAAGGGGCCGATCAGCATCCGCTGGTGGGAGTCGCTCTTCAACGCCGACATGCCAGGCTCGCACGCGAACGAGATCCGGTCTGCCGGCATCCAGTCGCTGTGGCTCAGCCTCGCGGCCGGCCTCGTCGTCTCGTTCATCGCCTTCACGCTCTCGATGGCGTTCCGGCGCCGGTTCCGCAGCGACGGCGTCGCCTTCTACGTGATCATGCTGGCGCTGATGACGCCGGGCTTCCTGCTCGCGCTCGGGACGCAGCTCTTCTGGCGCTTCATCGACGAGCCGACCTCGCTCTGGAAGACGGCGCTCGGGACGAACGCGATCTGGGGCATCCCGTTCGGGTTCCTGGTCATGCTGGCCGTCTGGAACCGCTACGACGAGCACATCGAGGAGGCCGCCCGCGATCTCGGCGCGAACCAGCTGCGGACGTTCCGGGAGGTGACGCTCCCGCTCGTCTGGACGGGCCTCTTCGGCTGCTTCCTGTTCGGCTTCACCCTGGCCTGGAACGACTACGACCGCACGTTGCTCCTGATCGGCGGCGCCGAGACGCAGACCCTGCCGCTGCAAATCGCCGGACTGACGTTCACGGCGGCGATCCGACCCGACCTCTACGCGCTCGGCACAGCGACGACGCTCGTCTCGATCCTGACGATCCTGCTCCTGCTCGTGGTCGTGTCGCTCCGGCTCCGCTTCCTCGGTGCGCCCCCGACGCAAAGCGTCGAGGAGGAGCTCGGCCTGGTGGAGGGGCTGAAGGTCAAGCCGGACGAGCCGACTCGCTAGCAGGGCGGGCAGCACGCGCCTCGGCGCCGCCCGCCCCGGTTTTTCACAAGCCAGCCTCTCGCTGAGTGAGCTCAGCCCGCCCGTGGGCTGCGCCTGCTGAAGTCGTCGGCGATCTCGTCGAAGGTCGCCCAGCGCACGCCGGCGTGCCCGTTGATGTGCTCGATGATCCGCTCGTGCATGGCGAGCACGCCGGGGCGGCCGCTCACGTCAGGGTGGATCGTCATCGTGAACACGGCGTAGTCGTACTCACGGTAGACCCAGTCGAACTGGTCCATCCAGAGCTGCTCGATGTCGCGCGGATTGACGAAGCCGTGGCTGTTCGGCGCGGTCTTGATGAACATCATCGGCGGCAGATCGTCGAGGTACCAGCTGGCCGGGATCTCGATCAGATCGGTCTCCTCACCGCGCACGAGCGGCAGCATCCACTCGTCCGCGCGCTTCGCGTAGTCGATCTTCGTCCACGAGTCCCCGACGCGCACGTAGTAGGGGTGGAAGTCGTCGTGCATGAGCGAGTGGTCGTACTTGATCCCACGCTCGAGCAGCAGCTCGTTGGTGACGTTCGAGAACTCCCACCACGGCGCGACGTAGCCGGTCGGGCGCCTGCCCGAGACCCGCTCGACGAGGTCGATGCACTTGTCGAGCACGGCCGTCTCCTGCTCCCGAGTCATCGCGATCGGGTTCTCGTGCGAGTACCCGTGGATGCCGACCTCGTGACCGCCCGCGACGACCAGCTCGGTCTCGCGCGGGAACGTCTCGATCGAGTGGCCGGGAATGAACCACGTCGTCTTGAGACCGTGGCGCTCGAAGAGCTTGAGCAGGCGCGGCGTCCCCACCTCGCCCGCGAACAGGCCTCGCGAGATGTCGTCCGGGGAGTTCTCACCCCCGTACGAGCCGAGCCAGCCGGCCACGGCATCGACGTCGACGCCGTACGCGACGAGAATGTCCTTGCCCATCAAGAAACCTCCGCTGTCGGTGCTTTGCGAGCTCGTGCTGCTACAAAGGGACTCTAGTGTGCGCTCTCTGCAGTGTCATCCTGAACGAGCACTGGGCCGAGCAGGACGGCGGGCGGCGGGCTCGGATGTTCCGCGTCGTGCTCCTCGACCGCGTGCTCGGCCACTTCGGGCTGTCGCTCACGGACTGGGCGGGCGGGCTCTACGTCCTGCATGACAAGAAGGGCGCCTCCGCCGTCGTGCGGGATCTCGGCAGCGTGTGGAGCGAGGCCGAGAGGCTCCTCGGGCGGACGCTCGACCCGCTCGATGCGGAGCTCGTCGCAGAGCTCGGCCGGTGAAGACCCCGGTCGTCCTCGTCACCGGCTTCCTCGGCAGCGGCAAGACGACTCTCATCTCCCGGCTGCTCGAGCATCCCGGCATGGGAGAGACGGCCGTGATTGTGAACGAGCTCGGCGAAATCGGGATCGACCACCACCTGCTGCGCCGCGTCGACGAGCGCACCGTGCTGCTCTCGAGCGGGTGCGTCTGCTGCGTTCTCCGCGGTGATCTCGTGGACGAGCTGCGCGACCTGCTCGACCGGCGTGACGCAAAGGAGGTGCCGCATTTCAAGCGTGTCGTCGTCGAGACGACCGGAGTCGCAGACCCCGTGCCGATCGTGATGACCCTCCTCTCCGACCCGGTCGTGCGCCACCACTACGAGCTCGAGAGCGTCGTTGCCACCGTCGACGGCGTCCACGGGCTCCGCGGCCCCGAATCTGTCAAGCAGGTCGCGGTCGCAGACCGGCTCGTGCTCACGAAGGCCGACATTGCCGGCCCCGAAACCCGGGTGGAGCTCGAAGCGCAACTGGCGCACCTGAACCCCACGGCGCAGATTCGAGCGGCCGCGTTCGGCGAGGTCGCGCCCGACTGGCTCTTCGACGGCGCACTCCGCGACCCACGCGATCTGGAGCACAAGCTCGAGCACGGCAACGCCCACCACGGGCACGACGTGCGCTCGTGCGTCCTCTTCCTGGAGGAGATCGACTGGATGGCGTTCGGCCTCTGGCTGACGATGCTGCTTCAGGCGCGCGGCGAGGACATCCTGCGGGTGAAGGGGTTCCTCAACGTCGGCGGCGACGGCCCCGTGCTCGTCAGCTGCGTCCAGCACGCCGTGCATCCACCGCTGCACCTCGACGAGTGGCCCGACGAGGACCGGCGCTCGCGACTCGTCTTCATCGGGCGCGGCGTCGTAGCGGAGGAGCTCGAGATGTCGCTCCGCGCGTTCGACCGTGCCGCCCGCTAGGCGAGCAGCCGGAAGAGCACGATCGTGTTCAGGAAGAACAGGATCGCGACTGCGATCGTCAGGCGCGTGAGGTTCCGCTCGACGATGTGCGTGCCGCCCTGCGAGGCGGGCGTGAAGCCCATGCCACCCATGCCCGCGTCGCGGCCCGAGTGCATGAGCACGAGCCCGACCGTCGCGACGGAGAGGAGCACCTGGATGACTGCGAACGTCTGGATCATGGCGGGCGCAGGATAGCAGCGGCCGGGTTCCGCCCTTGACGCCGTCCGGAAGGAGTTCTACCCTGGGCTGCGAACATACGTTCGTCGGAACACACGTCCGCGACCCTGGAGGCGGAATGCTCACGGCACGACAGCAGGAGATCTGGCAGTTCCTCGTCGACTACGTCGGCAGCCACGGCTACCCGCCGACGGTGCGCGAGATCGGTGTGGCGGTCGGGCTCGCCTCGCCGTCCACCGTCCACGCCCACCTCGCCAACCTCGAACGGGCCGGGTTGATCAAGCGCGACCCGACCAAGCCGCGGGCGCTCGACCTCGTCGGCCACCGCCGCGAGCAGCAGCGGGCGGAGGCCCCCGCCGTTCAGCATCTGCCGCTCCTGGGCCGCATCGCCGCCGGCGGCCCGCTCCTCGCCGAGCAAGATGTCGAAGAGCAGGTTCCCGTGCCCGAGCCGCTCTTTGGCAGCGCCGACTTCCTACTCCGCGTCAAGGGCGACTCGATGGTCCAGGCGGGGATCCTCGACGGGGACACACTCGTTGTCCGCAGACAGAGCGACGCTGGCAACGGCGACATCGTGGTCGCGCTCGCCGGCGACGACGAGGCCGCCGACGAGGCGACGGTCAAGACGTTCTACCGCGAGGACGGCCGCGTCCGCCTGCAGCCCGAGAACGACGCACTCGAGCCGATCTACGCCGATCACGTCCAGATCCTGGGCAAGGTGATCGGGGTGTTCCGGAGCCTCCGGTGACCCTCGTCGCCCTCAGCCGCACGCTCGACCAGGAGCTCGCCGCGATCGCCCGCGGCGCGAGCCTCGAATGCCTCGTCTGCGGCGAGTTCCTGCTCCACCGCGCCGACGCGATCGCCTGCCTCGAGTGCGGCTGCGAACTGCGCGCAGAGGGGGCCGCAGCCGGGACCGCGCACGTGTCGAACGCCGGCTAGGCGCTACACTTTCCGGTGCAGGCCGGGTGGCCGCGGGCCTTCGGGCTCGAGGAAAGTCCGGACACCGCAGGGCAGGACGCTGGGGTTGACCCAGGCGGCGAAAGCCGACGGAAAGTGGAACAGAAAGCAGACCGCCGCCGGAGCGTCTCCGGAGGCCCCGGCGGTAAGGGTGAAACGGTGGGGTAAGAGCCCACCAGCGTCGTGGCGACACGGCGGCTTGCCAAACCCCGTCCGGTGCAAGGCAAACAGGTCCCGCTGACGCGGCCCGCCGAGGGACCGGGTACGCCGCAGAGATAGATGGCCATCCACGACAGAATCCGGCTTACAGGCCTGCTACGGAAAAGCCCCGCCCCGGTGGGGCTTTTCTATGTGGCGACCGGCAGCGCCGTTCGCGGGCGGTGGGCGCGAGACGATCAGGTCGCTCCGCCGCATCGCCGGGTATTAGGATCGCAACACAATCCCGAAGGAGAGGGGGCGTCATGGCGCAGGACGAGCTGGCATACGTGAGCGCGGCGGAGCTCGCAGCACGGATCCGGAGTCGCGAGCTGTCGCCGGTCGAGGTGGTCGACGGCGCGATCGAGCGGATCGAGGCGCGCAACGGGCGCCTGAACGCCTTCATCCACCTCGGCTTCGACGAGGCGCGGCAAGCGGCGCAGGAAGCGGAGCGCGCACTCGCCGCCGGCGAGGAGGTGGGCCCGCTCCACGGTGTCCCGACCGCGATCAAGGACCTCTTCGACTTCAAGCCCGGCTGGCCGGCGACGCTTGGGGGCGTGAGGGCGCTGAAGACCTTCACGACGGATTTCCATTGCGTTTTCGCCGAGCGGGTCGAGCGCGCCGGAGCAATCATCCTCGGCAAGACGAACAGCCCGACGATGGGCTTCCGCGGCACCTGTGACAACTTCCTGTTCGGGCCGACCTGCAACCCGTTCGACCTGTCACGAAACTCGGGCGGCTCGTCCGGCGGCAGCGCGGCCGCCGTCGCCGACGGGCTCGTGCCGTTCGCGGAGGGCACCGACGCCGGCGGCTCGATCCGCATCCCCGCGGCCTGGTGCGGCGTCTACGGCTACCAGGCGTCGTGGGGTCGCGTCCCGATGGTCATCCGCCCCGGCGGCTTCACCGGCACGTTCCCCTTCCTCTTCGAGGGGCCGATCACGCGCACGGTGGAGGACGCCGCGCTGGCGCTCACCGCGCTCTCCGGCTACGACCCGCGCGACCCGTACAGCCTGGACGAGCAGGTCGACTTCGCCGCAGCGCTACGCGGGTCCGTCGAGGGCTGGCGCATCGCCTACAGCCCGAACTTCGACGTCTACCCCGTCGACGGGCGCGTGGCGGAGACCGTCGCGAGCGCAGTACGCGCCTTCGAGGAAGCGGGAGCGACAGTCGAGGAGGTCTCGCTCGGAATCCAGCGCGACCAGCGCGAGCTGAGCGACCTCTGGTGCCGGTTGGTCATGTGGCCGAACATCGAGACGCTCGAGGGCTTCAAGGCGAACGGCCTCGACCTGATCGGCGACCACCGGGACGACTTCCCGCCCGAGTACCTGCGCTGGGTCGACGAGGCCTACACCTGGGGCCTGCCTGACCTGGCGCGCGACCACCAGATGCGCACCGAGATCTACGACGCGATCCAGGCCGTCTTCGCCGACTACGACCTGCTCGTGACGCCGACGGTCGCCGACGTGGCGGTGAAGAACACCGACGACGGCAACACGGTCGGCCCACGCCAGATCAACGGCGTGGAGGTCGACCCGCTGATCGGCTGGTGCATGACGTACTTCACGAACTTCTCGGGCCACCCGTCGGCGTCGATTCCGGCCGGACTTACCGAGGAGGGGTTGCCGGTCGGCATGCAGCTCATCGGGAAGCGCCACGCGGACGCCGACCTGCTCACCGCCAGCGCCGTGTTCGAGCAGCTGCGGCCGTGGTTCGGCACGTACGCGCACAGGGAGACGGCGGCAGCCCCGGGCTAGAGCTCGAGCTCGCCGCGCACGTCCTCGAGACGCGGCAGCGTCTCCCAGTCGCCGGTACCCGCCAGCGCCGTCGCGGCGATGGTGTTCCCGGCGGCGGCGCACGCCTCCACAGAGCCTCCGTGCAGCAGGCCGTAGGCGAAGCCGGCCGCGAAGGCATCCCCGGCGCCGACTTCGTCGCGGACGTCGACGACGCGTCGGGGCGGAACGGTGACGATCCGGCCGTCGCGGCGGACGAGGGCACCGCGTTCGCCGATGCGGACCACGGCGTCGCCGGCCCCGGCGGCGCACGCAGCCTCGAGCGTCTGCTCGTCGGTCTCGGTGCCGAAGAGCAGGCGTCCCTCCTCCGACCCGCAGAGGTACCAGTCGACGTGCGGCAGCACCTCGCCGTGGGCGGCCGCCGCCTCCGCGGGGCCCGACCACAGCGCCGGGCGCCAGTTCGGATCGAAGAGCACGGTGATGCCGCGCGCGGAGGCACGCGCGGCGAGGTCGACCACGAGCGCCCGCGCCGTGTCCGAGAGGGCCATCGTGATCCCGGTCAGGTGGACGAGCGCGACGCCCTCCAGCGCCTCGTCCGGCACGTCTGCGGGCTCGATCCCGCAGGCGGCGCTGCCACGGCGGTAGTACGCGACGTGGCTCCTGCCGCGGTCCCGCCACTTGAGGAACAGGCCGGTTGGGGCGCTGTCGTCCCGCCGCACGAGACTCAGGTCGATCCCCTCTGTGCCGAGCGCGTCGAGGAGGGCGTCGCCGAGCGCGTCCCGCCCGACGCGCGACGCCCATGCCACGTCGATGCCGAGCCGCACGAGCCCGACGGCGAAGTTCGACTCGGCGCCCGCCACCCGCAGGGTGAGGGTCGCCCCCACGGTCGGACGCCCGCCGGCGACGGGGTCGAGGAGCGCCATCGACTCGCCGACGGTGAGAGCCTTCATCCGAGGGGCCGCCTGACGTCGGCCGCGTACCCGGGGACGCGCGCGGCCACGCCGCGCTTGAGCGCGACGAGCGCAGGCTCCCGCGCAAGCTCGGCCCGCAGCTCCGAGACAGCGCCCTGGAGCTGCTCGGCGTCTTCCGGCCGGCCCTCGCGCGACGCGCGGGCGAGCTCGAGCAGCAGGTCCGGTCGCAGGTTCGCAATCGCCGAGATGCAGCCGGCCGCGCCGAGCTCGAGCGCCTGGAAGACGAGCCCGTCGGAGCCCATCAGCACCGGCACGCCGCAGGCCAGGTACTCGCGGTGCTGCTCGAGCGACTTCGTCGAGTCCTTCACACCGGCAAGCCCGACGATTGCGAGCTCACGCACCGCCGCGGCCGAGAGCTCGTTGCGCGCCCGGTCCGGGATGGTGTAGGCAAACAGGGGCGTGGTCCCCGCGGCCTCGAGCAGCACCTCGTAGTGCGCGACCACCTGCCGGTCGTCGAGGCCGTAGTAGTAGGGCACGACAGCGGAGAGCATGTCCGCGCCCGCCTCGACCGCACGGCGCAGCAGGCGGACCGTCGCGGCGGTCGCCGGCCGACCGACGTGCGCGAGCACAGGCGCCGCGCCCGCAGACGCGCGGAGAGTCACCTCGACGACGGCGAGGATCTCGTCCTCGTCGAGCAGCGCCCCTTCGCCCGTCGTGCCCGCCGGCATCAGTCCGTCCACGCCCGCTTCGACGAGCTGCTCGACGTGGCGCGCGAGCGCGTCGAGGTCGACCGAGCCGTCGGGCCGGTACGGCGTCAGCAGCGCGACGACGACGGCGCGCTCGGGCAGCGTCATTCGACGTACGCTCGCGGTAGCGAGGCACCCACGACGAACGAGAGGTCACGGATCGCGGTCATCTGGTAGACGCGCAGCCGGAAGTCGGGGTTCAGCCCGACGGTCAGGTAGGCCTCGCGCTTCCCGTAGCCGTGCTCGTCGACGAGCCAGTCCATCAGGTGGCGGATCGCCGCGTGGGCAGCGGCCTCGAGCGGCTTGTCGATGCCGAGCGCGACGATCGTCTCGGGCGTCTCGACGCGGGGCGCCGGCAGCGGCGGGCCGTCGGCGGCGCGTGCCGCAAGGACGACCTCGGCGCGCGACTCGTCGGCGACGCCGAAGTACTCGCCGTCGCCCTGGCAGCCGTGGACGTCGCCGACGAACAGCAGCGCGCCCTCGTGGTATGCGTTGAGCGTGACGACGGCGCCCGGACGGACGTCGAGAACGTCGAGGTTTCCGCCCCACGGCCCCTGCCCGACGGAGCTCGCGCGCACCTCCCACTCCGGCGCGCACGCGAGCGTCCCGATCATCGGGGCGAGAGGCCAGCGCAACCGGCCTATGCGCGCCTCGCCGTCGCCGTGCTCCACGAGCTCGGTGAACTCCTCGCGCGCCTCCGGCCAGCTCGCGACGTCTCCGAGCGGCGAGAGCACCGGCCGGTTGTAGGCGACGCCGGTCGGTGCGACCTCGACGGCCCGGACCTCGACCCGCACGCGCCCAGGCGGCACACCCTCGACGTAGACGGGGCCCCCGACCGGGTTCGCCCGCGCCGGTGAGTGCCGCACGTACGGCACGTTCTCTGCCGTCGGCGGCCGGTCGCCAGCCGTGAGTAGCCCTGAGGATGCGTCCTCGGTCTCGACCGCGAACGCCTCGCCCTGCGCCACCTTGAGGGCGGGCTGGAGCGACGCGTCGAAGCCGTAGACTAGGGCCTGTTCGCGGGGAATCCGCTGCACGTCGAAGGACCTCCTGAGAGGGAGACTGGATGCCAGATCTTATGGGCCTCTGGGCCACAACGGTGACGCCGTTCGCTGCCGACGGAGGCGTCGACACCGAAGCCGTCCGCAGACACGTGTCCTTCCTCGCCGCAAACGGAGTCGAGCGCCTCGTTCCCGCCGGGAACACCGGCGAGTTCTCGTCCCTGACGGCCGAGGAGGTCGTCGCGGTGACCCGTGCGACGCGCGAGGCGGCGCCGGACGCACTCGTCTTCGCCGGCGTCGGAGGCCCGCTGACCGACGCGCTCGCGCTGACCGCGGCCGTGCTCGACGCGGGGGCAGACGGGTTGCTCGTGCACCATCCCGCGCACACGCACGTCGGCCGGCGCGGACTCGAGGAGTACTATCGCCGGATCGCCGCCGCCGCCGGCGGCAACGCCTTCCTCTACAAGCGCAGCCACCGCGTCCCCGACGAGCTGGTCGTCGCGCTCGCGCAGGACGGCTCGGTGCTCGGAGTGAAGTACGCCGTCAACGATCTCCAGGGTTTCGAGCGCTCACAGGCGGCGGCGCCGGGCGCGCTCTGGATCTGCGGCACGGCCGAGCTCTGGGCGCCCTTCTTCCACCTGCTCGGCGCGCGCGGGTTCACGTCGGGCCTCGTCAACGCGGCACCGGGGCTCTCGGTGGCGATGGAGGCGGCACTCCGGGAGGACGACGTCGCGCGAGCGCTCGAGCTGCGCGCGCTCGCGCGCGAGTTCGAGCAGCTGCGGGCCGAGGACGACGCCGCGAAGAACGTGCCGGCCGTCCGCGCCGCGATGGCGCTCGCCGGCTTTCCGGCCGGCGACCCGCGGCCACCGCTTGCAGCGCTCGACGCGGAGGACGAGCGCCGCGTCGCCGCCGTCTGGGCCGCGTGGACCGAGGCCGGCGCGCCGCAGCCCGCCCAGTAGCCCGCGCGACTCTAATCCAGGCCGAGAAGCCCGAGCGACGAGCGGTGCACGATCTCCTCGATGACCTGCTCCGGTATACGCGGCAGCCCGGTGCCGGCCACGACGTCGTTGACCGCGCGCAGCCCGAGAATCGTCTCGTCGGCGGTGAAGAATGGCCAGTCGGAGCCGAACAGCAGCTTGTGCTCGGCGCGGTACTCAACGGCACACACGAGCGCCTGGTAGAGCTGCCACGGCCGCGGATGGAGCGCCGACACGTCCGCGTAGACGTTCGGGTGCTTGCGGATGACGGCGACGGTCTCCTCCACCCACGGGTGACCCATGTGGGCGATCACGATCACGAGCCGCGGAAAGCGGCGCGCGACCTCGTCGAGCAGCACCGGCCGCGCGTGCAGGAGCGGCCCGTTCCGGACGAAGGTCGTGCCCTGGTGGACGAGCGCCGGCAACTCGAGCCGCTCGAGCCGCTCCCACACGCGCAGGAACCCCTCGCCGAGCGGGTCGGCGTCCTGGTAGATCGGAGCGAGCTTGCAGCCGCGCAAGCCGAGGTCCTGCCGCATGCGCTCGAGCTCCTCCGGCGCGCCCGGGTCGTTCGGGTCAACCGAGCCGAAACCGATCAGCCGCTCGGGGTCGCGGGCGACGTAATCGGACACGTAGTCGTTCGGGACGACCCAGCCGGACGCCGGCGCGCAGAACCCCAGCGCGACGACGCGGTCGGCGCCGCGCGTCGCCTCGTAGTGCTCGTCGAGCGTCCTCCCGAGCCTCAGCTCGGCTCCCCACGCCGCCCGCGCCTCGGCCGCGAACCGCTCGCTGATGTGCTCGGGGGCCTCGCCGAGATGTGTGTGGAGATCGACGAGCACGATCAAATAGGCTACTCGGGATGGCGGCGAACGAGGAGGTCTGGACAGGCGTTTTTCCGGTGCTCTGCACCCCGTTTGGGAACGACGGTGCGATCGACATCGAGGCCCAGCGGGCGGTCGTGCGCTTCGCGCTCGCGTGCGGCGCGCACGGACTCGTCTGCTTCGGGCTTGGTGCGGAGGTAAACAGGCTCACGCCGCAGGAGCGCATGCAGCTGACCGACGCGATCATCGACGAGGCGCAGGGCCGCGTGCCCGTGCTGGTCGGCGTCGGCGCCGAGGCGACGCATACCGCGACCGAGCTCGCCCGTTACGCGCAGGCCGCCGGAGCGACCGGGGTCGTCATCCCGCCGCCCTTCACGATCCGCCTGCCGGGCAACGAGCTGGAGGGATTCTTCCGCACGGTCGCTGCCTCGGTCGACGTGCCCGTGATGATCCAGGACTCGTCCTTCTATCTCGGGACGCCGCTCTCGCCCGCGCTCGTCCGCCGGCTCGCCGCCGAGCAACCGAACATCCGCTACGTGAAGATCGAGGCCGGGCCCGAGGAGACCGCGCGCTGGGCCGAGGGGCTCGAAGGCGCGGTGGGCCTCTTCACCGGCGATGCGGGCGTTCACCTGCTCGACTGCCTGCGCGCCGGAGCCGTCGGCAACATCCCCGCGGTTGACGTGGCCGACGGCCTGGTGGCCGCGTACGCGGCCGAGCGTGCCGGCGACCGGGTGGCCGCCGAAGCGCTCTTCCTGCCTCTGCTGCCGTATCTTGTCTTCGCCCTCCAGGGCGGAATCGACCACTGCAACGCCGCCACGAAGGCGATGCTCGTCCGCCGCGGAGTGCTCGCCCGCGGTGGCTTGCGCCAGCCGGCGACCGGCTACGGCCCCCTGTTCGACGAGCTCGTCACTGCCCACGCGGCCGCGCTCGAGCTCGCCGCCACCCCCCTCTAGTAGGAGGAACGATGCCGAAGCGTCCCATCGAAACGCAGTCCGCCCCGCCTCCCGGCGGCGCTTACTCGCAGGCGATCGCGGCGGGCAACCTCGTCTTCCTCGCCGGTCAGGGGCCCTTCAGACCGTCGGGCGAGAGGGTGGACGGATCGTTCGAGGAGGAGGCACGACAGACGTTCCACAACCTCGCAGCCGTTGCCGAGGCGGCGGGAGGCTCGCTCGCGGACGCCGTGCGCGTGGGCGTCTACCTGCGTGACATGAAGGACTTTCCGACCATGAACGACGTCTACCGCGAGTTCTTCCCGGAGCCGCTGCCAGCGCGGACGACGATCCAGTCCGACCTGCCCGGCTTCGAGATCGAGGTGGACGCCGTCCTGCTGATCGAGGACAGCTAGGCGAGCGGCGTCGCGCGCCCTTCCTCGGGCGCCTCGTCCTCGACCTGATCGCCTTCCTCCCCGTCGCGCTCCGGCCCCTTGATGAGGCGGCGGACGCCGTCGGCGATCACCGGGAAGAGGCCGCGCGGGGCAAGCACGGCGATCGCCGCGAGCATCAGGCCGAGCACGAGCTTGCGGTACTCCTGAAGCTCGCCGGCCCGGAGCCACTTCTCCTCCAGCACGATGAGAAAAGCGGTGCCGAAGATCGGGCCCCAGAACGTGCCCCAGCCGCCGATCACGATCATCGCCAGCAGGTTGATCAGCACGCCGAAGCCGAGGATCGAGGGCGAGATCGAGCCCTGGTAGTGCGTCATCAGCCCGCCCGCGAGGCCCGTGAAGAACGCGCAGAAGACGAAGAGGAACAGGCGCGCGCGGAACTGGTTCACGCCGCGTGAAACCGCATATGCCTCCGAGTCGCGAAGGGCGGTGAACGCCATCCCGAGCGGAGAGTGGAAGACGCGCCAGATCCAGTAGGTGGCGATCGAGAAGAGAACGAAGCCCGTGTAATAGAACATGACGTGCTTGCGGCCATCGCCGAGCGCGCCGAAGTCGAGCTTTGGCACATACAGCAGCCCGTAGCCGCCGCCGGAGATCTTCTCGTAGGGGCTGTTCACAAGGAAGTTGCGGAGCAGCTCGAGGAACGCGAGCGTGATCAGCACGACGTAGGCGCCGCGAAGCCGCAGCGTCGGCAGGCCGATCACGACGGCGGCAAGCGCGGCGGCGACCGGCGCGAACCAGATCGAGATCCACGGGTTCATGCCGGCATGCATCGCCAGGTAGCCCGTCGTCCAGCCACCGACGGCGTAGAGGGCGATCTGGCCGAACGAGTAGATGCCCGAGACGGCCAGCAGGAGGTTCCACGACTGGGTGACGATGCCCCAGACGAAGAAGATGATCAGCAGATGGAGCCAGAAGCGTCCACCCTGCACCGCGTTCAGGAACAGCGGCAGCGCGAGCGCGAGTGGCAGCAGCCCGAGCAGGAGCAGCCAGCGCGGTCGCGCCCACGGCGACGCGCGTGGGTCGAGCCTCGGGTCGAGCGCGTGGGCCTCGCCGGACGTCAGCTCGGGAACGTCGACGCTCACAGCCGTCTCACCTCCCCGACGCCGAAGAGGCCGTTCGGCCGCAGCGTGAGGACGACGATCATCGTCCCGAAAAGGGCAGGCAGCCCCCAACTCGGGCCCGCGTACACGTTGACGAACGACTCGAGGAGGCCGATCGAGTAGGCGGCCACGACGGTGCCCTTGATACTGCCGAGCCCGCCGAGGATCGTGACGACGATCGCGAGGATCATCGGTGTGAAGCCGGACGTCGGCGACAGGTAGAACGTCGAGGAAAGCAGCACGCCGGCGAGCCCCGCCAGTCCGGCGCTGAGCGCCATCACGATCGCGAACGTCGTGTCGATCGGGATCCCCATCAGCTTCGCTGCGTCCACGTCCTGCGAGACCGCTCGGATCGCCATGCCGCGCCGCGACATCCGCAGGTAGGTGCTGACGGAGAGGAGGCAAGCCGCGGCGACGGCCATGACGAGCAGCCCCTGGTAGGTGACGAGCACGCGTTCGTAGATGAAAGAACCCGAGATGAGGCTCGGGAAGTCCTTGACCCGCGGCCCGTACACGAGCAGCGCCCCGGCCTCGAGCGCAATCCCGACGCCGACGGTCGCGATCAGCGTCGCGCTGTCCCAGCTGGGCCTGCCGACGAGCGGACGGATGAACAGGCCGTACATGAGCAGGCCGGCGATCGCCGCACCCGCGATCGCGATGGGAACCGCGACCTCGATCGGCAGGGACAGCCTGTTCACGACCGTCCAGGCGACGTAGCCGCCGACGAGGTACAGCGAGCCGTGCGCGAGGTTCAGCAGCCGCATGGCACCCCAGATGACCGTGAGACCGAGGGCCATCAGCCCATACACCGAGCCGTAGAGCACGCCGCTGTACGCCGACTGGATGAATTCGGACACGACTACCCCAGGTACGCGGCCAGCAGCGCCTCATCGGCGAGCAGGCGGTCGGTGGGTGCCTCGCGGACGAACACGCCGGTCTCCAGCAGATAGACGCGGTCGGCGAGGCCTTGGAGGTGGTTCGCGTTCTCGTCGGCGAGCAGGATCGGCAGCCCGTTCTCCTTGATGCCGCGAATCGCAGCGTAGATCTGCTCGATGATCACGGGCGCGAGGCCGAGCGAGGGCTCGTCGATGAGCAGCGCGCGCGCGTCGGCCATGAGGCCGCGGGCGATGGCGAGCATCCGGCGCTCCCCGCCCGACAGGCTGCGGGCGAGCTGGTCCTTGCGTTCCGACAGCCACGGGAAGAGCTCGTAGGCGTGATCCAGCTTCTGCTGACGCTCGCGCCAGGCTCGCTTCACGTAGGCGCCCATGACGAGGTTCTCGTAGACGCTCATCTCCGGGAACAGCAGGTCGCCCTGCGGGATGTGCACCACCCCGGCCGCCGCGATCTCGTCGGGTCGCCGGTTCGAGATCAGCTTGCCGTCGAGCTCGACGGTGCCGGCCGTGAGCGGGACGAGCCCCGAGACCGCTCGCAGGAAAGTCGTCTTGCCGTGGCCGTTTGGTCCCAGGACGGCGACGCACTCGCCGTCGCCGAGGCTCAGGCTGAGCCCGTGGAGCACCTCGGAGCCGCCGTAGCCCGCGTGCAGGTCGCGTGCCTCGAGCATCAGGGAGCCTGCCCGGTCTGGGCGGTCGCGAGCCCTGCGCCCGCGCCGCCGAGATACACCTCGACGACCTTGGCGTCGCGCAGGACGCTGGCCGGATCGCCTTCGGCGATCTTGCTGCCATGGTGCAGCACGAGCATGCGCCCGGCGAGCGCCTGCACGGCTTTCATCACGTGCTCGATCATCAGCACCGTGACGCCGGACTCGCTCACGCGCCGGATCAGCTCGACGACCTCGCCGCGCTCGTCCGCGTTCAGGCCCCCGACCGGCTCGTCGAGCAGCAGCAGCTTCGGCCCCGTGGCGAGCGCCGTCGCAAGCATCAGGCGCTTGCGGTCGAGGATCGGCAGCGTCTCGGCGAGGTCGGCCTGCTTGCCGACG
This sequence comes from uncultured Gaiellales bacterium, assembly GCA_964351025.1. GTDB lineage: Bacteria > Actinomycetota > Thermoleophilia > Gaiellales > Gaiellaceae > CAYGLV01. Next base: position 25,876 of record CAYGLV010000002.1, on the reverse strand, counting down.
AGCCCGCAGAGCTCGAGGGCGTCGAGCGCCGCCGAGACCTCCGATCGGTCGAACCTCAGCGCGGCCCGCGCGTTGCCGCTGCGCCCGAACACCGCGCCCACGAGGGCGTTCTGAAGCACGGTCTGGCTCGCGAACGACACGGTGGTCTGGAACGTGCGCACGAGCCCGCGTCGGCAGATCTCGTGCGGGCTCAGGTCGTCGATCCGGTCGCCGGCGAACGTGATCGTCCCCGCCGTCGGCCCGGCGAGGCCCGAGATCGTGTCGAAGAGCGTCGTCTTGCCGGCGCCGTTCGGGCCGACGATCGCGAACACCTCCCCAGCCTCGATCGAGAAGCTGAGGTCGTTCACGGCGAGAAGCCCCCCATAGGCCTTCGTCACATTGGTGCAGTCGAGAATCGTCACGCTAGGAAAGGCCTATCCGCCCGCTCTCGCGCGGGCGGATAGGCCCGAGTCGGCTCCTATGTCCCTACGCGAACCACGGGGGCGTCTGGAAGTCGCCCGTCGTGTACGGGTCGGGGGAGATGACGACGTGCTCGCCATCCTGCAGCTGCACGATGAGATGTGCCTGGCCGAGCGACGGATCGTTGACCTGGCCCGGGTACGCGAGGCCGGCGTGGCTCTCGAACGAGATGCCGCCGGTCGTGCCGCGGTGGATGACCTTCTCCGCTTCCGACGCCACGCGCTGGTAGTCCGAGTAGGTGCCGGCCGCGGTGACGGCCTTCGCCCAGACGTTCACGGCGTCGAAGACGCCGCCCGCGTTCGCCCAGCCCGGCGCCTTGCCGAACTTCTCCTCGTAGCGTGCGCGGAAGTCGTTGCCGATCTGATCCGGGAGCAGGCCGAGCACCGTCGCCCAGATCATGCCGTTCGCGGCATCGCCCGCGAGCTCGAGGTACTCCGGCACCGACGGCCCGTACTGCTGGTACACGAGCGTCCCTGGAACCGGGTTCTGCGCCCACTGCTTCGCCATTGCGGCGTCGTCGGCGGGGTTGTAATCGGTGGTGAACAGCATCCCCGGCGGATTCGACCGCACCTTCGCGAGCAAGGGGCCCCAGTCGGGCACCTTGCCGGCCGTGAACGTGCCCTTGTGGATGACGTCCCACCCGAGCTCCTTGATCTTCGACTCGAAGTTCTGCGCGATGAACGCGTCGTAGGCGTCGTCGCCCGAGAGGATCGCGGCGGTCTTTTCCACCTCGACCGCCCCACTCTCGACCTGGTCGTTCAACCACAGAGCGAAACCGCCGCCGTACCAGGTATCGGCCGGATCGCACTGGAAGCTGCCCCAGTAACGCGCGGGGTCCTTGTCGTACAGGTCGACCCAGCGCTGCTGCGTGTTGACGTTGAAGTAGAGCCGCCCGGCGTCGGCGACGATGTCGAACTCGGGGCCGGACGCCAGGTGGTAGCCCGAGAAGATGACATCCGGGTCCTCGGTCTCGACCGCCCGGTTGAACGCCGTCGTGACGTCCTCCGCAAGCGAGTCGCCGTCGTCGATCTCGATGTACTTGATCTGAGCACCGAGGACGCCACCATTCGCGTTCAGCTCATCGATCGCCATCACGGCGCCGTTGCGCATCTCTTCGCCGTCCGCTGCGATGAAGCCGCCAAGCGGGAAGATTCCTACCGCACGGATCTCGCCGGCCGCGCCGGCCGTGGCGCCACCGCCACCGCCTTCGTCCGCAGACTCCTTCCCGATGAAGTAGCCGCCAACGCCGCCGGCCACGAGCGCGGCACCGCCTGCCGCGGCGCCCGTCCCGATCAATTCCCTCCGAGTGACCTTACGCTCGTCGGCCATACAGGTCCGCCCCCTTTTGTGCCCAGTTGGATTTAGACATGCGCGATCTCCGCCACCCGCACCGGAGTGCCCCCCTGTGCGACTGACTCGTCGATGGCGAAGCACACGGCCATCGACTTCCACGTGTCGCTGATCGACGCGTGGGACTCGACGTCGTTCTCGATGCAGTCGAGGAAATGAGCTATCTCGCCTACGAACGGGTGGTGCGCGACGTCGCCGTTGTCAGGCTCGATCGTCGGGTAGCTCCAGTAATCGAGCGCTCCCGGGTACTTCTGCCGCGAGAACACCTCGTTGTTCTGGATCGTCCCGCCCGCCCCAAAGAGCCGGAGGTTGAAGATGTAGGGCGTCTCGCCGTCGAGGAGCGTCGAGACCTTGCCGATGCTTCCGTCCTCGAACTTCAGGCACGCCACGGTCACCGGGTCGTACTCGTAGTCGAGGTTCTGCTTCGGACCGCGCGAGAACGCGCTCACTTCGACGATCTCGCCGGCGAACCAGCGAAGCGCGTCGACGGCATGGCAGCCTGCGGCGACGAAGGCGCTGCCGCCGATCTTCTTGCCAACCATCCAGTCGTAGCACGGGTAGGCCTTGCTGATCGGATGCCAGTAATCGGCCTCGGCGTAGATCAGGTCGCCGAGCACGCCGTCTGCGATCAGCTGCTTGGTGGTCTCGAACTGCGGATTCCACCGCAGCACGAACGACGTAACCGACTTGACGCCGGCGCGGGCCACAGCGTCGCGGATCTCCTCGACGCCCGCCATCGTCAGCGCGATCGGCTTCTCGATCACGACGTGGCGGCCCGACTCGGCCGCCCGCACCACGTGCTCGGCGCGAACATCGGGCGTCGTGCACGACACGACGATGTTGACCCGTTCGTCGTCAAAGAGCTCGTCGTCGCTGGCGTACTCGATCGCCTTCACGCCGTGCGTTTCCAGGAGGGCGGTCGCCTTGCCCGGCGTGCGGTTGTAGATTCCGACGATCTCCGTGAGCGGATGATCGCGGAACGCCTTGACATACTCGCCGGCCACCCAACCGGCGCCTAGGATCCCAACGCCGTACTTCGTCGCCATTACCAGACCTTTCCGGTTGATCTCAAACAGTGAGGTTCGCGATGCTTGCACACCCGCAACCCAGGTTCAAGACGTGAGTTCGCTGTTCGAGCGGCTCGCTCAAGTCCACACCGCGTTGATCTGCGACGTCCTCGACTCGCTGGGTCACCGCACCGGAGCGATGGACTTCCGCATCCATTCGCTCGCAGGCCCCGGCCGTGTCGTCGGGCGCGCCTTCACGTTCGCGTCGTTCCCGATCGACGAGCCGGAGGCGATCCCCTACAAGCAGCTGCTCGGCGGCTACGCTCACCTGTCGCCCGGCGACGTGGTCGTGCTGGCGACGAACGGCGAGCTCGTCTCGGGGATCTGGGGCGAGCTGCTCAGCACGGCCGCTCGCGCCCGCGGCGCGACGGGCGCGGTGACCGACGGGCTGACGCGCGACGTGGCGGAGATCGACCGGATGGGCTTCCCGGTGTTCGCGCGCGGCGCGTCACCGCTCGACTCGGCCGGCCGCCAGGCGGTGCGGGCCTACGGGGAGCCGGTGATCTGCGGGGGCGTCGAGGTGCACACGGGCGACATCGTCCTGGCCGACGCGACGGGTGTCGTCGCCATCCCAGCCGCGCTGGCCGAGGACGCGGTGCGGCTCGCCGAGGAGAAGAACGCGGGCGAGAACGTCGTCCGGCTCGAGCTCGAGCGCGGCGACGACCCCGCCGAGGTCTTCGAGCGGCACGGGATCCTCTGATGGAGACCTCCCTCTTCGCCTTCGCCACCGACCTGCACGACGAGGGCCTCGCCACCGTGCTCGACAACGTGCAGCACCGCGCCGGGGTAGGCGGCGTCACGATCGCCGCCTCCTACCACGAGGGCCGCGATCTCTTCCCTCACAGCCCGAAGCGGAAGGTGCGGTTCCTGGAAGGCGGAGCGCTCTTCTTCCGGCCCGACCTGTCGCGCTACGACGGCCTCCGCATCCAGCCGCACGTGAGCGAGCTGGCGCGCGAGACGGACGTCCTCGGCGAGCTGTGTGCCGAGGCCGGGCGGCGCGGTCTGGAGGTGCATGCGTGGACGGTCTTCCTCCACAACGACACGCTCGGCGTCCGGCATCCGGACTGCGCGCCTCGTAACGCCTTCGGCGACCGCTACGTCACCGACCTCTGCCCCGCGAACCCCGACGTGCGGGCCTACACGCGCGCGCTCGCCGGCGACGTCGCACGCCTCGGCGTCGCGAGCGTCTTCGCCGAGTCTCTCCACTACCACTCACTCGAGCACGGCTACGCCCACGAGCGCTACTTCATCGAGCTCGGCCCGCTCAGCCGCTATCTGCTCGGGCTGTGCTTCTGCGAGCACTGTCTTGCGGCGGCGCGGGAGCGCGGCGTCGACGGCGAGGCGGTGGCGCGGTTCGCGCGCGCGGAGCTGGAGCGCGTGTTCGAGCGCGCCGGGACGGAGGCGACGCGCGACGACATCGCTCGCGACGAGGTCGCCGCACTCGCCGGAGGCGAGCTCGGCGGCTACCTGCAGGCGCGGGAAGAGACGGTCGCCTCGCTCGCAGCCGAGGCTGCTGCGGCAGCGAGGGCCGAGGGCGCGTCGTTCGCGTTCATGGACCTCTCCGGCGCCGTCAAGGGCTACGCCACCGGCCGGCCGACCGGCGACGCGGCGCCGACGATCGCGTGGAAGCTCGGGGTCGAGCTGACCGCGGTCGGCGAGGCGTGCGGCTCGATCGCGGCGATCGGCTACGCCGCCGACCCTGAGCGCCTCCGCTTCGACCTCGAGGCGTACCGCGCTGTCGCGCCGAGTGCCGGGATCTCGGTCGCCATGCGCCCGATGGCGCCCGACTGCGACTCGGCCGAGAACCTGGCCGCGAAGCTACGCGTCGCGCGGGAGGCCGGGGTCGAGCGGACGCACTTCTACCACTACGGCTTCATGCGGCTCGAGTCGCTCGACCTGGTTCAGGAGGCGCTCGCGGCGCTCTGACGACCTGAGCGCAGCGCCCGGCCGGGCAGGTCGCCGGTGAGCTGCCCCCCGTCGACGACGAAGCGGCCGTTGACGAGTACGTGAGGAATGCCCTCCGGGAAGCTGCGCGGCTCCTCGTAGGTCGCGGTGTCGCGCACGGTCTCCGGGTCGAAGCAGACGACGTCGGCGGCCATGCCCGGGCGGAGGAGGCCGCGGTCGGCGAAGCCGAGCCGCTGCGCCGGCAGCGAGGTGAACTTGCGGATCGCCTGCTCCCAGGTGAGGAGGCCGAGCTCGCGGACGTACACGGCGAGGTAGCGCGGGAACGTCCCCCACCCGCGCGGGTGGGGCCGCTCGCCAACGATGATGCCGTCGCTCCCGGCCGTGTGAGCCGGGTGGGTCATGATCGTCCGTACGTTCTCCTCGTTGCCGATATGGGCAATCGAGGGGACGCCGAGCTCCTCCTCGACGAGCAGCTCGCAGACGAAGTCGATCGGCCGCTTGCCGGCCTCGGCGGCAGCCTCGGCGACGGACTTGCCGATCCAGCGCTCGTTCTCCGGCCGTCGCGCGCCGCTGACCACGATGATCTTCCAGTCGATCGGGACGTCGTGGAACCCGTCCGACCCCTCGTCCTCCAGCTCGACCCTGAGCCGCTCGCGGAGCGACGCGTCACGCAGCCGCTCCAGCGTCTGGTCCGCGCCGCCGGCGTGCATCCACCCCGGCAGATACGCGTGGAGGTAGGTGGCCCCGGCGAGGTAGGGGTAGGTGTCCATCGTGACGTCGATGCCGTCCGCCCGCGCCCGGTCGATCATCTCGAGCAGCTCGGGGGCGCGGCCCTTGTTGACCTCGAAGCCGAGATGCGCGTGGGCGAGGTGGAGCGCCACGCCCGAGCGACGCGCGATCTCGATGCAGTCCGCGTAGGCCTCGAGGGCGCGCATGCCGTAGTTCCGGTGGTGCGGCGTGTAGTAGCCGCCCCGCTCGGCGACGACCTCGCAGAGCGCGACAAGCTCGTCGTCGTCCGCATACATGCCCGGCGCGTACGTGAGCCCACTGGAAAGACCGACCGCCCCCTCGTCGAGCCCCTGGGCCACGAGCTCCCTCATCCGATCGAGCTCGTCGGGGGTGGGCGCGCGGTCGTCGAGCCCCATCGCGCACATCCGCACCGTCGCGTGAGGCACGAGATAGGCGGCGTTGATCGCGATGCCGCGGTCGAGCCGGTCGAGGTATTCGCCCACGCTGCGCCAGTCCCAGTCGAACCCTGGCGGATCATCGTTCCAGCCCGCGAGCTGGCGGCGGAGCTGCACGAGCACCTCGTCGCTCGTGATCGGCGCGTAGCTCAGCCCGTCCTGGCCGAGCACGTCCAGTGTCACGCCCTGGCGGACCTTGGCCGAGTGCTCGGGATTCGCGAGTAGCTGGAGGTCGGAGTGCGTGTGCATGTCCACGAAGCCGGGGCAGACGAACAGCCCGTCGGCGTCGATCGTCCGCGCGGTCGCCTCGCCGCGCAGCCGCCCGACAGCGACCACGCGCCCGTCACGGAGCCCGACGTCTGCCCGAAACCACGGGTTGCCAGTGCCGTCGAGCACCCGCCCACCGGCGATCAGGACGTCGAGCACGTCAGCCCCCTTCCACGTCGCGCGACTCGACGAGCAGTTCCTCGGCCATCAGCGGGTAGCCCGACATCAGGCCGCCGTCGACACGCAGGACGGCGCCGCTGATCCACGCGGCCTCGTCGGAGGCGAGGAAGAGCGCGGCGGCGGCGACGTCCTGGGGCTCGCCGATCCGGCCGAGCGGATACCACTTGACGAGGGTCTCGAAGACCTGAGGCTCCTTCTCGACGCGCTCGTTCCAGATCGGTGTGCGGATCGACCCGGGCGCGACGACGTTCGCGCGGATCCCTTTGGACCCGTAGCGGGCGGCGATCGACTGGGAGAGGTTGATCATTCCGGCCTTGGCGGCGCTGTACGCCTCGTTGCCGAAGTAGCCGAGGCCGTTGACGGAGGCGATGTTCACGATCACGCCGCCGCCGCGGTCGATCATCCGCGGCAGCACGCGCTTCGAGCACAGAAAGGCGCTCTTGAGGACCCCGGCCACGTCGGCGTCCCAGGTCGCCTCGTCGATGCGCAGGATGTCGTCGCCGTCGCAGACGGCCGCGTTGTTGACGAGGACGTCAACGGGGCCGAAGGCATCCTCTGCGGCCGCGACCATCGCGTCGACGTCGGCGGACACCGTGACGTCCGTCGTCGTCGCGATCGCCCGGCTGCCGATCTCGCCCGCGACCGCTTCCGCCGCGTCGCCGAGGCGGTCGGCGACGACGACTCGTGCGCCCTCCGCGGCGAACCGCCTCGCAATCACGTTCCCGATCCCCCCGCCTGCGCCGGTGACGATCACGACTCGATCGGCGAATCGCATGCCCATCCTTCCTTTGGAGATCCCAGCGGCCCTCGCCCTATCTTAAGATCTGCCGGTGGACGAGGAAGCGCTTGCGGGCCTGCTCGACGAGCCCGTCGACTGGCGGTACAAGGGCCGGCCCGCCGTTCGCCGCCCGCTGACGGTCGGGGAGCTCGGTGCCGGGGGCTGGAACGTCCTCGCCGGCGACCTGCTGCTACCGGCGATGGTGCTGAAGCAGAGCGCGCTCGAGCACAACATTGCGCTCGTCGCGCGCTACTGCGAGGGGCACGGCGTCTCGCTCGCGCCGCACGGGAAGACAACGATGGCGCCGCAGCTGTTCGCGCGGCAGCTCGACGCGGGCGCCTGGGGGATCACGGCCGCGACCGTGGCGCAGGTCGCGGTGTACCGCCGCTTCGGCGTGCAGCGCGTCGTGCTGGCGAACGAGCTGGTCGAGCCGGTGGCGCTGCGCTGGGTCGCCGACGAGTTGGAGGCCGACCCGAACTTCGACTTCTACTGCCTCGTCGACTCGGTAGCGGCAGTGGAGGCGATGACGGAAGCGCTCTCCGGGCGTAGGCCCACCCGCCCGCTCCAGGTGCTTGTCGAGGTCGGCGTGCCGGGCGGGCGGGCAGGCTGCCGGACGCTCGAGCAGGCCAAGGAGGTGGCCGGCGCGGTCGCGGCGTCGCCGACGCTCGCCCTGGCAGGCGTCGAGGGGTTCGAAGGCGTGATCGGCGGGCCCGACCTCGAGACGGCCCTCGCCGAGGTGGACGAGTTCCTCGGGCGGGTGCGCGCGCTCACCCTCGACCTCGCGCGGGAAGACGCCTTCGCCGGCCGCGCGGAGATCATCGTCACCGCCGGGGGCAGCGCCTACTTCGACCGAGTGGTCGCAGTGCTCGGGCCGCAGTGGGACCTCGACGTGCCGGTCCGCGTCGTCCTCCGCGGCGGCTGCTACGTGACCCACGACTCCGGCTTCTACGACCGGCTCTCGCCGCTCGGAGAGCGCGACGGAGACGAGCGGCTGCGGCCCGCACTCGAGGCCTGGGGCGCTGTGCTCTCCCGCCCCGAGCCCGAGCTCGCCATCGTCGGGCTCGGCAAACGCGACGTCCCCTTCGACATCGACCTTCCCGTCCCGTGGCACGTCGCGGCGCGGGGCGGCGCACTCCGCGATGCCGGCGGCGAGCTGACGGTGACCGCTCTCAACGACCAGCACGCCTTCGTCCGCCTCGCGCCGGGTGCCGAGCTCGCCGTCGGCGACCTCGTCGGCTGCGGCATCTCGCACCCGTGCCTGGCGTTCGACCGTTGGCCGCTCGTCCTGCTCGTCGACGACGACTACACGGTGATCGGCGGGATCCGCACCTTCTTCTGAGCCAAAGATCCGTTTACGCTAGGAAACCCCGACGTCTCGTCTCCAGGAGGAACGATGACCCTCGATCTTCGCGGTCTGATTCCGGCGACCGTCCTGCCGATGACGGAGGATGCTCGGATCGACGAGCCGGCCCTGCGGCGGTACATGCAGCACGTCGCCGCCGCCCGGCCGAAAGCACTCGCGATCAACGCCGACACCGGCGAGGGCCCGCACCTCTGGCCTCACGAGCGCCGGCGGGTTCTGGAGATCGTCATCGACGAGGTCGGCGACCGTGTGCCGGTGATCGCCGGTCTCGGCGCGCAGTTCACCGAGCAGGCCGTCGAGCTGGCGCGTGAGTACAAGGAGGTCGGCGCGTCCGCGTTCCTCATGTTCCCGATCTCGGCGTACCAGGGGATGCCGCTCAATCCGGAGGTGCCGCTGCGCTACCACGCCGCCGTGGCCGAGGCGACCGGCCTGCCGCTCGTCCTCTTCAACCTCCAGCCGGCACTCGGCGGCGTCCTGTACACGGCCGACGCGCTGCACCGGCTGTGCGGGATCGCCGAGGTCGCGGCGATCAAGGAGGCGTCGTTCGACGCAAAGCTGTTCGTCGAGGTGCGCCAGGCCGTAAAGGAGGCACGGCCGGACTGCGTGTTCCTGACCGGAAACGACAACTTCATCTACGAGTCGTTCGTCCTCGGGGCCGAGGGCGCGCTGATCGGCTTCGGCGCCGTCGCAACGCGCCAGCAGGTCGAGATGATCGAGCTCGCGCTGGAGGGAAACCACGCCGAGGGCAGCGCGATCATGGAGAGGCTGACGCCGCTCGCGGACGCCATCTTCGCCGCCCCTGTGCGCAACTACCGCGCCCGGACGAAGGAGGCGCTCGTGATGCAGGGCATCCTCGCGCGGGCAACCGTCCGCGAGCCGCTGCTGCCGGTGAGCGAGGCCGAGCGCGAGCGTGTCCGGCAGGCGATGGTCTACGCGGGCGAGCTCGACGCCGTCGTCGTATGAAGATCGGCGTCTTCCTCCCGACGTACCTGGTCCCGGGAGGGGAGCGCGAGCACACCGCTGAGCTGCGGCGGTTCGCGGTCCGCGCCGAGGAGCTCGGCTTCGACTCGCTCTTTGCCACCGACCACCTACTGACGGCTACCCGCTTCTACCGCGTCAGCTGGCTCGAGCCGATCACGACGCTCACGTACGTCGCCGCCGTCACGGAGAGCGTCAAGCTCGGCACCTCGATCCTCGTCCTGCCGACGCGTCAGCCGGTCGTCCTCGCCAAGGAGATCTCGACGCTGCAGCGGCTGAGCGGGGGGCGGTTCGTCTTCGGTGCCGGCGTCGGGTGGTACGACCCGGAGTTCGAGTCCGTCGGTGGGCACCGGACGGAGCGCGGCCGCCGCACCGACGAGGTGCTCGACGCGACGATGCAGCTGCTCAGCGAGCCGAGCGTCACCTTCGAGGGGCGCCATTACGCCTTCGCGGACGCGACGGTCGAGCCGCTCGGCCCCGTTCCGCCGGTGTGGGTGGCCGGCGGCCGGCAGCTGGCGCACGAGGCATCGCCGGAGAAGCCGGTGATGGCACCGACCGTTTTGCGCCGCATCGCCCGCTGGAACGGCTGGATCGCCCGTCCGACGGCGACCGCTGAGCAGATCGAGGAGGACCTGCGCGAGATCGACGGCGAGCTCGAGCGGATGGGCACGAACCGCGCGGAGCGCGGCTTCACCGTCGCACACGAGAACTTCTGCTGGCTGAGCGAGCGCAGCGGCCGCGACGACGTGCTGGCCGAGCAGCGGGAGCGGATGTACGCGGTCGTCTCGGATGAGCGCCCGTGGGACTACATCCAGGCCGTCTACCTCACCGGCACGATCGACGAGGTGCAGCAGCGGATTCAGGACCGGATCGACGCAGGGGTGGAGTACCTGGTGCTCCACACGATGACGCCCGAGATCCGGCAGCTGGAGCTGTTCGCCGAGCACATCCTCGCGCCTTTCGCCAGCCGTGTTTGACCTCGCTCACTCGTCGCCGGCGCTCGTCGTCATCGACATGCAGAACGACTTCGTCCGCGTGGGCGCGCCGCTCGAGGTGCCGGACGCCCGGGACACGATCCCTGCGAACCGCCGGCTCGTCGACGCATTCCGCGCGGCCGGACGGCCCGTTGTCTTCACGAAGTTCATCGCGGGCCCCGAGCGCACACTGATGTGGAACTGGTCACCGCTGATCGCGCCGCCGACACGCAGCTGCTGGCCCGACGTCCGCCGCTCCTACGGCGACGCGGAGGGCGCGCTCGACTGCACGGCGGTGATCGAGGAGCTGGCACCGCTCCCCGGCGAGCCCCAGGTCGAGAAGTACGGCTACAACGGCTTCCATCGGACGAACCTGACGGACGTGCTGCACGCACGCGGCGCCGACACTGTCGTCGTCACCGGCACCGTCACCCAGATCTGTGTCGAGGACACGGCCCGCGCCGCCTTCCACGAGGGCTTCCAGACGATCGTCGTCGCGGACGCCGTCTCGTCGTTCGACCCGGAGCTGCACCGCGCCACGCTGCGGAACATCGAGCTCAAGTACGGGCTCGTGATGACGACGGAGGACGTGCTCGCCGCGATTGCACAGTCGGTTTCGGTCGCGGGCTGACCGCCCAGCTCGAGCGCCGGGTCGCGCTCGAGAGAGGGCGCGGGAAACGGCGCTTCCCGGCGTCGGGTACCCCGTTAGCAGGCTTTTTGCGGGGAACCCCTGATACGCGGGTTCGCTCTCTTCGTCGTTTCTTGCACGTTCCCGCAGGCCCGAGCGGTACTTCTCCGTACACCGCTCGGGGAGAAGAGCCGATGCCGCGGGCGCTCGCTGCGACGACGCTGAGTGGTGCGCCGATAGCGCGGGCGGCCGCAGAAGACGCTAGCTACGGCAGATCTGCACCCCAACGAAAGGGTTTGATGAAGAGCTTCCGAATCGCGACCGTCGTTCTTGCGGCCGTGTTCGCCGCAACCATGGTCGCAGGCGTCGCAAGCGCCGCCAAGACACCTCCCAAAGCGGGCAAGAAGTGCACCAAGGTGAGAGCGTCGGCGAAGGCCGGCAAGGTCACGCTTGTCTGCACGAAGAAGGGCAAGAAGCTCGTCTGGGTGGCGAAGAAGGCCGCGAAGGCGACTCCGGTCAAGGCGAAGCCGGCCAAGTTCACCGCGAGCTACTCCGGCAAGGCGACGGTCAAGGTGTCGGGCGCGAACGCTGACATCACCGCGGACGCGAGTGGCAGCGGGACGCTCGTCGGGTCGAGCAAGCTGGCGGGCAAGGGTGTCGGCAAGGGCGTCGAGCCGTGCCCGCTGTTCGGCGGGCCCGCCTCGATCACCGCCGCTGACGGCTCGAAGCTCAACTTCGTCATCTCCTCGGCGGGCGGCAGCGCCTGCACCGACGAGGCGGGCCAGACGTTCTCGCTCCTCGGCCGGGCCACGATCAACGGCGGCACCGGCAAGTACGCCAAGGCGAAGGGCTCCTTCAAGTTCACCGGAATCTTCGACCGCGGCAACGGCCTCTTCTCGGTCAAGTTCAGAGGCACCCTGACCCCCTAGCAGGACGCTTCCCCGACGCGGGAGGGGCGAACACCCCCCTCCCGCTCGGCTGTGCGGGTTGACGTCACTCCCATTTCGGCGGAGGCTACGGCCAGCATGCGTGTGCTCGTTGCTCTCGTCATCGCCCTCGGCTGCGCGGGCGCGGCCGGCGCCCAGGACCTGCCGAGCGCGTACGGCATGGCGCAGAAGGGAACGCTCAAGGTCGTCGCCGGCGTCCTCGTCACGGCGAAGGGCGCGGAGCTGAAGGGGGTCTGGCTGGACGACACGAAGGGCTGCCTCGTCGAGCGGACGCTCACGGTTTCGATCCTCGTCGACCGCGTTTCGAAGCAGGGCGGTGCGACGACGCGCGTCCGCCGCTCCCGCTCCGGCGCCGTCGGGAACTGCGCCGAGGGCGGCCCGAACTTCGGCTACGACCTCACCGCACGGACGGCGAGGATGGCGTGTCCGGACGGCGGCTGGAGGCCGGGCTACTACTCCTTCGTGACGACGGTGCGTGACCGGACGAGCGGCCTCGTGGCACAGGCGAGCCTCCACTTCGAGGCGACGCGCGCCTGCTAGCCGTCTCGATCACGCGCGGAGAGTGACCTCGAGCAGCGTGCCCATCCCGGGCGTCGAGCGCAGCGCGAACGCCCCGTCGATCGCCTCGCTGCGCTGCCTCATGTTCTTCAGCCCCTGGCCGGCGGCGAGCTCCTCGCCGTCGAACCCCGCACCGTCATCGCGCACGAGCACCACTCGCTCGCTGCCGCGCTGGACGATCCGGACCTCCGCGCGGCGGGCACCGGCATGCTTGCGCACGTTCGCCAGTCCCTCCTGGACGATGCGAAAGACCTCGATCTGCTCATCGGGCGCAAGCTGCACCGACCGGTTGATCTCAACGTCCACCTCGAGAGCGCCGTCGGCGGTCAGGAACTCGACGTAGCGGCGCAACGCCGCGTCGAACGGCGCCGTCCCGCTCGCCGACGAGAGCGCGAGCACCGCGAACCGCGCCTCCTGCTGCGCGGCCGCCGCCGCCTCCTTCAGCCGCGGCAGCAGCTCATCGAGCGGCGCGCCGGACTCGAGCATGCTCGTGTGCGTCGAGATCGCGAAGAGATACTGCGCGAGGCCGTCGTGGATCTCACGCGCCACCCGCGCCCGCTCCTCGGCAACGGCGCGGCCGAACTCGGCGAAGCTGATCGCGCGCCATACGCCGACCAGGAGCACGGCGTAGGCGACAACCCGGAGGAAGTCCCCGTTGAGGACGTACTCGCTGGAGATCTGCGGGGTCAGGACGTAGTGCAGCTCGGCGAAGAGCGCCACCGTCGCGGCAAGCGCGATCCAGCTGTCGAGGTCCTCGCGGTGAGCGCGATAACGGATCCCGAAGCCGATGAGCGCGATCATCCAGAGCAATGCCAGCAGGGAGAGCGTCCCGGTGAGCACGAACGGCTGGCTCGCGCCGGCCGCGGGCCCGAGCAGCGGCAGATCGGTGCCGATCGTCAGGAAGACCAGCCAGATGAGAGCCAGAATCGGGGCAAGGCCGCCGACCGTGAGGAGGAGCGCGCGTCCGCGGACCGCCGCCCGGCCTCGGACGAACGGCGCCGCGGCGATCAGCGCCGCGGCGAACACGCGGGCCGTGAGGCCGGCCCAGGCCTCGGAGGGACGGAGCGGCGCTCCTCCCAGCATGGGAACGACGGCGAAGACGAGCGTTCCACCGGCTGCGGCCGTGAAGCCGGCGCAGAGGAAGAGGTCGAGCCGGCGGCCCTCGACGCCGAACCGCACGCCGGCAAGGATCGCGACGATGCCGCCGGCGAGCGCGATCGCGGTGTCGAGCACGAGCCGAACTTCGGGCAGGACGTAGGCATCCTGGAGCTGCGGGTTGGTGAGGAAGAGGGTCGTCGCAGAGGCGAGCAGCGCGACCAGCAGGATCTCTCCCAGCAGCCACGAGCTGTAGATGTCGTGCGACGACCGTTGCATGTCACGCTAATCGGCAGCGAGGAACCTGCCGATGAGGGTCAACGATGTCCGAGCGCATCATCGTCGCCGACGACCACCCGCTGACCAGGGACGCACTCGCGTCCCTGCTCGGCCACAACGGCTTCGACGTGGTCGGTCAGGCGGCCGATGGAGCGGAGGCGATCGAGCAAGCCGAACGCACGCAACCGGACCTCGTGCTGCTCGATCTCTCGATGCCCGGGATGGACGGGCTGACCGCCCTGCCGCGGCTGCGCGCCGCGGCGCCCGGATGCGAGGTCGTCGTGCTGACAGCCTCCGGAACGGAGGACAACCTGCTCGCGGCGATCCGTGCGGGTGCCGCCGGGTACCTGCTCAAGAGCGAGCCGCCGGATCGCATCGTCAGCTTCCTGCGCGGCGTCGTCGGCGGCGAGGCCGCCCTCTCGGGCTCGGTCGCGCGCCGCCTCCTCGAGCAGGTACGCGACGGTCGTCTCGGGGGCGGAGTCCCGGACGACATCGCCGAGGCTCTCTCCGCTCGCGAGCTGGAGGTGCTGCTGCTCCTCGACGAGCACCACTCGACCGACGACATCGCGCGCCGCCTCTTCATCTCCGAGCACACGGTGCGCTCGCACGTGAAGAGCATGCTGCGCAAGCTCGGCGTCTCGTCGCGCCGCGAGGCGCTCGAACAGCTTGCTCTCGCCCGGCGCTGACATCACTCGCCGTGGGGGATGCAGGTTCCTGCCCCCTGGGCGATGAGCCGCACGTTCCCGAAGCCGATAATCGTCTCAGCGACACGAGTCGCGCCCCATTCTCCCGAGGGCACGGGGACGCGGTGGCACAACTCCCTGCGGCGTTCGCGGCCGGCCAATGAGCCGGCCGCTCGCATTCTGGCCCGTCTACTCCGAGAAGCCCTCGAGCGCCGCCTGGACAAGCCCGGGCAGCGTGTCGAGGTTGTAGCCACCCTCGAGCACCGCAGCGGTGCGGGGTGCCAGGGACGCGCACCGCCGGGCCAGCTCGCGAAAGCCGCTCGCCGTCACCTCCATGCCGGCGAGCGGGTCGTCGGCATGGGCATCGAAGCCGGCCGAGACGAGCAACAGCTCCGGCGCGAAGCGCCGAACGGCGGGCTCGACGAGATCCCGGAAGGCGGCTGCGTACTCGCGGTCTCCCGAGCCCCCAGGCAGCGGCACGTTCAACGTCCCCTCGTCGCTCGAGTCCGGCCCGCCCGTGCCGGGGTAGAAGGGCCACTCGTGCAGCGACACGAACAGCACCGAGGGATCCTCCCGGAAGATCGACTCGGTGCCGTTGCCGTGATGGACGTCGAAGTCCACGATCGCGACGCGCCCGAGACCGAGCTCGGCCTGGGCGTAACGGGCGGCGACGGCGACGTTGTTGAAGATGCAGAAGCCCATCGCGCGGCTGCGCAGGGCGTGGTGGCCGGGCGGGCGGACAAGCGCAAAGCCGCCCGCGTCCACCGCGGCGAGGGTCGTACCGGCGGCAAGGCTGGCGGCGCGCCAGGTCGTCGCCGTCGCGACCGTGTCACCGTCGAGCCACGTCTCGGCTTCCAGCCCGCGGACCAGGTGGACGTGCGCGGGATTGTGGGCCCGCTCGAGCTGCTCGGGCGTCGCCTCCCGCCCTTCCGCGTAGCCGCCGAGAGCGGCCAGGATCACCTCGAGTCGCTCCGGTCGCTCGGGGTGGTGGCCGGTCGGGTGGAGCCGCGCAAGCTCCGGATGGCTCAGGACGTCGATCGGGCCTCCCTCGGCTCGAGCCGCTCGGCGAGCCCGGGCAGGCCCCACTCGCGCGCAAGGGCGGAGGCAGCTGCCCACGTGGGCTCGCGATCGGGGAGCGGCGGCAGCGGCGCCGCGGCGTCGAGCGTCGCGAGCCGCCGGTAGAGGCGCAGCTCGTCGGCCACGGCCGAGACTCGCCCGTCGGCGAGCGCACCCTCGAGCGTCCCGTAGCGCCGCAGCAGCTCGGCCGCGGTTTTCGGCCCGATCCCGCGCGCGCCCGGGAGCTTGTCGGAGGGATCGCCGCGGAGGGCGATGAAATCGGGCACTTGCCCGGGCTCGACGCCGTAACGCTCGACGACTTCTGCCGGGCCGATCCGCGCGAGCTCGCTCGCGCCCCGAACCGGCTGGAGGATCGTCGTGCGAGCGCTCGCGAGCTGGAAGGCGTCGCGGTCGGAGGTCGCGACGACGCACGTGCCCCCGCCGGCCTCCTCCGCCACGGCTGCGGCCGCGAGGAAGTCGTCGGCCTCGTAGCCGGCGGCCTTCGCGACCGCGCAGCCGAGCGCGGACGACAGAACGGGCAGCAGCTCGAGCTGCTCCAGCAGCTCGGCCTCGAACTCTCGCCCCGATTGGTAGGCCGGGAAGGCGCGGTTGCGGTAGGTCGGCGCGCCGAGCGTGTCCCAGGCGACGAGCACCGCGCGCGGGCGCTCCCCCTCCCACAGCCGCAAGACCATGTTCGCGAAGCCGACGATCGCTCCCGCGGGCCTGCCTCCCGCCCGCCGGACCGTCTTCGGCAACCCGTGGTAGGCCCGGTGCGCGAACGAGTCCCCGTCCACGACGAGCAACGGCCTGC
The DNA here is from genome assembly GCA_964351025.1 of uncultured Gaiellales bacterium. Classification (GTDB taxonomy): domain Bacteria; phylum Actinomycetota; class Thermoleophilia; order Gaiellales; family Gaiellaceae; genus CAYGLV01. The sequence goes on along the minus strand of CAYGLV010000002.1, from coordinate 9,314 downwards.
TCACGCGCGCCCCTCGCCGGCAGCGGCTCCCGCCGGGCAGAGCCCGACTCCGCCGCCGCCTGGCCCGAGGAACGCCCGGGCGGACACGGGGCGTCTCATGACTCGAGGAGCGACGACTCGAGCTCGAGGATCCGCGCCATCAACCGATCGGTCGCCTCCTGCGCCACAGCGGCCACGTCGCGCCCGCGCAGGTCGTCGATGTCCACGGGAACGCCGTAACGGACGCGCAGCTTGGCCAGCCGCGCCAGCCGGTCGGTGCCTGCGATCCCGATCGGCACGAGGGGCACTCCGGCCTCGAGGGCGATCCGGGCGGCGCCGGTGTGCGCCCGTGCCTCCCACTTCTTGCGCAGTCCCTTCGTTCGCCGCGTGCCCTCGGGGAACATGACGACGACGTGACCCGCGCGGCAGAGGTCGACGGCGGTCTGGATCGCGACGGTGTCGCGCTCGCCGCGCCGCACCGGGAAAGCGCCGAGGGCGACGAGGGCCTGCTTGAGCGGCGTCCAGAAGAGCTCCGACTTGCCCATGCAGCGCAGGTAGCGCCGGGGCCAGAGCGGGATTCCGACCGGCCACGGGTCGAAGCTCGAGTTGTGGTTCGCGGCGAGCACATAGCCGCCCTCCGCGGGCAGGTGCTCGAGCCCGGTAGCGCGCAGCCGGTACAGCCCTCTCAGCACCGGCCAGCTGACCACGGCGACGAACGAGTATGCGAGGCTCGGTCTCGGAACTCGCGTCATCCGGAGCAGTATTGCGCGCATCCGGCGCGAAGCGCCGGGTGAGGCGGTCGCTATGGTGTCGCCCGTGGGCAAGACGCTCGTCATAGCCGAGAAGCCGTCCGTCGGCCGCGACATCGCGGCTGCGCTGCCTGGCGCCTTCAAGAAGGAGGAGGGCTGGCTCGAGTCCGACGACACGGTCGTCACCTGGGCCGTCGGCCACCTCGTCGAGCTCGTCAACCCGGAGGAGTACGACCCCAGGTTCAAGCGCTGGCGGATGGACGACCTGCCGATCGTCCCCGAGGTCTTCCGCCTCCAGCCTCGCGACAGCAAGGCCTCGAAGCAGCTCGGCGTGATCCGCAAGCTGTTGAAGCGCGGCGACGTCGAGGGCGTGGTCAACGCCTGCGACGCCGGGCGCGAGGGCGAGCTGATCTTCGCCTACACGTACGAGAACGCCGGCGGAGGCAAGCCGGTGCAGCGCCTGTGGCTGAACTCGATGACGAAGACGGCGATCACGAACGCCTTCGGCCACCTGCGTCCCGGAGAGGAGCTGAAGCCGCTCGAGGAAGCCGCGCGCTCCCGCTCCGAGGCCGACTGGCTCGTCGGCATGAACGCGACGCGCGCGGCGACGATCCGCCTGCGCCGCGCCTTCGACGGCGCCGTCTCGCTGGGGCGCGTCCAGACGCCGACGCTGGCGATGCTCGTCCGGCGCGAACTCGAGATCCAGGCCTTTACGCCCGAGCCGTACTGGCTCGTCGAGGCGGACTTCGCCGCGACCGGGGAGCGCCTCTACGCGGGCCGCTACCTCGGCGGCAAGCGCCTGGGCAAGCAGGAGGCGGCCGACGCCATCGTCGCGGCCTGCGCCGGCCGTCCCGGCGAGATCACAAAGCTCGAGAAGACGGAGGAGCGCGCCCTCCCCGAGCTGCTCTACGACCTCACCGCCCTCCAGCGGCACGCGAACACGCTCTACGGCTTTTCCGCCCGCCGCACGCTCGGGGCCGCCCAGAAGCTGTACGAGGACAAGAAGCTGCTGACCTACCCGCGCACGAGCTCGCGCTTCCTCTCCAGCGATCTGATCGAGGACATCCGCCCGACGGCGGCGCTCGTCGGCGGCAACCGCGAGTACGCGCGCGCCGCCGAGTACGTCGTCAACCTCCGCGACCTGCCACTCGGCCGCGTCGTCAACGACGCGAAGGTGACAGACCACCACGCGATCATCCCGACGCGCTCCGAGCAGCAGCTCGAGAAGCTGAGCGACGACGAGCTCAAGATCTACGACCTCGTCGCCCGCCGCTTCCTAGCCGTCTTCCACCCCGAGGCCGTGTTCGAGCGCACGCGCGTCGAGACGACAGTCGCCGAGCACGTCTTCCGCACGAGCGGCCGCGTGCTCGTCGAAGCCGGCTGGAAGGCTGTCTACGGCGAGGAGTCGCGCGACCCGAACGCGCCGGAGGACGACGAGGGCGGCGACCAGTTCCTGCCGAAGCTCGAGCAGGGGGAGGACGTCGAGACGCGCCGGGTCGAGGCGCTCGCCAAGATGACCCAGCCTCCGCGCCGCTACACCGAAGCCTCGCTGCTCGCCGGGATGGAGACGGCCGGCAAGGACATCGAGGACGAGCGCCTGCGCGAGGCGATGAAGGAGTCCGGCATCGGCACGCCGGCGACGCGCGCCTCGATCATCGAGCGGCTGATTCAGGTCGGCTACGTCGAGCGCGACGGCCGCGCTCTGGTCGCGACCCCGAAGGGCGTCCAGGTGGTCGGCCTGCTCGATGGCCACGCGCTGACCTCGCCCGAGCTGACCGGCGGCTGGGAGCACCGGCTGGCCGAGATCGAAGCCGGCAAGGACAGCCGTGAGGCCTTCATGCGCGACATCGTCGAGTTCACGCAGGCGACCGTCGCCGAGCTGGACAAGCTCAAGGAGGTCACGATCGAGCGGGCCAACCTCGGCCCCTGCCCGATCTGCGCCCGCGACGTGCTCGAGAACCGAAAGGGCTACTCGTGCTGGACGAAGGACGACCCGGGCTGCGGCTTCGTGATCTGGAAGGTGAAGGCCGGCAAGACCCTCCCGCCGTCGGTCGTCCGGGAGCTGATGGAGACCCGCCGCACCGCCGAGCAGGTTCGTGGCTTCCGCGGTCGCTCGGGCCGGAGCTTCAACGCCAAGCTCAAGCTCCTCCAGAACGAGGAGGGCCGCTGGCGGGTGGACTTCGACGAGGAGTGGGCGACCGGCGCCCGCCCCGAGACCGACGCAGACGCAACCGCGGAGCCTGCCGAAGCTGCCGCGGCGGCCGAGTGACCTTTACCGTTTCCTAACGAAGCGGGCCAACATTTCCCCCGCCAGTGGCGTCATACTGCGCGTAGGGCTCAGTTAGCTCGTCCCCGCTCGCCCAGACCAGAAACCCGCCCAGGCTTCGCCGCGGAATACGTACGGGCACAGATGCGTTGGCAGCTTTGTGACACCCGCAAGGGGGAGTACCCCTGGAAACTGAAGGAAAACAGGCATATGGTGCGGAAGTTTGGAGCTTCGCCCGAAATTGCGAGAAGGCCACGAAAGGACTGAAGTAGCTCTTTGACGCAGAACCAGCTCACGGAACTGT
>CAYGLV010000002.1:2032-5916 GCA_964351025.1 uncultured Gaiellales bacterium | reverse complement strand
GAACTGTTGGAATCGGATCAGATCAAGGCGCTCGTCGAGCGCTCGGAGGAGCGCGGCTTCGTCGAGCCCGCCGAGCTCGAGGCGTTCGCGCTCGAGCACGAGCTGAACGACGAAGAGGCCGAGCAGCTGACCCGCGAGCTCGAGACGATCGGGCTCGAGATAGGGCAGCCCGCCGCCGTGGTCGAGGAGAAGGAGCCCGAGCCGATCGCGGCCGAGACCCTTCCCGGCGCCGCAGACAGCCTCCAGCTCTTCCTCGCCGACGTCGGCCGCCACAAGCTGCTGACGGCCTCCGAGGAGGTCACCCTCGCCAAGGCGATCGAGCGCGGCGACCCACGCGCGAAGCGGCGCATGATCGAGTCGAACCTGCGCCTCGTCGTGTCCATCGCCAAGGGCTATCGCGGCCTCGGCGTGCCGTTCCTCGACCTCATCCAGGAAGGCACACTCGGTCTGAACCGCGCGGTCGAGAAGTTCGACTGGCGGCGCGGCTACAAGTTCTCGACGTACGCGACCTGGTGGATCCGCCAGTCGGTTCAGCGCGCGGTCGCGAACCACGCGCGGACGATCCGCGTGCCCGTACACGTCGTCGAGCGGCAGCAGAAGCTTTCGCGGGCCGCCCGCCGGCTCGAGGTCGAGCTCGGGCGCGAGGCGACGAAGCTGGAGCTTGCGGAGGCCACGGGCCTGCCGATCCAGCACGTGGACGAGGCGCTCGGCGCCGCGCACGCCTCCGTCTCGCTCAACCAGACGGTCGGCGCGGACGACGAGGGCGAGCTCGGCGACCTGTTCGCCGACCGCGAGGCCCCGGACCCATTCGACGAGGCCGAAGAGTCGCTGCGCCGCCAAGGCGTCCGCAGGGCGCTCGACGCGCTGCCCGAGCGGGAGCGGCGGATCCTCGAGCTGCGCTTCGGCTTCGAGGGCGAGCCCTGGACGCTCGAGGCGATCGGGCATGAGCTCGAGCTGACGCGCGAGCGCGTTCGACAGCTCGAGGGCCAGGCGCTCTCACGCCTCGCCGCCCTGCGCGAGCTCGCCTCCTTGGCCGCCGCCGGCTAGCCGGCCCGGACAGGATCACCTGCGGAAGGGCGGGCCGAAAGTCCGCCCTTCTTGGTGCCGGGGTTGCCCCGGGCCCGTTTATCTGTTGAAGATTCAGGTGAGACACGGGGTAGGAATGACTGAAAGGAGCACCAGTGAGGGGTAGCAGGAAAGTACTCGCGCCACTCGCCGGCCTCACGCTCGCTCTCGCGCTCGTCGCCGCAGGCTGCGGCGGCGGTGACGACGGGGGCGGCGGGACGACCGGCCCAGCAGCGCAGACCGGCGGCACGCTCGTCTTTGCGGGCGCGTCCGACCCGGTCGTGCTCGACGGCGCGCTCGTCTCGGACGGCGAGTCGTTGCGCGTGATCGACCAGATCTTCGAGGGCCTCGTGGCTCTCGCGCCGGGCACCACGGAGATCGTGCCCGCCCTGGCCGAGAGCTGGGAAGCGAGCCCGGATGGTCTCGCCTGGACGTTCAACCTCCGCCAAGGCGTGACGTTCCACGACGGCGAGCCGTTCGACGCGGCGGCCGTCTGTTACAACTTCGACCGCTGGTACAACTTCAAGGGTTCGTTCCAGAACCCGAGCGCCAGCTACTACTGGCAGACCGTGTTCGGCGGGTTCGCAGAGACCGACCCGGACAGCGGCGCGCCGGCCGAGAGCCTCTACTCGAGCTGCGAGGTGACCGACGACTCGACCGTCGTCCTCAACCTGACGAAGGCGTCGTCCTCGTTCCTCGGGGCGCTCTCGCTCTCATCGTTCTCGATCGCCAGCCCGCAGGCGCTGCAGGAGTTCGGCGCCGACGAGGGTGAAGTCGACGAGGACGGCATCTTCCACCCGACCGGCCAGTACGGCATCGCGCATCCGACGGGCACGGGCCCGTTCAAGTTCGAGTCGTGGACGGTCGGCGACAAGCTGGTGATCGTCCGCAACGACGACTACTGGGGCGAGACGGCGAAGCTCGACAAGGTCATCTTCCAGCCGATCGCGGACAACGCGGCCCGCCTGCAGGCTCTGCAGACGGGTGAGATCCAGGGCTACGACCTCGTCGAGCCACAGGACGTGCCGACGATCCAGGGCGACTCGACGCTCCAGGTGCTCGACCGGCCGGCGTTCAACGTCGCCTACGTCGGGATCAACCAGTCGATCCCGCCGATGGACCAGCTCGAGGTGCGGCAGGCGCTCGCCTACGGCCTCGACAGGCAGTCGGTCGTCGACTCGTTCTACGCGGGTCGCGGTGTCGTGGCGAAGGAGTTCATGCCGCCCGAGGTCGTGGGCTACGCGGACGACGTGATGGAGTACACGTACGACCCCGAGAAGTCGAAGGAGCTGCTCACGGCCGCCGGCCTGACGCTCCCGGTCGAGATCACGTTCTGGTACCCGACCGACGTCTCGCGGCCGTACATGCCCGACCCGAAGCGTAACTTCGAGGCCTTCGCGGCCAGCCTGGCTGAGGCCGGCTTCAAGGTGACCCCGAAGAGCGCTCCGTGGCGGCCCGACTACCTCGGCAGCGTGGACGAGGGCAAGGCCCAGATCTACCTGCTCGGCTGGACGGGCGACTTCGGCGATCCCGACAACTTCGTGGGCACGTTCTTCCAGTCGGCCCAGAAGGCGTGGGGGACGATCGCCAAGCCGAACGCGGAAGTCGTCGGTCTTCTCGACGAGGCCGAAGTCGAGACGGATCTCGCCACGCGGACAGAGCTGTACCAGGAGGCGAACCGCAAGATCATGGAGTGGCTGCCGGGTGTGCCCTACGCACACTCCCAGCCGGCTCTGGGCTTCCGGGCGGAAGTGAAGGGCTACCAGCCCAGCCCGGTCTCGCTGGAGTCGTTCGCAACCGTCTACTTCGAGAAGTAGGAACGAGAGAGCGAAGCCGGCGGACGACGAGATGCTGCGTTACGTCGTCCGCCGGCTGCTCCTCCTCGTGCCGATCCTGCTCGGCCTCTCGATCCTCGTCTTCCTCTGGATCAGGGCGCTGCCGGGAGGGCCGGCGCAAGCGCTCCTCGGCGAGCGCGCGACCGCGCAGTCGATCAAGCAGATCGAGCACCAATACGGGCTCGACAAGCCGATCCACATCCAGTACCTGCGCTACTTGCAACGCGTCTCGCGGCTCGATTTCGGCGACTCGGTGACGACCCGGCGCGCCGTCAGCTTCGAGATCAGGCAACGTTTTCCGGCGACCGTCGAGCTCGCGCTCTCCGCGATGCTCTTCGCCGTGCTCCTCGGCATCCCCCTCGGCTTCGTGGCGGCGAAACGCTACGGCGGGGTGGTGGACAACCTGAGCCTCGTCACCTCACTGCTCGGCATCTCGATCCCGGTCTTCTTCCTCGGGATCCTGCTCAAGTACGTCTTCTCGGTGAAGCTCGGGCTCTTGCCCACCGTGGGCCGGCTCGACCCGCTGATCGAGATCGACCACCCGACGAAGTTCTACGTCCTCGACTCGATCCTCGCGGGCAACTTCTCCGCGCTCTGGGACTCGCTCAAGCATCTCGTCCTGCCGGCGATCGCGCTCGGCTCGATCCCGCTCGCGATCATCGCCCGCATCACGCGCGCCGCGGTGCTCGACGTCCAGAACGAGGACTACGTGCGTACGGCGCGCGCCAAGGGGCTCGCGCCGCGGATCGTCGACACCCGCCACGTGCTGCGCAACGCGATGCTGCCGATCATCACGATCATCGGCCTGCTCGTCGGCTTCCTGCTCGCGGGCGCCGTCCTCACCGAGACCGTGTTCGCCTGGCCGGGGCTCGGCACCTGGCTCGTGGAGGCGATCAAGTCCCGCAACTATCCCGTGCTCCAGGGCGGGATCCTCTTCGTCGCGGTCATCTTCGTGCTCGTCAACCTGCTCGTGGACATCTCGTA
>CAYGLV010000002.1:0-1932 GCA_964351025.1 uncultured Gaiellales bacterium | reverse complement strand
AGCTCGAGGGCCCGAGCGGCCTCTGGGGCGAAGCCTGGTGGCGGCTGCGCCACAACAAAGCGGCGATCGTCGGCCTCGTGCTCGTCGCCGGGTTTGTCTTCGTCGCGCTCTTCGCGCCCCTGATCGCGCCGTCCGACCCGCGCTCGCAGGACCTTTCGCTGATCCGCGAGGGCTGCTGCCCCGGGCCGTCGACCGGGCACTGGTTCGGCGTGGACGCGCTCGGCCGCGACGAGCTCTCGCGCGTCCTCTACGGCGCCCGCTACTCGCTGCTGATCGGGATCGTCTCGGTGATCGTCGGGCTCTCGTTCGGGATCCTGCTCGGCGCGCTCGCGGGCTACATGGGACGCGTCGTGGACACGGTGATCATGCGCCTGATGGACATCATGCTCGCGATCCCGGGTCTGCTGCTCGCGATCGGGATCGTGGCGATGCTCGGCCCGGGCCTCTTCCAGATCATGATCGCGGTCGGAGTGACGAACGTGCCGATCTTCGCCCGCCTCCTGCGCGGCTCGGTGCTCGCGCAACGGGAGAACGACTTCGTGCTCGCCGCCCGCGCGGTCGGGGTGCCGCGGCGGCGGATCCTCGTCTCCCACATCCTCCCGAACGCGATGTCGCCCGTGATCGTGCAGGGCACCCTGGCGATGGCGACGGCGATCATCGATGTCGCCGGCCTCGGCTTCCTCGGCCTCGGGCCGCAGGATCCGTCGACGCCGGAGTGGGGCACGATGCTGACCGACACCGTTCGCTACCTGCAGACGGCCCCGCACCTCGCGATCATCCCCGGGATCGCGATCGTCATCTCCGTGCTCGGCTTCAACCTGATCGGGGACGGGCTGCGCGAGGCGCTCGACCCGAAGATGCGGGGGCGGGCGTAGTGGCGAGGGATCCCCTGCTTGCGGTCGACGGTCTCGAGGTCCAGTTCTGGACGCGGCGAGGGACGGTCTACGCGGTCAACGGCATCTCCTTCGACATCGCCCCCGGCGAGACGCTCGGCATCGTCGGCGAGTCGGGCTGCGGCAAGAGCGTCACGTCGCTCGCCCTGATGGGCATCCTGCCCCGGGCCGGCCGCGCCGTCGCGGGCAGCGCGGTCTTCCAGGGCCGCGATCTGATCGGGCTCTCCGACGAGGACATGCGCCGGATCCGTGGCCGGGAGATCGCGATGATCTTCCAGGATCCGATGACGAGCATGAACCCGGTGCTGACGGTCGGTCGGCAGCTCCGCGAGCCGCTCGAGACGCACTTCGGGATGGAGCGCAAGGCCGCCGACACTCGCGCCGTCGAGCTGCTCGACCAGGTCGGCATCCCCGGTGCACGCTCGCGCCTGCGCGACTACCCGCACCAGTTCTCGGGCGGCATGCGCCAGCGCGCAATGATCGCGATGGCGCTCGCCTGCGAGCCGAAGCTCCTGATCGCCGACGAGCCGACGACGGCGCTCGACGTCACGATCCAGGCCCAGATCCTCGACGTGCTGAAGCAGCTCGTCGCGGAGCGCGACACCGCGCTCGTCCTCATCACGCACGACCTCGGCGTCGTCGCCGGCATGTGCGAGCGCGTGCACGTCATGTACGCCGGGCTCTTCGTCGAGACCGGAACGGCGCAGCAGGTCTTCGCCCGCCCGCGCCACCCGTACACCCTCGGCCTGCTGCAGAGCGTCCCGCGTCTCGACACGGGCCGCAAGCTGCCCCTGACGCCGATCGAGGGCGCCCCGCGCGACATGCTCTCGGCGCCTGAGGCCTGCCCGTTCGCCCCGCGCTGCCGCTATGCGCTCGAGGTGTGCAGCGAGTCGGTGCCGTCGCTCGAGGAGATCGAGCCCGGCCACCGCGTCGCCTGCTTCAACCCCGTGCCCGAGAACGAGTGGGCGGCCGTGAGGAAGGCGGTGACCGCGTGAGACACCGCGAACCAACCTCCCCCGCCCGCGCGTTCCTCGGGCGC
>CAYGLV010000001.1:0-121040 GCA_964351025.1 uncultured Gaiellales bacterium | reverse complement strand
GCACACCGGTCACGAGCCGGTCCATGAGAACCAGGATGACACTGAGGCGAGTCTACGCCGCCGTCATCCCTACGCTTCGCCGAGGTACGTCTTGCGGACCTGCTCGTTTCGGCGCAACTCCTTCGCGTCGCCCTCGAGGGCGACGCGCCCGGTCTCGAGCACGTAGCCGCGGTCGGCGGCGTCGAGCGCCATCAGGGCGTTCTGCTCCACGAGCAGGATCGGGGTCCCCTGCTCGTTGATCTCGTGGACGATCTCGAAGATCTTCTCGACGAAGATCGGAGCGAGCCCCATCGAAGGCTCGTCGAGCATCAGGAGCCTCGGCCGCGCCATCAGGGCGCGCCCGATCGCACACATCTGCTGCTCGCCGCCGGAGAGCGTCCCGGCCTTCTGGCTGCGCCGCTCCTCGAGCCGGGGGAAGAGGTGGAAGACGCGATCGATGTCCTCCTTGAAGAGGTGGCGATCGGTTCGCTGGAACGCGCCCATCTCGAGGTTCTCCAGCACCGTCATGCGCGGGAAGAGGCGCCGCCCTTCGGGCGACTGGCTGATCCCCATCTTGACCACATCGTGCGGCGCGGTCTTGGTGATGTCGGTGCCCTCGAAGCTGATCGTCCCCTGCCGCGGGTGGTTGAGGCCGTTGATCGAGCGCAGCGTCGTCGACTTGCCGGCGCCGTTGGCGCCGATCAGGGTCACGATCTCGCCCTCGCGCACCGTGATCGAGATCCCCTTGAGCGCATGGATCGCGCCGTAGTAGGTGTGGACGTCCTTCAGCTCGAGGACGAGGGCGCCGCTCGCGTTCACTGGGTCGCCCCTTTTCCGAGGTAGGCCTCGATGACGCGCTCGTTGCGCTGCACTTCCTGCGGCGTGCCTTCGAAGATCTTCTCGCCGTGGTCGAGCACCGTGACCCGGTCGGAGATACCCATGACGACCTTCATGTCGTGCTCGATCATCAGGACCGTCAGCTTCTGCTCGTTGCGGAGCATGGCGACGAAGTCCGTGAAGTCCGCGGTCTCCTGCGGGTTCATGCCCGCGGTCGGCTCGTCGAGCAGGAGCAGCTTCGGCTCGGTCGCGAGCGCGCGTGCGACTTCGAGCCGGCGCTGGTCGCCGTACGGCAGGTTGCGCGCCAGCTGTTCGTCACGGCCGGGCAGGCCCGAGAAGGCGAGGAGCTCGCGGGCACGGTCACGCGCGACCCGCTCCTCGCGCCGCAGGCCCGGGGTACGCAGGATCGAAGCGATGATCCCGCCCTTGAGGCGGCAGTGCATGCCGACCAGCACGTTCTCGAGCGCTGTCATGTGGTCGAAGAGGCGGATGTTCTGAAACGTGCGGCCGATGCCCAGCTCGGTGATCGTGTGCGGGGCCTTCCCCGCCAGTTCCTTGCCCGCAAAGAGGATCGTCCCCGCCGTCGGCCTGTAGACGCCCGTGAGCATGTTGAAGAACGTCGTCTTGCCGGCGCCGTTCGGGCCGATCAGGCTGACCACCTGGCCCTCCGGAATCGCGAAGTCGACGTCGCTGACGGCGAGCAGGCCGCCGAACTCCTTGCGCACGCCTGTGGCTGTGAGGAGGTCGCTCATTCGTCCGTGGCGTCGGGTAGCGGTTCGTCGTAGGCGTGTCGATCCATCTCGCGCTTGTGGCGGCGCTCCGGGATCAGTCCCGTGGGGCGGAACAGCATCATCAGCACGACGATCGCGCCATAGATCCCGAACTGGTATTTCGTCGGATCGAAGTCGATCCCGCCTTCGTTCAGCTTCGAGCCGATCGTCGCCAGCCCCTCGACGTTGAGGTAGCCCAGGATCATCCCGCCGAGCAGCACGCCCCAGACGCTTCCCATCCCGCCGAGGATGACCATGCAGAGCAGAAAGATCGAGATGTTGAAGTAGAAGTCCGACGGAAACGCACCGCTCTTGAAGCTCGCGTAGAAGGCGCCGGCGATGCCGCCGAAGAAGGCCCCGAGAGCGTACGACCACGTCTTCGTGCGCATCAGCGGCACGCCCATCGCGGCGGCGGCCGTCTCGTCCTCGCGGATGGCGACCCACGCGCGGCCGAGCCGGGAGTCGCGCAGCCGGACGCTGCAGAAGATGGTGACGAGCAGCAGCACGAGAGCCGTGAGGTAGAAGAGCTTCGTGCGGTCGAAAGACTGCTGGTAGCTCACGGGCAGCCCGAAGACGTCGTTCAGAGTCTTGCCGAAGCCGGGAGAGTCGATCGGACTGATCCCGAACGTGCCGTGCGTCAGGTCGAAGCCGCCGATGTTGTCGGCGTTGCGCACGACCTGGGGAATGATCTCGCCGAAGCCGAGCGTCACGATCGCGAGGTAGTCGCCCCGCAGACGCAGCGTCGGCAGTCCGATCAGGATGCCCACGGCGAGCGTGAAGAAGCCGGCGATGAGCAGGATCAGCCAGATCGAGAGGTGAATCCCGGGCAGGTCGGAGCGGATGCCGACGGCGCCGAAATGGAAGCTGATGTCCTCGAACTGCTGCGAGGCGAACCACGCCGAGGTGTAGGCGCCGGCAGCGTAGAAGGCGACGTAGCCGAGGTCGAGCAGACCGGCGTAGCCGACGACGATGTTCAGCCCGACCGCCATCATCGTGAAGACGATCATCACGACCATCGAGCCGACGCTCGGAACGAAGTCGCCGATCACGGCGACTCCCCCGAGGCTCTCGGCGTAGTTCGGGTAGAAGACGGCGACCAGAACCAGCGCAAGCATCAGCACGAGCAGGCGCGCCCGTTTGGGGGCAAGCGCGAGCAGCTTGGCGGCGCGCTCGTTCACTACCCACCCTCCGGCGTCCGCTCGCCGAGCAGCCCTTCCGGCCGGAAGACGAGGATCGCGATCAGGAGCCCGAAGACGATCGAGCGCGTCCAGTCGCTGCCGGGGGCATGCCAAGCGAGCCCCTCGTTGAAGGCCTGGATGAAGCCGATCAGCATCGCGCCGAGCACCGCGCCGGAGAGGTTTCCGATCCCGCCGAGCACAGCGGCAGTGAAGGCAATCAGCCCCAGCTCGAAGCCGGTGTCGTAGCGCATGTTGAACTGGAGCAGGTAGACGATGCCCGCGGAGCCGGCGAGCGCTCCGGCGATCGCAAACGTCACAGAGATCGTGCGATTGACGTTGATGCCCATGATCGCCGAGGCCTCGGGGTCCTGGGCGACGGCGCGCATCGCCTTCCCCTGCTTCGTCTGCTGGACGAACCACGTCAGCAGCGCGAGCACGGGGATCGTGATCATCAGGACCGCGAGCTTGTTCCAGGTGTAGTGGACCCCCGCGATCGAGAAGACGTCGGTGCGGGGGATGAAGTTCGGCACGTCGCGGTAGTTCACGTCATAGATCGCAAGCGCGATGTTCTGGACGATGAACGACATCCCGACCGCGGTGATCAGCGGCGCCAGGCGCGGCGCACGCCTCAGCCGGCGGTAGGCGACGAGCTCGATCAGGACGTTCACGCCCGAGAAGAGCACCATCACGATCACGAGCGTGGCCAGCATGCCGCCGACGATCACGAGCACGCCGCTCGACTCGTCGAGCCCGAAGAGCGAGATGATCACCGTGCTGGCGAAGAGGCCCGAGAGTGCGAAGACGTCGCCGTGGGCGAAATTGATCAGCTGGAGGATGCCGTAGACGAGCGTGTAGCCGAGCGCGACGAGCCCGTAGACGGTGCCGTTGGTGAGCCCGATCAGCCCGATGTTGAGGAAATCGCCGGGCTCCTTGACGAGGTTGACGGCGAGCCAGAAGAGGAGCAGCCCGATCAACACCCAGCCGACAACGTTGATCGGGCCGGAGCGCCCGACGCGCCGCGCGGCGGCGAGCAGGGACTGGATTCTGTCGGTTGCGGTGGCGATGGTGCGGGACTCTAACGCGTCCGGGGGAGGGCGTCGCCCTCCCCCGGATCGCGTCTTTCAGTCGGTCAATCGCTACCCGCGGGCCGCCTCGACGTTCTCCGGCTTCGGAGAGATCGTCTTGACGGTCTCCAGCTTGTCGGTCGCGACATACATCGTGAAGCCGACGACCGCTCCCGCGGCCCCGCTCGGATCTCCGGTCGCGCTGATCCCGAACGAGCCGAGGAAGCTGTCCGTGACCGTCGCAGCGAACATCTGCTCGATCACGCTGGCGCGTGTGCCGTCCGACCTGCCGATCGCGTCGATCATGATCTGGGCAGCCTCGGCGCCGTAGATCGCGTACGGGTCGATCTCCTTGCCCGCCAGCTTCTCCGCCTTGAACACCTTGGCGAACTCCGCGCCCTTGCCGACGAACTCGTCGATGGGCACACCGGCGACGCTCATGAACATCCCCGCGGCTGCGGGGCCGGCCTCGTCGATCGTCTGCTGCGTCGTGAAGCCGTCCGGAGCGAACAGCTTGACGGCGCCGTCGTTCGGGCCGAGCACGGCGACCTTGTCCTTGATCACCTGTGCACCGTTCTCGTCGATCAGACCTCCGAGGAAGACCGCGTCGGCCCCGGAGCCCTTGATCTTGTTGAAGAGAGCCTCGTAGCTCGACGCCTTCGGATCCCACGCCTCGAAGCCGGCGATCGTGATGCCGACGGCCTCTGCGGCGTTCTTGAGGTTCGTCGCGACGCCGAGTCCGTAAGCCTCCTTGTCGTTCAGGATGTAGATGCTCGTGACACCCTGCTCCTGGGCGAACTCGGCCAAGGCCGCGCCCTGGTAGGCGTCATGGGCAACCACACGGGCGTAGTTGCGCGAGCCTGACGGGTAGTACTTGTCAGGCTCGGTCTTGTCGCAGCCCGGGCCGCCCTCCGTCAGACAGACGTACGTGTTGGCAGGCGACATCATCGCCAAGCCGCCGCCCGGAGCCTGGTTCAGCACCGGGATCTCGATCGCGGCGCAACCCGAGTTGAACGTACCGATCACGGCGACGACAGCTGGGTTCGCAGCGTAGGCCTGCGCGTTCGTCGAGCACTTGCCCGAGTCCCACTTGCCGGCCTGGGCCGTCGCGTCGTCGCAGGACTGGAAGCCGATCTTGTGGTCTCCGGCCTGCCAGTTGGCCTGCTCGAGCAGGTAGCGGATCGCCTCGACGATCTGGATCGTCTGCGTCCGCGACGAGCCCTGCAGCGGGAAGTCAGACGCGATCAGCAGATCCGGCTCACCCTCGCCGCCGTACTCGATGGCCGTGCAGGACGAGGATGGCAGAGCCTCGATGGCGCCGCTCGTGCCGCCGCCGCCGGTCGCCTCGGTCGCGGTCGTGCCGCCACCGTCGTCGCCGCCGCACCCGGCCGCTACCAGCGCGAGCGCCACGACGAGCAGGGCGAAAGCCCCGATCAGTCCACGATTCTTGAGTGTCAAGCTGTTCCTCCTCCATACCCGATGACCGATGCCCTGCAGCGTCGTTCGACCTTCCGCGCAGGCGAGAGGCAAGTATCAGGCCAATAGCGCCTGCTTTCAACCTCTGTAGCGACCAAATCGTGGGGGAACCCGTGGTTGAGAGCGTGGGGGAACCCGTGGTTCCCCCACGAACCCCCTCCTTCGGTGCGACACAGCAGCAGCCGAATCGGGCCTCCCGGCCGGCAAAGCCGGCCTCCGGCCGCGGGAGCTTCACACAGCGGACAGCGCGGCTACGATCGTCGTACCACGCCGAAGTGGCGGAACTGGCAGACGCGCCGGACTCAAAATCCGGTGGCCTTCGGGCCGTGTGGGTTCGATTCCCACCTTCGGCACTACATACACGAAGCGAGCCCGACGACGGGCAGGTCGAGGGAGACGTGCGACACGATTTTGGCGTTGTTGGCCCTCGCCGAGCTCGCGCTTGTAGAGATCGTCGAACCAGACCGAGTGCTGACGGGAACCGCGTCCGCGCCGGCCGGTGGCATTGGACTTGTTACGTTCGTCGCTCCGCGGCCGACTCATATAGCAGTGGATCCTCGCGCCGACCCCATACGCAGCCACTACCGGGACATTCTCCGTTTTGTCCGGCGCCGGGTTGACTCGACGGCGACGGCAGAGGACGTGACGCAAGAAGTGTTCGCGAACGCGGCCGAGTCGCTCGCGCACTCGGCGGGCGCTGCGCCACCGAATCTTGGCTGGCTGTACACGGTCGCTCGCCGCCGTCTTGTCGATGAGGCTCGACGTCGGCGCGTGCCGACAGTGCCGCTTGACGTGGTCCTGGACGCGGAAGCTCCGCCTGACGAGTACGGCGGCCTGGTGGCTCGGACATTCGAGCTGGCTCTCGCAAAATTGCCGGAAGCGCAGAGGCGGGTCGTGCTCATGCGCTTGGTCGAAGGCAGAACTTTCGGAGAGATCCGCGAGCAGGTTGGCGCAACGGAGGAGGCTTGCCGTATGCGCTTCATGCGTGGGCTCGAGCAGCTCCGCGTTGAGTTCGAGAAGGAAGGCCTGAACCCATGACCCACACCAGTTCCTCCGTCTTTGCCGATGACGAACTCGTCGAGCTGCTGATCGACGAGCCGCAGCTCCTCGCAATCGCTGACGCCCTCGTGGTGACCGGGCGTGCTGGCAGCGGTAGCAAGCGGGAACCGGATCGGCGACCATCGGTCCGCCGTCGGGGGCATCTCGTCGGTGTGGCCGCGAGCGTCGCCTCGGTAGCCGCGGCCCTGCTTCTACTTCTCTTCCTGCCGCCGTGGGGTACGGACCCGAGCGTCGTCCAGGAAGCGCTCGCGGCTGTAGGAACTCAACCCGTGCTGCATGTCGCGGTCATCGAACTCGATGCAGCCGCGGGAACGCTCGTCGATCTCGATACGGGCAACGCGATCCCGCGGACACTGAAGACCGAGATCTGGTTTGACGCCCAGCGCGACCTGAAGAAGACAGTGTTTGTGCTGGACGGCCAGGTCTTGGACGAGCACCTCGAGACCGCGGAAGGCGGTGTGTCGCGAACGGGGCCCATCTATACCTGTGCCTGGATCGCCGGTCATCCTGCTGAGGCGGAGAAGGCTGGTGTCAGCTGCGGCGCGGGATCCGGCGCCGTGACGGGCGGCCCAGCCGAGCAGCCTTCACTTGACGCAGCGTTGACGGAGTTCGTCGACCAGTATCGGTCTGCCCTCGCCTCGGGAAGGGCCGTTGAGAGCGGCCCCGGCGAGATCGATGGGCGCGAGGTGATCTGGCTCGAATTCAAGACGGGCACCGCGATCGGACGGGTTGCCGTCGATGCGTCGAACTACCAGCCGGTCGCGGTCGAGTCGAGAGATCGCGCGACCAGGTTTCAGGTGGTGACCGCGGAGACTCTGCCGTATCAGCAGGGGCTCTTCGAGAAGCCCGAGCCTGCGCGCTGGCAAACAGGGGGGGGCATCGCCGCAGCGACCGAGGTCGGTGCGCAGGATGCAGCGACCACGCTCGGACGAACGATGCTGTGGCTCGGGCAGGAGTGGAACGGGTTGAAGCTCGTTGCGATCACGCTGCAGGAGCGGCGGGTCAGCTTCGCGGGCGGTTCCGGGCCCGAGCAGGTGCAGGCAATCAGGCTGACGTATGCGCCGGCGGTCATCGACGGGGCGTCGCGCGCGCGCGCGCGAGTCGAGATCTACGAGACGAGGACCTGTCTCGTCAGCGTCGGATGGACGTGCAGCCCCCGTGATCCGACCGCGGCGGGAACCGTCGGTTTCCCGCTCGGACGGGGCGGCCCCGCCCTGGTGCGGCGCGATGGACTCTTTATCTCGATCTGGGGTTCATCCGAGCTTCATGAGCGAGCGCTGGAGATCGCGCGGGCACTCGAACCGGTCTCGGCGGTGAGTAAGGCGAGCTGAAATGTCCGTGAAGCAGTCTCGACCGACGAGTCGGGCCGGAGGAAAGAGGGGCCGGAGGTTTGACCCAGGGTGTTCCAGTCCACCGGGAGAGCCTCCGGCCCCATCGAGGGAGAGCGTTCGGCGTCCGTGAAGGACAACCTATGGTCGCCGTCATGGAGCGCCTCCAGCGCACCCTGTATCAGCTTAGCCCGTATCTCCCCCTCGGACTACTGCGCCGTTCTGTTGACTTTGGGAACCGCGCCCCTGTAGCATCCAAGTCGTTCCAGTCCACCTCACCAAGGGAGGTCGACCCATGAGTTCCACAAGTCATCCCCGGCGGGGGTATTTCGGTGCTGCCATCGCAGTAGCGCTGGTGTCCGTGACGGCTCTCGCCCTCGGCGTGACTCCGGCATTCGCCGCACGTCAGCCGTCGCTTCCTCCGAACGGTGTCTACACGTGCGGGTGGATCGCTGATCACCCGGACGCCGCTGCGCAGGCGCGCGTAACCTGCGATCTGTCGACGTTTACCGCGGCTGTGTCCGCGGCACCCATTCAGTTCGCCGGGCCTGGTCCTGTATCGCCGCTTTCCGTCGGCTGTCAGTACGTCCCGTCGAGCGGCTCCGCCGGTCAAGGTGTATTCGCGTGGGGGACATACCAGTACTCGACGTACTGGGGTTGGTACGGCTTCAACAGCCCGGCCGACTACACCTGGTACGTCCAGCGGTCAGGGGCCGTCACCTACGCGTGGGGCAACGTCTCGGACACCAACGTCCACAGCGTGGGTGTGCCGGCAAACACCTATCGCTGGGGCGCGCAAAATCACAGCTCTACAGCCCAGCGCTGGGACGTCTGCTGGAACGACTATTAGGCCTCCGTCGATCCGCGTGCGATGACAAGAGGCGAGGGCTACGGCCCTCGCCTCTTGTCCCTGTCTTGCATCGCGAGCATCGTCATACGGCCGAAGGTTCGGCTTTGCGGCGAGTCCTCGGCAGCGTCCATCCGGCCTGGGTAGGCCTTCCGATCTCATACCGCAGAACTCAACATCTGGTGGGCCACGACCCGCAACGTTTCAATTCCCACCTTCGACACTGACGGTTCAACGCCTCGCGCCGGAAGAGCGGGAGGGCATCGGCGCTCACGCGACCCTGCGCCCGGCGCGGCGCGCCTCGACGGTGAGGAAGCCGGCGACGAGCTCGTGGTAGGCGGGCACCTCGAGGAGGAAGGAGTCGTGGCCCCAGGGGGATGCGACCTCTTCGCACCGAACGGCGCGGCCGGCTCGCTCGAGCACGCGGGCGATCTTCCGCGAGTGCGGACTCGGGAAGCGCCAGTCGCTGTCGAACGAGATCACGAGGAAGTCGGTCTCGCCGGCGGCGAGGGCTGAAGTCGCGGCCTTTTCGTCGGCGAACGGGTCGAAGTAGTCCATCACGCGGCTGAAGTACAGGTAGCTGTTGGCGTCGAAGCGCTCGAGGAAGCTGCGGCCCTGGTGATCGAGATAGCTCTCGACCTGGAAGTCGATGTCAAAGGTCGGGACGTCGCTTCGGCGTTCCCGGCCGAACTTGCGCTCGAGGCCTTCTTCGGAGACGTACGTGATGTGGGCGAGCATGCGCGCGACGCTGAGGCCGACGTCGGGGGAGCGGCTCCGCTCCTGCCCGGGCGCCGGGTAGTAGTCGCCGCCCCGGAAGTGCTCGTCGCGCAGGATCGACGTCCGGGCGACGGCGGAGAAGGCGATGTTCTGGGCGCTGAGGCGGGCGGATGCGCACACGAGCACGGCGCGCTCCACCTCACCGGGATGGTCGAGCGCCCACTGGAGCACCTGCATGCCCCCCAGGGAGCCGCCGATCGCGCCGTGCAGCCGCTCGATCCCGAGATGCTCGAGCAGGCGCCGATGCACGGTGACGAGGTCCGAGACGGTGAAGTCCGGGAAGCGCAGCCCGTACGGCCGCCCGGTCGCCGGATCGAGCGACGACGGGCCGGTCGTGCCACGGCAGCCGCCGAGCAGGTTCGGGCAGACGACGAAGAGACGGTCCGTGTCGAGCGGCTTGCCGGGACCGATCAGCGTGTCCCACCAGCCCCGCCGTTCGGGGTCGCCGTGATGGCCCGCCGCGTGCGCGTCCCCGGTGAGAGCATGGCAGACGAACACAGCGTTCGAGGCGTCCGCGTCGAGCGTTCCGTATGTCTCATAGGCAACCTCGACCGGCGCGAGCGCCGCGCCCGCGTCGAGCCGCAGCGGGTCGTTCTCCGTGAAGAGGACGACCCGCTGCGTCTCGACGCGTCCGAGCGACCCGGCCACGCTGCTCAGACGGCGACGGGAGCCGCGGCTCTCGCGAGAGCCTGGTCGAGGTCGGCGAGGATGTCGTCGATGTGCTCGATCCCAACCGAGAGCCGCACGGTGTCCTGTGTGACGCCCGAGGCTGCGAGCTCCTCGTCGTTCAGCTGCGAGTGCGTCGTCGTCGCGTTGTGGATCGCGAGCGACTTGGCGTCGCCGATGTTCGCGAGGTGGCTGAACAGGCCGAGACTCTCGATGAACGTGCGGCCGGCCTCGAGGCCGCCTTCGATGCCGAAGGTGACGAGGCCGCCGAAGCCGCCCGTGAGGACCCTGCCGGCGGTCTCCCGGTACGGGCTCGACTCGAGCCCGGGGTAGTTCACCCAGACGACGCCCGGCTGCCGCTCGAGGTGTTCCGCCACCGCGAGCGCGTTCGAGCAGTGCCGCTCCATCCGGAGGGGCAGCGTCTCGAGGCCCTGGAGGAAGAGGAACGCGTTGAACGGCGACAGCGCGGCACCCGTGTTGCGCAGCAGCACGGTGCGGACGCGGCCGATGTAGGCGGCCGGGCCGAGGACATCCGCCCAGACGACGCCGTGGTAGGAGGGATCCGGCTTCGTCAGGCCCGGATAGCGGTCGGCGTGCGCCGTCCAGTCGAACGCGCCCGAGTCGACGACGATGCCGCCGATCGAGGTTCCGTGGCCGCCGATGTACTTCGTCGCGGAATGGACGGCGACGTCCGCCCCGTGGTCGAACACCCGGCAGAGGATGGGCGTCGGCACGGTGTTGTCGACGATCAGGGGCAGTCCCGCCGCATGCGCGGCGTCGGCCCAGGCGCGGATGTCGACGACGTTCAGCTTCGGGTTGCCGATCGTCTCGGCGAACACGAGCTTCGTCTTGTCGTCGACGAGCGCGGCAAGCGTCTCGGGCTCGTCGGGGTCGACCCAGCGCACCTCGATCCCGTACTGCGGCAGCGTGTGCGCGAACAGGTTGTAGGTGCCGCCGTACAGCGTCGAGACGGACACGATGTTGTCCCCGGCGCGGGCGAGGTTGAGAACCGAGTAGGTCACCGCAGCCTGCCCTGACGCCGTTGCGACAGCGCCGATGCCGCCTTCGAGCGCCGTCACGCGCTGCTCGAACACGTCCCACGTCGGATTCATGATCCGGCTGTAGATGTTCCCCGGCACCTTGAGCGCGAAGAGATCGGCGGCGTGCTGGGTGTCCTCGAACACGAACGAGGTCGTCTGATAGATCGGCACGGCCCGGGCGTGGGTCGTGGGATCCGGCGTCTGGCCTCCGTGCAGTGCAATCGTCTCTGGCCTGAGGTCTGACACTGGGTGCTCCTTCCCGCCTGCCGGCGCTGTCGGTGTTCCGGAACGACGAAGACCCGTGGTCCCGGACCTTCTGTGCTCCCGCCGGCGGCGGGCGCTCGCGCCTGTCCATCTCCGACTGCTCGCGATGGGCAACGCTTCCCGATTTATAGCGTCATGACTTTACAAATGCAAGTAATGGCAGAAGGTGCTGCTCGGTCGGCATGGAACACTGCGCGTATCGGTACGACGGTCGGGATTCTCACCGGCGGGGGCGACTGCCCCGGGTTGAACGCGGCCATTCGGGCGGTGACGCACCGCTGCATCGACCGCGGCGACGAGGTGGTCGCCGTGCGCGAGGGCTGGCGTGGGCTCGTCGAGGGCAAGTTCCACGGCCTCGGCCTGCGCGAGGTCTCGGGCATCCTGCCCCGCGGGGGCACGATCATCGGCACGTCGCGCACGAACCCTTACAAGGTCGAGGGCGGTGTCGAGAAGGTGCTGCGCAACTTCGGTCGCCAGGGCCTCGACGCCCTGATCGCGATCGGCGGCGAGGACACGCTCGGCGTCGCCTCGCGTCTCCATGCCGAGCACGAGTTCCCCGTCGTCGGTCTCCCGAAGACGATCGACAACGACCTCTCGGCGACCGACTACACCTTCGGCTTCGACACCGCGGTGACGATCGCGACCGAGGCGATCGACCGGCTGCACACCACGGCCGAGTCGCACAACCGCGTGATGGTCGTGGAGGTGATGGGCCGGCACACGGGCTGGATCGCCGTCACGAGCGGCATTGCCGGCGGCGCCGACGCGATCCTCATCCCCGAGCAGCCGACGACGGTCGAGGCCGCCTGCGTTCTGCTCGAGCGGCGGCACCGGGGCGGCAAGGACTTCTCGATCGTCGTCGTCAGCGAGGGGTACGAGCTGTCCTACGAGTCGGGCGAGCGCCAGCTCGTCGCTCAGGGGGCAGGCACCGATCAGTTCGGGCACATCCGGCTGGGCGGCGTCGGCGAGGCGCTCGCGCGAGAGATCGAGAGCCGCACCGGCTTCGAGTCGCGCGTCACCGTGCTCGGCCATGTCCAGCGCGGGGGCACGCCGACGGCACGCGACCGCGTGCTCGCGACCCGCTTCGGCCTGAAGGCGGCCGATCTCGTCGCCGACGGCAAGTTCGGCCGCATGGCGGCGCTGCACGGAGACACGATCGTGGACGTCTCGCTCGAGGAGGCGACCGCCCAGCTCAAGACGGTCCCGCCCGAGTGGTTCGACGTGGCGAAGGCGTTCTTCGGCTGATCAGCCGAACAGCAGCAGCAGCGCGTCGGTCGGGGCGTAGTCGTCAGTGAGCACCGGCACGTCTCCCGTCGCGAGCGGCCGGTCCCAGCGTTCGCGGATCGCCGTGGCGAGATCGGGCGCGGCGGGCACTCGCTTGCGGGTCTCCGCCCAGCGCTCCGCCAGGAAGGCGGTGGAGGGTGCGGCACCGTCGGTCGCCACGAGGATGACGTTGCGAACCGAGCGCGGATCGCGGTCTCCCTGCAGGAAGACGGGGTGCACGGCGACGGTCGGGAAGACGGCTCGGTAGGTGCGCAGCATGGAGCGGAGCAGCCGCGACTGGTCGCCGGCGAGCGCACCGATCACGTTGACGACGACGACGCCACCCGGCTCGAGACGGGCGTGCGCGAGCTCGAGGAACTCCCGGGTCGCGAGGTGGAACGGGACGGCGTCCGAGTAGAAGGCGTCCACGACGATCACGTCCCAGCGCTCGCTGTGGCGCACGAGATAGCGCCGGCCGTCCTCGACCTCGACCGCGAGCCGGTCGTCTCGGGGTAGCGCGAAGTAGCGGTAGGCGACGTCCACTACCTCGGGGTCGAGCTCGACGGCCTGCAAGCGCAGCTGCGGGAAGTCGCGCCACATGCGCTTGGGCGCCGAGCCGCCGCCGAGCCCGATGAAGAGCACCGAGCGCGCGTCCGGGTTGTACGCGAGCCCGAGGTCGAGGTAGTCCGTGTACTCGAAACGGGTCCGGAACGGTTCGCCCAGGTACATCGCGCTCTGGAACGAGTTGTCGAAGCGGAGAAAGCGGGTGTCCGAGTCGTCGGCGACGACGAGCCGGTGATAGCGCGTGTCCTTCGCGTGGACGATCCGGAAGCCGGCGTTGCGACTCTCGGCACCGGGATCCCCCGTCTGCCGTCCCCCTTCCTCCTGGAGCCGGTAGAGCGGCGACCAGTTCTGGAGCTGAGTGCCCGCGAGCCGGCCACCGCTCTCCGGCGCGAGTGCGAGAACGGGTGCCGTCAGCGCGCCCGCCGCGGCGAGCGCGACGGCGAGAGCAACCGGGGCCCGCTCGGCGACGGCGACCGCCGCTGCGGCGATCATGAGCGCGAGTGCAGCGGAGGCCAGGAGCTGGTCCGTGCCGAGCGCCGGGATCAGCCAGAACGCTGTTGCGAAGGTGCCGGCGATGCTGCCGGCAGTCGAGATGGCAAACAGGCGGCCGGCGGTGCGCCCGAGCCGCTCGAGCGAGCGGGCGCGCAGCCGGACGGCGATCGGCGTGACGCTGCCGAGGATCACGCTCGGCGCACCGAAGAGGAGGATCGTGGCGACCAGGGGGTCGGCACGCGGGCCCGGATCCCAGCTCACGACCCGTTCGAGCGCCCAGCCGTCGAGATACGGGATCGCCAGCACAAGCAGCGAGGCAGAGGCGAGTGCTCCGAGCAGCAGCCGCGGCGCCGGGTAGCGGTCGGCCGCCGCCCCTCCGATCCAGTAGCCGAGCGAGAGCCCCGCGAGCACGACGCCGATCAACGCGCCCCAGACGAAGAGGGAGCTGCCGAAGTACGGCGCGAGCACACGGCTCGCCGCGAGCTCGAGCCCGAGCAGCACGGCGCCCGCGATGAAGACGGCTGCGCCGATCGCGATCGCGGCGCGACGCTCTCCGCTCTGGCCGGTTTCCGTCACGCCTCGTCGCCTCTAGGCGGGCGCGGCAAAGAGGACGGCATCCACACCCGCCCGCTCGAGCTCTGCGAGGTCTTCGCTGCCGGCGTCCAGCAGCTCGGCGATCGCGAGCTTGCCGGCCGGCACGTCCGACAACAGCTCGAGCAGGCGGTCGAGGTGGTGCTCGCCTTCCTCGACGCCTTCGGCCGAGAGCAGGAGAACCTCGGGGTCAACCCGCTCGAGCACGTGCTCGAGCTCCTCCTCGTCGCGCACCTTGACGACGCACTCGAGCCCGAGCTCGTGCGCCTCCTCGAAGAGCTCCTCGAAGCGGTCGCCCGCAGTCTCGGCGACGAGCACGACCGCGTCCGCCCCGCCCTCCTTTGCCTCGCGGAACGAGCCGGCTGTCCACAGCAACGGCAGCTGGCTGGCCTCCCGCACGCCGGCAGCGTGGCCGCGCACCGCCAGGCCCTCCGCCCCCTCCGCCTCGGCCGCATGGGCGGCCGCACGGTCGGCGACCTCGACGAGGATCGAGATGCCGTCGCCCTCGGAGACGGCATGACTCAGGCGGCGTAGACCCGTCATCAGACAGCCAGATCGTATCCGCGAGACATCCTCGCGTTCCTGGCGCGCCTCTCGCGGCGTGGAGGGAGGGGGAACAGTGCTAAAAGCACGGGCCCCCGACTGGAGCGCCGCGAGGGGCGCGAGGCGGGCGGAGCCGGGCTTCGCCCGGCGGGAGCCTGCCGGCCAGGGACGCGAGGGTCACTGGCCTATTGGGTGCCAGACAGTCTTCAGCTCGAGGAACTCGGCGATCGCCCATGGGCTCTGCTCGTCCGCCGAGCCGCGCACGACACGCTTGACGTTCTCGGCGCCGAGGCGCTCGAGCTCCTCGGCCAGGCCGTCGGCTCCCGACACGTCGAGTGCGTTCACGTCCATGTGCCCCGCCAGCACCGGCGCCAGCTCGGAGCAGAGGCCTGTGAGGATGTTGAGGACGCCGCCGGGGACGTCCGCGGTCGCCACGGCCTCGGCGAGCTCGATAGCCGCCAGCGGATGGGCCTCCGAGGCCACCGCGACGACGGTGTTGCCGCCGGCGAGCGCGGGCAGGACGCGCGAGACGAGACCGCCGAGCGGCGGCTCCCCGGGCACGATCACCGCAACGACCCCGGTGGGCTCGGGGACCGTGAAGTTGAAGTACGGGCCCGCGACGGGGTTCGACGAGCCCAGCACCTGCGCGAGCTTGTCCGTCCAGCCCGCGTACCAGACGACACGGTCGATCGCGGACTCGACCTCCTGGCGGCCGGTGCAGACGCCGGCGAGGTCGGCGGCGCGCGCCTCCATCATCTCGGCGAGCCGGTAGAGCACCTGACCGCGGTTGTACGCGGTCGCCCCCGACCACGCCGCCAGGGCCCCGCGGGCCGCCTTCACCGCGTCGCGGGCGTCCTTGCGCGAGGCGCGCGCCACGTTCTGGCCCTCCGCCTGGTAGCTGCGGCCCGACTCGGAGCGCGGGAAGGCGCCGCCGATGAACAGCTTGTACGTCTTGCGGACGGGCAAGCGACTCATTCGTCGAATCTCAGGTAGGGCTCGAGCCCGTGCCGGCCGCCCTCGCGCCCGAAGCCGGACTCCTTGTAGCCGCCGAACGGCGAGCTCGGGTCGAAGCGGTTGAAGGTGTTCGCCCAGACCACCCCGGCACGGAGCTGCTGCGCCATCCAGAGGATGCGCGAGCCCTTCTCCGTCCAGACGCCCGCGGAGAGCCCGTAGGCCGTGTTGTTCGCCTTCTCGACCGCCTCCTCGGGGGTCCGGAAGGTGAGCACAGAGAGCACCGGCCCGAAGATCTCCTCCTGGGCGATTCGGTAGCTCTGGGCGACGTTCGTGAAGACGGTGGGCGGGAACCAGAACCCCTTCTCCGGCAGCTTGCAGGCCGGCTGGAAGATCTCCGCTCCCTCGTCGCGGCCGGAGGCGACGAGCTCGGTGATCCTGTCGAGCTGGTCCCGCGAGTTGATCGCGCCGAGGTCGGTGTTCTTGTCGAGCGGGTCGCCCATCCGCAGGGTCGCCAGGCGCTGCTTGAGCTTGGCGATCAGCGGCTCGGCGATCGACTCCTGGACGAGCAGGCGCGAGCCCGCGCAGCAGACCTGGCCCTGGTTGAAGTAGATGCCGTTGACGATCCCCTCGACCGCCTGGTCGAGGGCCGCGTCGTCGAAGACGATGTTCGCGGCCTTGCCGCCGAGCTCGAGCGTCAGTCGCTTGCCGGAGCCTGCGAGTGCCCGCTGGATGTCCTTGCCCACCTCGGTCGAGCCTGTGAACGCGACCTTGTCCACCCCGGGGTGCCGGACGAGCGTCGCCCCCATGCGCCCGTTGCCGGTGAGGATGTTGACGACGCCCGGTGGGAGGTCGGCCTGGCGGCAGATCTCGGCGAAGAGGAGCGCGGTCAACGGCGTCGTGCTGGCCGGCTTGAGGATGACCGTGTTGCCCGTCGCGAGCGCCGGCGCGATCTTCCACGAGAGCATCAGCAGCGGGAAGTTCCAGGGGATGACCTGCGCGGCGACGCCGAGCGGCTGCGGGCGCCGGTTCGGGAACGCGTACTCGAGCTTGTCCGCCCAGCCCGCGTAGTAGAAGAAGTGCGCCGCGGCGAGCGGGACGTCCACGTCCCGTGACTCGCGGATCGGCTTGCCGTTGTTCAGCGACTCGAGCACCGCAAGCTCGCGCGAGCGCTCCTGCATGAGGCGGGCGATCCGGTACAGGTACTTGGCCCGCTCCGCGACCGCGAGCTTCGCCCAGCCGTTCTCGAAGGCGCCGCGGGCGGCCTCGACCGCCGCTTCGACGTCCTCCGGCCCGCCCTGTGCGATCTCGGCGAGCGGCTCCTCCGTGGACGGATCGATGGTCGTCGCGTACGTCCCCGAGCGCGGCTCGACCATCTTCCCGCCGACGAAGAGCCCGTAGCGCTCCTCGAGCGAGACGATCTCGCGCGCTTCGGGCGCCGGCGCGTACTCCCACTCTGTCAGCGCCGGGGCCGGGGCGTGCTTGCGCTTCTGCTCGAGCTCAGTCAATGGTGAACCGTTCATGGGGGAACCCATGGTTCCCCCATGAGCCCCCTCCTTCACGACCCGCGGAGTTCGAGCTGAGGCTACGGCTCCCGCCGGGCAGAGCCCGGCTCCGCCAAGGCGCGGCTTCCTGAATTCGAACGCCGAGAGCCAGCATGGTCAGTCGATGGTGAAGTAGTCGAGGGACTGGTACTGACCCGTCTTCTGCTTCCGGATCTGCATCAGCACGTCGTTGAGGAGGGTCGAAGCGCCGAGGCGGAAGAGGTCGGGCGTCAGCCACTGCAGGCCGAGTGTCTCATGGAGGACGACGAGGTACTGGACGGCCTGCTTCGCCTGACGGATGCCGCCGGCGGCCTTCATGCCGACCATACGTCCGGTCTCCTCGTAGACGTCGCGAATCGCCTCGAGCATGCAGAGCGTGACCGGGAGCGTCGCCGCGGGCTGGATCTTGCCCGTCGAGGTTTTGATGAAGTCGGCGCCGGCGGCCATTGCGAGCAGGCTCGCGCGCCGGACGTTGTCGTAGGTGCCGAGCTCGCCCGTCTCGAGGATCACCTTCAGGTGCGCGTCGCCGCAGGCCTCCTTGATGTGGACGATCTCGTCGTAGACCTTCGCGTAGCGCCCGGAGAGGAAGGCGCCGCGGTCGATCACCATGTCCACCTCGTCGGCGCCGGCCTCGACGACGTCGCGCACCTCGGCGAGCTTGCCCTCGAGCGGCGACTGGCCCGATGGGAAGGCGGTCGCGACCGAGGCGACCTTGACCGACGTGTCGCGCAGGCGCGCGACGGCGGTCGGCACGAGGTTCGGGTAGACGCAGACGGCCGCGACTGACGGCACGTTCGCGTCCACCGGGTCCGGGCGCACCGCCTTCGAGCAGAGGGCTGCGACCTTGCCCGGCGTGTCTGCGCCCTCGAGCGTCGTCAGGTCGATCATCCGCACCGCCAGCTCGAGCGCCTGGAGCTTCGACTCGCGCTTGATCGAGCGCTTCGCGAGCGTCGCCGCGCGCTCCTCGAGCGCGACCGCGTCAACCGAGCCGATCCGGGGTAGGCGCGGCTCGAGCGGCAGCTCGAACCCGCGTGGCAGGGCGGGTGCCTGGGCCATCGCGGCAAGTGTACGTCCTCCCCACGTCGTACTGTTCGTGCCGTCCCTCACAAAGGAGCGGCTGTGCTGGAAGACGTCGACATCAACTGGATCGCGGTCATCGTTGCCGCACTCGTCCCGATGGCGCTCGGCGCGGTCTGGTACTCGCCCGCGCTCTTCGTGCACTCGTGGATGCGGGCGGTCGGCAAGACCCAGGAGGACGTGAGCGGGGCAAGGAGGGGTTACGCCGTCGCGGCCGTGAGCGCGCTCGCGATGGCATACGTCCTGGCACGAGTCGTCGACTACGCGGCCGCCACGACCATCGGCGAGGGGCTCCTCGTCGGCCTGTTCGCGTGGGCGGGCTTCGTGCTGACGACCACGGCCGTCAACGGGATCTTCGCGGGGCGCCCGCTCTCCCTCTACCTGATCGACAGCGGCTACCACGGGGTGTCGCTGCTCGTGATGGGCGCGATCCTGGCGGCCTGGAGCTAGGAGCGCCGGCAGTCACGCGCGTAGACTTGCCCGCATGTGCCGGAACATCAAGACGCTGCACAACTTCGAGCCACCGACGACCCGAGACGAGATCCACTCGGCCGCGACCCAGTACGTGCGGAAGGTGAGCGGCACGCAGAAGCCTTCGCGCGCGAACGAAGCGGCATTCGAGCGCGCAGTCGAAGCCGTGGCGGATGCGACCGCACGACTCCTCGAGAAGCTGGTCACGTCGGCTCCGCCGCGGGATCGCGCGCTCGAGGCCGAGCGGCGCAAGGCTCGTGCGGCCGAGCGCTTCGGTCACGCCGCGTAGCCGAACGGGGAGCGGGTTCTCGTGATGCGCTCGAGCCGGCTGCGCGGCGCCCTCGCGCCGCTCCGCGAGCGCGACTTCCGGCTGTTCTTCACGGGCCGGACGATCTCTCGTCTCGGCGCGTCCTTCTCGTTCGTGGCGCTGGCGTTCGCGATCCTCGAGATCGGCGGCGGCGCCTCCGACATCGGCGTCGTGCTCGCCTGCTTCACCGTCAGCCAGCTCGTCTTCATCCTTGTCGGTGGCGTCTGGGCCGACCGCCTGCCGCGCAACCGGGTGATGGTCGGGGCGAACGTGGTCAACGGCTTCGCGCAGCTCACGGTCGCCGTGATCGTGCTGACCGGCGTTGCGAGCACATGGCACATCGCCGCGCTCGCCGCGGTGAACGGCCTGGCGCAGGCGTTCTTCTTTCCCGCGGCACAGGGCATCGTCCCGCAACTCGTCTCGAAGGCTCACCTCCAGGAGGCGAATGCACTTCTCCGGCTGTCGCTCAACGCGACGAACATCGGCGGCGCGGCGCTCGCCGGCCTCGTCGTCGCGGCGGCCGGTGCCGGCTGGGCGATCGCAGTCGACGCTGCGAGCTTCTTCATGTGTGCGACCTTCCTGGCTCGGATCCGGTTGAGGCGGTCGAAGATGGAGCGTTCCCGTTTTGTGGCGGAGCTGCGTGAGGGCTGGAGCGCCTTCGCGTCACGCACGTGGCTCTGGGCGATCGTCATCGCGTTCGGCTTCATCAACGCGTTCTGGGCCGCCGGCCTCAACGTTCTCGGCCCGATCGTCGCCAAGGCCGAGCTCGGTGGTGCGGCAGCCTGGGGTCTGATCGCGGCCGCGACCGGCCTCGGGCTCGTCGCGGGCGGCGCCGTCGCGCTCAACTGGCGTCCACAGCGGCCGTTGCTGGTGGGAATGCTCACCGTCGCTGGGCTCTCCCTCCCACTCGCAGCGCTCGCGGCGGGCGCGCCGCTCGCCGTGGTGGTCGTGACCGCGTTCGTCGCCGGGGTCGGCGTCGAGCTCTTCGGCGTCTTCTGGGAGCTCTCGCTCCAGCAGCACATCCCCGGTGACCTGCTCTCGCGCGTCGCCTCCTACGACATGCTCGGCTCGATCGCGCTCATGCCGGTGGGGTTCGTGATCGTCGGTCCGCTGTCCGATGCGGTCGGCATCCACCCCACGCTCTGGATCGCGGCGGGCGTGTGCGCCGCACTCGCGGCCGCCACGCTGAGCGTCCGCGACGTTCGCCAGCTCCAGCGCCTCGACTCGGACGAAGCGGCCGAGACAACGCCTACGGCGGACTGGGCTGCGCAGGTTCCGTGAAACGGACGCCGGCACTCTGGCTCGATCTCGCGGTGAAGCTCTCGCTCGTGCTCCTGCTCGCCTTCGGCGCCTTCTCCGGCCTCGAGCGCTTTGCGGGGAAGGCGTTCGGCTGGCGACTCGTCGGCTATTCGATCGCAGCTCTCGTCGTGCCCGCGATCTGGGCCGCGCGTCGTCGGCGTCCGCCCTACCCGTTTGCGGCCGACACGCTCTTCGTCCTCCCATTTCTGATCGACACGGCCGGCAACGCGCTCAACCTCTACGACACGATCGACTGGTGGGACGACGCGAACCACTTCGTGAACTGGGCGCTCTTGAGCGGTGCGGTCGCCGCGGCGCTGCACCGTACCGAGGTCAGGCGGGCGGAGCTCTTCTCGCTCGTCGCCGGCTTCGGCGGAGTGACTGCGATCCTGTGGGAGGTCGGCGAGTATTTCGCCTTCATCCGCAACTCACCGGAGTTCGCAGCAGCGTACACGGACACGCTCGGCGACCTCGCGCTCGGGCTCAGCGGCTCGACGCTGACGGCAGCAATCGCTGCGATCGCGCTGAACCGGCGCCGAAACCGCGCCACGGCATAGTCGGCTCCGCTGCAGCGAAGCTCCAGGCCCGGTGCGCGCGGTTACGACGGGCCGAGAGTTCCGCCCGTTGCGGTTCCGCGCCCCTCCTTCAACTCGACGAAGAGCACGTGTGTCGGCGTCGAGCCGATGTTCTCGCCGCTGTGGGTCTGGGCGTCGAGCCAGCGGACCTCACCCGGCTCGAGCGCGGCGTCACGACTCTCGCCACTGGCCCCGATCAGCCGTCGCTGAAAGCCGCTCAACGTGTACATGAGGCTGTCCGGGTGCTCGTGCGGGCTCGTCTTCTGACCGGGCTCGTCACGGTATTCCAGGACTCTCACACGGTCGTTCTCGAAGATCACCTTGTACTTGTCGGGATCGGTCGTCGTCGGATCAGTCACAGGATCCTCCTCATGTCGGAGCGCGGCGGAACGCGTTAACTACATCAGACGCTGCTCAATCGCGCAGGTCCAAACGCCGGCGGATCGGCGAAGGAGCGCTCTCGGGGGACGATCTCGGCCTGCGCGAACGTGCTCTCGCCGGAGAGCCCCCGCGGCTCTCGCTGTCTCCCCCGTCTAGAGCCCGAGCCGCTCCAGCGTCTTCTCGTCGCGGCGCCACTTGGGACGTACCTTGACGACGAGCTGGAGGAAGACCTTGCGGCCGAGCAGCTGCTCGATCTCGGGCCGGGCACGCGTTCCGATCTCGCGGATCATCGCGCCGCGCTTGCCGATCAGGATCAGCTTCTGCGACTCGGTCTCGACGAGCAGGAACGCGCGCACGACCTTGTCCTCGATCTCGTCGAGCTCGACGGTGATCGAGTGCGGCACCTCCTCGCGCGTGAGCTGCAGTGCCTTCTCGCGCACGAGCTCCGAGATCCGCTCCCCCACGGACTGGTCGGTCGTCTGCTCGAGCGGGAAGTGCGGCTGCCCCTCGGGCAGCAGGAACACGAGGTCGTCGCGCAGCTCACCGACGCCGTCCTTGGTGACGGCGCTGACCGGGTGGAGGGCGTGGAAGTCGCCGAGCACCGCGGCCGCCTTCATCTGCTCGGCGATGTGGCCGGGCTTCAGCCGGTCGACCTTGTTCAGAGCGATGATCACCGGCACGCCGAGCGCATAGATCCGCTTGGCGATGAACTTGTCGCCGGCCCCGATCCGCTCCCGCGCCGAGAGGACGAACAGCACCGCGTCCACGTCGTCGAACGACGAGTCCACGGTCTTCTGCATCCGCTTGGTGAGCGCGTCCAGCGGCCGCTGGAAGCCGGGCAGGTCGACGAGTACGAGCTGCCAGTCGGGGCCGTTGGCGACGCCGAAGATCCGCCGCCGGGTCGTGTGCGGCTTGTCGGAGACGATCGCGATCTTCTCGCCGCAGAGCGCATTCATCAGCGTCGACTTGCCGACGTTCGGGCGTCCCGCTACGGCAACGAAACCGGTCTTCACAGCTCGAACGTCTCCGGGAGAAGCTCGGCGGGAGTCATCGTCAGCACTTCGCCGCGGTTGCGGAAGACGACGCGCTCGACCCGCATCTCGTGGAGCCACTGGCGGCAGCCGCCGCACGGCGAAGCGGTGATCGCAACGGCGACGAAGTCGCCCGGCGCGTAGCCCTCGCTGACGGCGGTGCCGAACGTGTTCCGCTCGGCGCAGATCCCGAGCGGGTAGGCGGCGTTCTCGACGTTGACTCCCTCGAGCACGCGCCCGTCGCGCGTGAGCACCGCGCACCCGACGGGGAAGCTCGAGTACGGCGCGTACGCGCGCGCGGCGATCGCGTCGGCGCGGGCGAGCAGCTCGAGGTCGGTCACTGGAACACCTGGAAGAGGACGAGCGTCACGAGAGCGCCGAGCACCGCGCCGAACCCCACCTCGACAGAGGAGTGCACGCCGGACTCGACACGGGTCTGCGCCACCAGCATGGCCATGATGAAGGTCAGGGACGAGATCAGGAAACGGTGCCCCGAGTCTTCGAGCACGAGCGTCACCGCCATCCAGGCCGCGAAGGCGACGCCCGCATGCCCCGACGGAAGCCCGCCGCGCAGCGGCGTCCCGCTGCGCGTGAGCGCCTTGGTCGCGATCACGATCACCGTCGTCAGGACGAGCGCAGTCAGCGTCACCTCGGCAGGCGCGTTCTCGAGCCGGTCGAGATAGCGCGAGCTGCGGTCGGCGACCGAGCCCGAGAAGACGAGGTAGCCGACCGCCACGGCTGTGACCGCGGCGATCAGGACAGCCCCCGCTGCGATGTCCTTTGCCAGCTTCGCGATCGGGTCGAACGACGTGCTCGCCACGTCCACCGCAGCCTCGACCGCCGTGTTGATCATCTCCGCGATCAGGACGAAGGCGATCGCGAGCAGCAGGGCGATCAGCTCGATCTTCGCCACGCCGAACGCGAGCGCCGCAATCAGCACGAGCGCCGCCGCGAGGAAGTGGATCCGCATGTTCCGCTGGGTGCGGAGCACGTGGATGATCCCCTCGAAGGCGTAGTTGAAGCTCTCGACGATCGGGGGTGGCCGGCGGCTCGGGCTCATCCGGCGTGCACGCGCTCGCGCGCCTCCATCTCGGCTCCGTGGTCGTAGCCCAGCAGGTGCAGCAGCCCGTGCACGAGCGGCGCGCGCCAGTCGTCGCCGACCACGTGCGGGCAGAGGACGACATCGCCGAGCGCGCGCGGCAGCCCCGCGGGCAGCTCGTCGCGGCCGTCGAGCGGGAACGAGAGGACGTCGGTTACCTCGTCCACGCCCAGGTGCTCGCGCTTGAGCTCCCGCATCTCCTCCGGGCCCACGAACGAAAGGCCGAGCTCGCCCTCCGCGACACCCTCGCCGGCGAGCACGGCCTGGGCGACCTCGGCCGCGCCGCGCTCGTCCACGGCCTCGCCGCTCCTGTTCTCGATCTCGACTGCGATCATAGGCCTACCGGTTGCGCTGCGTGCCGGTCGCCTCCGCGTGCTCGCGGTAGGCCTCGACGATCCGCTGCACGAGCTTGTGCCGGACGACGTCCTGGTGGGAGAACTCGACGAAGGCGATCCCGTCGACGCCGCCGAGGATCTCGCGCACCTGGATCAGGCCGGAGGCCTGCTCGCGGGGCAGATCGACCTGCGTGACGTCGCCCGTGACGACGACCTTCGAGCCGAAGCCGAGCCGCGTCAGGAACATCTGCATCTGCTCGGGGCTCGTGTTCTGGGCCTCGTCGAGAATGATGAAGGAGTCGTTGAGCGTGCGCCCGCGCATGAAGGCGAGCGGCGCGACCTCGATCGTGCCCCGATCCATGAAGGCGGCGAGCCGGTCGGCGTCGAGCATGTCGTAGAGAGCGTCGAAGAGCGGGCGCAGGTACGGGTCGACCTTGGCGAGCATGTCGCCGGGCAGGAAGCCGAGCCGCTCGCCGGCCTCGACGGCGGGGCGCGTGAGGATGACGCGCCCGACCTGCCGCTCGGAGAGCGCGGCGACGGCGAGCGCCATCGCGAGGTACGTCTTCCCGGTCCCCGCCGGCCCGATCCCGAACGTGACGGTCTGGCTGCGGATCGCGTCCACGTAGCGCTTCTGCGTGATCGTCTTGGGGGCGATCTTCTTGCCGCGGTGGCGCCAGACGACGTCCTCGAAGACGTCGCGGATGTCCGCAGCCTGGTCGAGCGCTGCGAGCACCGCACCGACGGTGTCCGGGCCGATGTCGTGACCGCCCTCGACCAGCTCGACGAGCTCGTCCACGACCGCGCGGGCGGCGAGGACCTTCTCGTCGTCGCCGTCGAGCGTCAGCCGGTTGCCGCGCAGCAGCAGCTTGCAGCCGAGCCGCTCGCGCAACGAGTCGAGCACGCCGTCGCCGATCCCCGCGAGCTCCGCGGCGACCTCGTTCGAGATGTCGAGGACG
Source organism: uncultured Gaiellales bacterium (assembly GCA_964351025.1). GTDB lineage: Bacteria > Actinomycetota > Thermoleophilia > Gaiellales > Gaiellaceae > CAYGLV01. The sequence goes on along the minus strand of CAYGLV010000001.1, from coordinate 96,276 downwards.
TCGTGCACACCGCTCAGTCTAGGGACCGCCTCCGACCGACTCGGGGCACGAAGCCGTCACTCCTGCGTGCGGAGATCCCCGCTAGCGTGCCGGTAGGGGGTCGCCAGCCCCCCATGAGGGGGGCTGGACCGGGTCAGGCGAGCTTTTCCCGCACGAGCTGGCTCACCGTCGAGCCGTCGGCGCGTCCGGAGACCTGCTTCATCGCGTCGGCCATCACGCGGCCGAGGTCGAGGAGGCTCGTCGCGCCCACCTCGGCGATCACGTTGTCGACGATCTCCTCGAGGTCATCTTCGGAGAGCGGCTCGGGCATGAACGTTTCGAGCACCCCGAGCTCGTACTCCTCCTTCGCGGCCTGCTCCTCGCGGCCACCCGCGCGGAACGCCTCGGCCGCCTCGATGCGCCGCTTGCGCTCGCGCTGGAGCACCTGGAGCCCCTCGTCGTCGGAGAGAGGACGCTGCAGCTCCTTCTCGGCCGAACGCAGCGCGGAGAGCAGCAGGCTGAGCGCGTCACGGCGCGCTTCGTCCCGCGCAAGACGCGCGTCCTTCAATTCCTGCTCGATTCGTGTGACGACGCTCATTCGGGCATCCCTCGGATTCTGCCGCCCAGGACGTGCCAGTGCAGATGGTAGATCGTCTGGCCGCCGCCGGGACCGACGTTGACGAGCACACGGTAGTCGGTCAGGCCGGCGGCGCGCGCGGTGGCAGCGACGAAGTCGAGCATCCGCTTGGCCTCCTCCGGCGGAAAGGCCGCGACATCGCGGAAGCTGTCCACGTGCCGTTCCGGAAGCACGAGCAGGTGCGTTTCGGCCTGCGGGTTGATGTCCCGAATCGCAGCGAAGCCGTCGGCCTTGTGGACGAAGTCGCCCTCTCGGGCGAGCCGGCAGAAGAGGCAATCGGGGGCGTCAGGCAGCGAGGATCCCCTCCTCCGTCACTGCGACAGCGCGGGCCCGGACGAACTCCCCGACCGTCCCCGGCGCGAGCCAGGGTGTGTAGTCGGTTCCGTAGCCGCGTCCTGGGCGGTCGATCAGCACGACGTCCTCGCTGCCGATCTTCTCACGCCAGCGCTCACGGAAGACGGTGTCCGAGAGAGCGCGCAACCGTTCGCCCCGCTCTCGCTTCACACGCGGCGGGACGCTGTCCTCGAGAGCCGTCTGCGTCCCCGGGCGCGGCGAGTAGGGGAAGACGTGCACCTTCGTCAGCCGAGCCGACCGGACAACCTCGAGCGTCCGCTCGAACGCCTCATCGTCCTCGGCCGGGAACCCGACAATCGCGTCTCCGGTGAGGTTGAAGTCCTCGAGCGGCTGGAGCTTGCGCAGGTACGCCGCAGCGGTGTAGCGGCGCCCCATGGCCCGCAGGACACGGTCGTCGCCGGACTGGAGCGGCACGTGCAGGTGCCGGCACGCCGCCGGGGTCTCCCGTAGTGCTGCGATCAAGTCGCTGCTCAGGTGGTTGACCTCGATCGAGGACAGGCGCAGGCGCTTCACGCCCTCGATCGCGCCGGCCTCGCGGATGAGCCGCGGCAGTCCATAGCCGCTTGCGCGGTCACGGAAGCAGCCGAGGTTGACTCCGGTGAGGACAACCTCGCGGTGGCCGTGTGCGACGCGGCGGCCGATCTCGGTGAGCACCGCCTGCGCCGAACGGCTGCGCGTGCCGCCACGCACGAGCGGGATCACGCAGAACGCGCACGAGAAGCTGCAGCCGTCCTGAATCTTCACGAAGGCGCGGACGCGGTCGAGGCGGGCGTCGGCCTGCACGCAGCCGATCGCGCCGACGTCGCCGGCGACGAAGGCGGCCGTCTCCTCACTCCGGCGAGGCACGACGACGACGTTCTCGGGCAGGCCGGCGAAGGGCTCGCCGGCGAGACTGGCGCCGCAGCCGGTCACGTAGACGCGTGCGTGCGTGCGTGCGGCGCGGGCCGCCTCCTTGCGCGACTTCGCCACCGCCTCGCGCGTGACGCAACACGTGTTCACGACGGCGACCTCGCCCCGGCCCCTGGCCTCGCGGTGCCCGTCTACGACCAGCCGCTCCCGCACCGCCTGTGCGTCGGCATAGGAGACCTTGCAACCGAGGAAGCGAACGGAAAACGTCGCCATGACGCGGACTCTACTTCCGCTCGTGCAGATCGGCCGCCCAGCCCTCGGCGACGAGCCGGCGGAGCCGACGGAAGCCCGGAAGCGCGAGCTCATCCGCCTCGAGGTAGCCGGACGTGACCGCGCGCGCGCAGTCGAGGCGGCCGGCCAGTGCTCGCAACGGCGTGAGGGCGATGTTGGCGACAGCGAGATCCGCTCCCGGCAGAGGTACCGCCGTGGCGTCGCCGAGAACGACCTCGATTCGCACCCCGTTCAGCTCGGCGTTCCGCGCGGCGACCTCGACGGCGACCGGGTCGTCGTCGAGAGCCGTCACCGGCCCGAAGCCGAGCTTCGCGGCGGCGATCGCGAGCACGCCTGAACCGCAGCCGAGATCGAGCAAGCTGCCGCGCGGCTCAGCGAGCATCAGCTCGAGGCAGAGCCTGGTCGTCGCATGAGCGCCCGTTCCGAACGCGCGGCCCGGGTCGATCACGACGGGAACGGCTCCCGCAGGTGGAGCCTCCCAGGGCGGGCCGACCCACAGCTCCCCGATGCGCACCGGGCGGTGGAAGTCGCGCCAACGGTCCTCCCAGCCAGGTGCCACATCGTCCCCCGCTACCACGCGGAAGGCAGAACGCAGGCGCGCCTCGCCGCCCGTGTCGGTATAGGCGGCCAGTTCGACCCCGCTCCGGGTCTCGCGCTCCTCGAAGCCTTCCGGGAAGAGCTCGAGCAGCCGCGCCCGCGCCTCCTCGGCGCGCTCAGGCGCGACCGTGACCGCGACCCGGCGCAGCCCGCTCAGCTGAACGCGTTGCGCAGCCGGTCGAAGAAGCCCTCGTCCGGCCGGTAGGTGTCCTCATCTGCAAGGCGCTCGAACTCCTCGAGCAGCCGCCGCTGCTCCGCCGTCGTCCGTCTCGGCACGAGCACATTCACGTGCACGCGCTGGTCGCCGCGGCCCCGGCCCTGGAGGGAGGGCATCCCCCGCCCGCGCAGCACACGCAGCTCACCCGGCTGTGTCCCCGCGGGCAGCTCGAGCTCCGTCTCGCCATCGAGAGTCGGCACGGTCAGGCGCGCCCCGAGCGCGGCCTGCGCGATCGTGATGTCCACGGCTGTCACGACGTCGTCGCCGTCGCGCACGAAGCGCGGATCGAGCCGCACGCGCACCTCGACGAACACGTCGCCCGGCGGGCCGCCCCGTCCGGCGTGGCCCTCGCCGCGAATCCGGATCTGCTGCCCATCGTGGATCCCCGCCGGGATCTCGACCTGAAGCTTCCGCTCGTCGACGATCCGGCCCGCACCCTCGCACGTCTCGCAGGGCCGCTCGACGACCGTCCCGGCCCCGCCGCAACGCGGGCAGGCCTGCGTGCGGACGAACTCCCCGAAGATGCTGCGCGAAACCTGCTGGAGGCGGCCGGCGCCGCCGCAGCCCGAGCACGTCACGTGACCGGTCCCGGGCGCCGCGCCATCGCCGGCGCAGGTCGCGCACGTGACGGCGACCTCGACGGCGATCGCCTTCTTCACGCCCGTAAAGGCCTCGGCGAGCTCGATCTCGACGACGGTGCCGACATCCGCGCCACGCGCGCGTCGTTGCCTTGTCGTGGCCCCGAAGAGATCGTCGCCGAAGAAAGCCGAGAAGATGTCGGTGAGGCTGCCGAGGTCGAAATCCGTGGGGGTGAAGCCGCCGCGGCGCAGCCCCGCATGGCCGTAGCGGTCGTAGAGCTCCCGGGTCTCGGCATTCGCGAGCACCTCGTACGCCTGCGCGACCTCACGGAAGCGCTCCTGCGCGTCGGGCGCCTCGGAGACGTCGGGGTGCACGTCGCGAGCGAGCCTGCGGAACGCCTTTTTGATCTCCGCCTCGGTCGCGCTCCGGTCGATCCCGAGCAGCTCGTAGTAGTCCCGCTCCGCCGTTGCCATGCCCGCAAGCGTAGCGGCGGGCTCAGTTGTCGCCGTAGAAGCCCTCGACGAAGTGAGACAGCTCGTGTGCCGCGGCACGCACGGTGTGGATCGCCTTGTCGTAGTCCATCCGCAGGGGGCCGAGCAGCCCGACCGCGCCGAGCGTCCTATGCGTGAGCCCGTAGGTCGCGCCGACCAGCGAGACGCCGCGCAGGGCCGGGTTCGCGAACTCGGCACCGACGCGGACGAACAGGCGGCCCGGGCCGAATGCGTCTCCCATCAGCTCGAGCGCGGCGGCCCGCTGCTCGAGCGCACCGAGCAGGCGCCGGCAGGCGTCGAGCTCCTCACCGCGTACCCGAACAAGCAGCGACGCGGCGCCGCCGACGTAGAGACGCTGTCCGTCGGACTGCTGGAGGTCGACGAACGCTGGCCGCAGCACCTCGAGGAACACCAGCTCGACCGGCGAGAGGTTCGGCTCGGCGACCCGCCGCCGGAGATCGCTCGAACCGAGCTGAACGCCGGCGAGACGCTCGTTCAAGTACTCGTGCGCCCATTTGGCGAGACCAGGATCCACCGGCTCTGCAAACGTGAACAGCCGCTTCGCCACGCCACCGGTGGACGTGATGGTCACGACCATCACGAGCGAGGGCTGGAGAAGCAGCACCTCGATGTGACGCACGGTGGCAGTCTCCAGCGGCGGCGCCGTGACGAGCGAGAGCAGCCGCGTCACGTCGGAGAGCATCTCCGTCGTCTGCTGCAGCGCCGCTTCGATCTCGCGGCGGCTCGAGCTGAGATCGAGCGGGAAGCGCGCCGGACGTGGCCCGAGCTGCTCGAGCAGCTCGTCGGCGTAGAAGCGGTAGCCGCGCTCGGTCGGCACCCGACCGGACGACGTGTGCGGGTGCGCGAGCAGGCCGAGCAGTTCGAGCTCTGCAAGCTCGTGGCGGACGGTTGACGGCGAGACGGTCATCCTCGACCGCTCCACGAGGCCTTTCGAGCCGACCGGCTGGCCGGTCTCGACGTACTCCTCGACGAGACGGCGGAGGATCTCCCGCTTCCGATCGGAGAGCTGGAGCTCCATGGCCTCTGGCGCTGATTCTAGCCCCCGGCCCGCTCGGGCCGGCTGCGTCAGGACAGAAGCTCGGCTGTGACGCCGCCGCCGAGGAAGCGGCCCCGCGGCGTCAACGACACCAGCTCGGCTCCGTCCGGGCCCACCCGCGGCAGCTCGGCGAGGCCGAGACCGCGCATTCTCTCGAGCGCGACACGGTCGAGCGCTCCGCCAACGTCGCCGATCGGCACCGGCTCGTCCAGACGCAGGCCAAGCAGGAGCCGCTCCTGGAGCCGCACCGATTCGGGCAGCGGCTCGAGCTCGCGCTGCGGCCGCTCGCCGCGCTCGAGCGCAGCCAGATAGCGCGGCACACCCGGCGCGTTCCGCCAGCGCCTCCCCTGGATTGTCGAGACCGCGCCCACCCCGAGGCCGAGGTAGTCCCGGCCGAGCCAGTAGCCGAGATTGTGGCGCGCACGCAGTTCGCGCCCGCCGGCGCGCTCCTGCGGCAGGCAGAAGTTCGCCGTCTCGTACCAGCGGTAGCCGGCGCCGGTCAGCGTCTCGACGACGCACTCGAAGTACGACTCCATCGCCTCCGCCTGGCGGCGGAGCTCGTCTCCGTGTGCGTGCGTGAAGCGCGTGCCCGGCTTTGCCTCGAGCTCGTAGCAGGAGAGGTGCTCCGGCCCGAGCGCGAGTGCCTCGGCGAGGTCGCGCTCGAGATCGGAGGGGCTCTGGCCCGGAATGCCGTAGATAAGGTCGAGCGAGATGTTGTCGAAACTGGCATCACGCAAAGTGTGCACCGCGCGCCGGACATCCTGCGACGAGGCCCGGCGCTCGAGCGTCTGGAGCAGGTGCGGCTGGAAGCTCTGCGCACCGAGCGAGACGCGGTTGACGCCGCCCGCGCGCAGCAGCGTGGCCAGTTCCGGGGTCACCGTCTCCGGATTGGCCTCGACCGTCACCTCGGCCGCCGGGGGCAGCCCGGCCAGCAGGCCCGCGAGCGCGGCGGGCTCGGTGAACGTGGGCGTGCCACCCCCGAGGAAGACCGTCTCGAGCTCCTCCGAGAGGAGCCCCCGCTCGAGATCCAGCTCCGCGAGCAGCGCCGCGACGTAGCGGCCGTGCTGGTCGGACTGGCCTGCGGCGGTGACGAAGTCGCAGTAGCCGCAGCGATGCGCGCAGAACGGCACGTGGACATAGAGGTGCCGCGCGCCGTTCACTTCTTGGCCTGGTCGAGGTTGAGCACGGCGAGGAACGCCGCCTGCGGCAGCTCGACGCCCCCGACCTGCTTCATCCGCTTCTTGCCCTTCTTCTGCTTCTCGAGCAGCTTGCGCTTGCGCGAGATGTCGCCGCCGTAGCACTTGGCGAGCACGTCCTTCCGCTTCGCCTTCACCGTCTCGCGCGCGATCACGCGCGCGCCGATCGCCGCCTGGATCGGGACGTCGAAGAACTGGCGCGGGATCTCCTGCCTCAGCCGCTCGACGAGCAGCTTGCCGCGCTCGTAGGCGGCGTCGCGATGGATGATCAGCGAGAGCGCGTCCACGGGCTCGCCGGCGACGAGGATGTCCACGCGGCTCAGATTGCCGTCGCGGAAGCCGGCGAAGTCGTAGTCGAAGCTCGCGTAGCCGCGCGTGCGCGACTTCAGCTGGTCGTAGAAGTCGAGCACGATCTCGCCGAGCGGCAGCTCGTAGATCAGGTGCACGCGCTCCTCGGACAGGTACTCCAGGTGGTCGAAGCGCCCGCGCCGCTCGTTGCAGAGCTCCATGATCGACCCGACGTAGTCCTTCGGGACGATGACGGAGGCGGTGATGTACGGCTCCTCGACGCGCTCGAGCTCGTTCGGCATCTCGGCCGGGTTGTGCACCTCCACGACCTCGCCTCCCCGCAGCTCGACGCGGTAGGCGACGTTCGGCGCGGTCACGATCAGGTCGAGGTCGAACTCGCGCTCGAGCCGCTCGCGCACGATTTCCATGTGCAGTAGGCCGAGGAAGCCGCAGCGGAAGCCGAAGCCCAGGGCCTGCGATGTCTCGGGCTCGTAGAAGAGCGAGCCGTCGTTGAGCTTCAGCCGCTCCAGCGCGTCGCGCAACTCCGGGTACTCGTCCGAGTCCGTCGGGAAGAGGCCGGCGAAGACCATCGGCTTGACGTCCTTGTAGCCGGGCAGCGGTGCGTGCGCCGGACGCTGCTCCGACGTCAACGTGTCGCCGACGCGCAGCTTCGAGACGTCCTTCAGCCCCGTGATCACGTAGCCGACCTCACCCGCCTCGAGCACGTCCACCGGCTCCCGCGCGGGCGACATGTAGCCGAGCTCCTCCGCTTCGAAGCGGGTCCCCTGCGCCATCGCGCGCAGCGGCTCGCGGGTCGAGAAGCGGCCGTCCACGATGCGCACGAATGCGATCACGCCGCGGTACTGGTCGTAGCTCGAATCGAAGATGAGCGCCCTGGCCGGCCCCGTCGGATCTCCCGCCGGCGCGGGAATCCGCTCGACGAGCGCGTCGAGCACGTCCTCCACTCCCTGCCCGGTCTTGGCCGAGATGAGCAGCACGTCGGCGGCGTCACCCCCGACGAGCTCGGCGAGCAGCGCCGACGTGCCCACCGGGTCGGCCTGCGGCAGGTCGATCTTGTTCACGGCCGGGACGATCTCGAGCTCGTTCTCGATCGCGAGGTACGCGTTCGCAAGCGTCTGCGCCTCGATCCCCTGGGCGGCGTCCACGAGTAGGAGAGCGCCCTCGCACGCCTGCAGCGAGCGCGAGACCTCGTACGTGAAATCCACGTGCCCGGGCGTGTCGATCAGGTTGAGCTGGTGGCCCTTCCAGTGGACGCGGACGGCCTGCGCCTTGATCGTGATCCCCCGCTCGCGCTCGATGTCCATCGAGTCGAGGATCTGAGCCCGCATGTCGCGGTCGCTGACGGTGTCGGTCAGCTCGAGGATGCGATCGGCGAGCGTCGACTTCCCGTGGTCGATGTGCGCGATGATCGAGAAATTGCGGATGTGTTCCTGGTCCATGGGCTAGCGCCGCCGGAGGCGCCCGAGCAACGCTAGCAGCGCGTCCAGTTCGCGAACCCGCAGGACGCGGCAAGCCGCGACGTAGACTGCGCCGCCGGCGGCAAGCGCCGTCCCCAGCGAGAGCAGCTGAGCGCCCAAATCGCGACCGAGCGTGTCGTCGAGCGCGCGCCAGACCGGGTAGGAGACGGCCGCGAGCGCGCCCGCGGCGATCGTGGCGAGCGCGCCGCTGCGGAGCACGCGCCCGAGGTCGAGCCGGCCGAGCCGGCGGCGCAGGAGCACGACGAGCGCGACCGTGCCCGCCACGTTCGCGATCGAGGTCGCCAGCGGCAGTCCCCAGATGCCAAGGCGGTAGAAGCCGGTGTTGAGCGCCGTGTTGAGCACCAGGTTGCCGAGCGCGACCCACGTCGGCAGCCACGGCGACTGGAGGCTGTAGAACGCGCGGTTGAGCATCAGCATCGTCCCGTTGAAGACGAGCCCGGCGCTGAACGCCGCGAGCGCGCCCGCCACGACCTGGGTCTCGTGCGCCCCGAACTCGCCCCGCTGGTAGAGCAGCCGGACGATCGGAGCAGCCAGGACGGCCGACGCGGCGCTCGCAGGCACGAGCCAGAAGGCGATGTGGCGCAGCCCGAGCGACACGCGCTCCCGGAACTCGTCGGTGTCTCCGCGGGCCGCCGCCCGAGCGAGCGACGGGAACAGCACCGTCGCAATGGCCACCGAGAACATCCCCTGCGGCAGCATGTAGATGCGGAAGGCGGCATCGATCGCGCTCGGCGCCAGCTCCGGGTCGATGTAGCGGGCCGCGAAGAACGCGCCGATGACGGCGTTGAAGTTGATCAGCCCGAGCCCGAGCGTGACCGGCAACATGAGCACGAAGACGCGCTTCACTGCCGGGTCGCGCCAATCGATAGCGACGCGGAGCCGGTCGTCGCGCCCGCGCAGCCACGGCAGGGGCAGCAGCAGCTGGAGCACGGTGCCCGCGACGATCGCGCCCGCGTAGACGTAGAGCTTCGTGCTGGGCGTGTCCGCCCGGGGCACACCGATTACGAGCCCCGCGATGATTGCGAGGTTCCAGAAGACCGGTGTGAGTGCCGGCAGGGTGAAGTGCTCGTAGCTGTTGAGGATCCCGGTGACGATCCCGGTGAGCCCGAGCAGGACGACGATCGGGAAGAGGATCCGCGAGAGCGTGACGGCGAGCCCGTCGTAGGCGTCCGGCAGCCCGAACACGCCGATCAGCCACGGCGCGAGCAGCATGAAGAGCGCCGTCAGCGCCGACAGTCCGAGCAGGAGCAGCCAGAGGAGGCTCGAGGCGACGCGCCAGGCCCGGCCGCGCTCGCCCTTCTGCAGCAGCTCGCTGAAGACGGGGACGAAGGCGGAGGAGAGCGCCGCGTCGGCGACGAGCGCCCGCACGAGGTTCGGCACCTGGAAGGCGACGGTGAAGGCGTTGATCGGGCCCTCGACGCCGAAGTAGCGGCGTGCGACGACCTCCCGGACGAGGCCGAGCATGCGCGACAACCCCGTGGCCAGCGAGAAGATCGCCGTCGACCACGCGAGCCGCCGGCGAGGGGCCCGGTCGTCCACGCGGCGAGTATAGGGAGGGCGGACGCTGCCGCCGCCCCGAGCGTGCCCTTTGCTACCATCCCCGGCGCCCGCACGTGCGGGCGCTTTCACGCCATGCCGAACATCCTGCAGCAGAAGAAGCGCGTCCGCTCCGCCGCCCGCCAGCGGCTGGAGAACCTGCGCTACCGCTCGGCCGTGAAGACGCTGACGCGGCGCCTCGAGACCGCCATCGCCGACGGCGATGCGGAGCTCGTCGCGGTCGCGCACCTCCAGCTTGTGCGGACGGTCGACAAGGCCGCCTCGCAGGGGTCGCTGCACAAGAACACCGCCGCGCGCAAGAAGGCGCAGGCAGCGCGGCTCGCCGCGCCGAGCGCCTAGCCCGTTCCGCGCAGCCCCGGTCGGGCGCCCTCGCGGCCCAGGTCGATCAGCGCGCGCTGCAGCTCGAGGTCGGGCGCGAGCCGGCTGCCGCCCTTGAGCGCGTGGTCGAGCGCGGCGAGTCGCACGACGGCGCTGCGCAGCTCGTCCGTCGAGAAGCTCTCCGCCTGGGCGAACACCTTCTCCGCGTAGAACGGGTGCATCTTCAGCTTCGCCGCGGCGTCACGCGCGCGCACGCCGTCGGCCGCGAGCTGCTGGCAGCGGCGCACGCGCCCGATGTGGTTGCCGAGCGCGCCGGCGAGGCGAGGCGCGATGTCGCGGCGGGGCTTGATGTCGCGCTCGAAGATCCTCTCGCTCGCCGCGAGCGCCGCCGCCGTGTCGCGCTTGGCCCAGGCGTCGGTGAGCGCGAAGGTCGGCGTCTCGGCGAACGCCGCCGCGAGCTGCTCGACCTCGCGCTCGCCGATCGGCTCCCCTGCCGCCCACGTCGCGAGCTTGTCCACTTCGTTTGCGAGCGCGTGCAGGTCATCTCCGACCAGGTGGACGAGCGCGGCGCACGCGTCCGGCTCGGCCCGGGCGCCGGCGAGCTTGAACTGCTCGGCCACCCACGCCGTCAGGTGCTTCTTCGGCACCGAGTACTCGAGCACCTGACCAGCCTTCACGCAGGCCTTGAGCAGCGCCGAGTCCTTCCTCAGCTCGTCGGCCACCAGGGCGAGCACGGTGCCCGGCGCGGGCGCGGCGAGGTACGCCTCGACCGCCTTCACATCGGCGGCCTTCCAGCGCTCGACGCCGTCCACGATTATCAGGCGCGCCTCACCGCCGAACATGCCGAGCGCATTGCAGGCGGCGACCGCGTCCGCGCCGGCGGCGGCGGAGGCGGAGAGCTGCTCGATCGCATCCTCCCCGACGCGCGCGCGCAGCCGGTGCAGCGCCCTCGCGACCTTCGGCCGGTCGCTGCCGGTCAGCAGGTAGACGGGCTTCAGCTCGGTCGCCGCGGCCACGGCCCAACACTACTCAACGCTCCGAACGGACGGAGATCGCGACGCCGTCCGTCTCGACGACGACGCGGCCGTCCAGGTCGGTGCGGTAGAGGCGGAGTCCCGGCACGGAGCGCAACGCCGCGAGCGTCGAGGCGGTCGGGTGGCCGTAGTCGTTGCGCGCGCCGACCGAGATCACCGCGACACGAGGGCGAAGGGTGCGCAACTCGTCGCGCAGGCCCGGGTCGGCGGAGCCGTGGTGGGCGACCTTGAGCACCTCGACCGGGCCGCGGATGAGCGGCGCCGTCACGTCCGACTCGGCGTCGGCCGTCAGCAGGGCGTCCACCTCGCCGTAGGAGGCGAGGATGACGACGGCGCGCTGGTTCGGGTCCTCGCCGGGCGGCCCGGGCCTTTCGGGCCAGAGGATGCGCAGGGTCAGGCCACCGAGCCGGTAGACGCGCCCCGCGCGAGCGGTGACGACACGCAGGCCGCGCCGCCGGGCGGCCGTGCGCGCCGCCTCCCCGTCTCGGCTCTCGACCGGAAGCTCCGGATCGAGCACGGAAGAGACGGCGAGCTTCGAGAGCACGTCGGCGGCGCCCCCGATGTGGTCGCGCTGCGGGTGCGTGAGCACGACCGCCGCCAGCCGGCGCACGCCGAGCCGGCGGAGCTGCCGGTCGACCCGCGCCTCGGGCGGCCCCTGGTCCACGAGCACGGCTCCCTCGCGCACCTGGAGCAGGGCGGCGTCGCCCTGGCCGACGTCGAGGAAGGTGATGCGCAGCCCCTGCGGTGGTGGCGGCACGGGCTCCGGCCACGCACGCCAGCCGATCAGGGCCGCGACGGCGGCCGCGGCGAGCGCAGCGACCGCCCTGCGCTGGCGCGCCGGCCCGCGCACCGCCCAGGCGAGCGCGAGCGCGACAGCGGCCAGCGCGGCGAGCGCCACCCCTGAGCGCACCTGGGCGTAGGGCAGGCCGCCGACGAGCCGGGCGCAGAGCGCGACGTACGCCGCGAACCAGCCGCCGAGCCACGCGAGCGCGGCGGCGGCCCCCGGCAGCACGGGCTCGACGAGCGCGGCGAGCAGTCCCAGCCCGAGCAGCGGCGGCATCGCGGGGGCGGCGAGGGCGTTCGCCGGAACCGAGTAGACGGGAACGGCGCCGAACTGGACCCAGAGGATCGGCGCCGTCGCCACGCCGCAGGCCAGCGACACCGCGACGGCGCCCGCCAGGATCCTCGGGACGGGATAGCCATCCAGCCGCCTGTCGAGTCGCGGCACGGCGACGAAGATCGCGGCCACCGCCGCGAAAGAGAGCTGGAAGCCCGGCTCGAGCAGGTTCGCCGGGCTCCACGCGAGCAGCACCGCCGCCCCGAGCGCGAGGAAGTGCCAGCGGTCGCTCGGGCGCGCCGCAAGCCACGCGAGAGACGCGAGACAGCCGGCCACGCCAGCGCGCACGACGGAGGGCTGCCACCCGACCGCCAGCACGTAGCCGCCGATCGCGGCCAGCACGCCGACGTGGGCTAGCAGCCGCGGGATCCCGAGCAGCCAGGCGAGCACGAGCACGCCGCCGGCGATGAAGGCGACGTTCTGGCCGGAGACGGCGAGCAGGTGGTAGAGCCCGGAGGCTCGGAAGTCGTCGCGCAGATCGCCAGAGAGCCCCTCGTCCTCGCCCAGGACGACCCCAGCGAGGAGTGCGCGCCGCTCGCCGCCGCCGCCGGCCGCGAGCGAGACGGAGACGTGCGCGCGCAGCCGGTCGGCGACCCCGCCCACTCCGCTTCTCCGTCCGACGACGCGCCAGTCGCGGCCGTGGACGACGACGTGGACGCCGCGGCGCGCGAGCCAGGCGCCCTCGTCGAAGCCGTCCTCCGGGCCGCGCGGGGCGGCGATCCGGCCCGTCAGGGCGAGCACGGCTCCCTGCGGCGGCGCCCGGCCCGCGGGAAGCGCGAGCAGCACCCTCTCGCCCGGGGAGAGGGAGCCGAAGCGGCGCAGCACGGCGGGAACGCGAACCGCGAACTCGGAGCGTCGGGCCGGGCCAGTGACGACCGCCTCGGCTCGGGCGGTGCGCCCGAGCTCGGCCCGCAGGACGCTGCGGTCGAGGGTGTCGAGACGCCCGCTCCCCCACCACCACCCGGCGAGGACGACCGCCACGAGGACGGCGCACGAGCGAACGGAAGCCGGTGCGACGGCGCCGACCAGTGCGAACGCCGCGCAGAGCACGAGCGCGACCGCTCCGCCGCGCACGACGTTCGCGCCAGCGAGCCCCGCGCAGAGGGCGACGACCGGCGCCGTCGGGCCGGCGCGCCGGAGGCTCACGGCGTGACGAGGTCGCGCAGCGCCTCGACACGCGCCGGCCCGATGCCGGGGATCGCATCGAGGTCGTCGACCGACCGGAACCCGCCGTGCGTGGCGCGGTAGTCGACGATCTTCTGCGCGGTCACCGGGCCGACGCCGGGCAGCTCGTCGAGCTCGGCCGCCGTCGCCTGGTTGAGGCTGGGCTTGCGAGGCGGCCCGGCGCCTGCGGGGGCGCTCGCCGCGCCGGCGGCCCGACCGGGAATCGCAACCTGGAGCCCGTCGGCAAGCGGCGCGGCGAGATTGACCGCCTGGACGTCCGCGGCCTCGGTAGGCCCGCCCGCACGGGTGACGGCGTCGGCAACGCGGCTCCCTTCCCGCAGTCGGTAGAGGCCCGGTCGGCGCACCTCTCCGACGACGTGAACGGTGAGACGCGCCGGCGCAGCCGCCGCAACCGGCGTGAGCGCGCCGGCGGGCTGAGGCTCAGCGTCTGGCCCTCCGGCGCCGATCAGCAGCCGGCCGGCGAGCGCGAGCAGCCCAAGGCAGACCGCCGCAACCGCGAGCGCCCGCCGGCGCGAGAGCGAGACCGGGAGCATCCCTGCGAGGCTGCCGGAGAAGCCGTCACGCGTGTGTGACCGCTTCGCACCGGATCTGCGGAACTAGGCGACGACGAAGTTGACGAGCCTGCCCGGGACGACGATCGTCTTCCGGATCTCTCCGCCGTCCAGGCGCGTCCGCACCTTCTCGGACGCCCGCGCAAGCTCGACGAGCTCCGCCTCGGCGATCGACGCTGGCACCTGCAGGCGGTCGCGCAGCTTGCCGTTCACCTGCACGACGACCTCGACCGTCTCACGCTCGAGCAGCGCCGGGTCGGCGACCGGCCAGGGCTGCTCCCAGAGCCGCTCGTTCCCCAGCCGCTGCCACAACTCCTCGGCGACGTGGGGGGCGTACGGCTGGATCAGCGAGACAGCCGTCTCGGCCGCGAAGCGCGCGCCCGGGTCGTCCGGCGCCTTCGAGATCTCGTTGACGAGCTCCATCACGGCGGCGATCGGCGTGTTGAAGACGAAGCGGCGGTCGACGTCGTCGGTCACCTTCGCAATCGTCTCGTGCGCCTTGCGGGCAAGCGGCGTCGCGGCCTCGAGCCGCTGCGCGCCCGCCTGCTCGCTGACGGTGCGCCACAGCCTGGCGAGGAAGCGGTGCATGCCCTCGATCCCCGCGTCCTGCCACTCGATGTCCTGATCGGCAGGCCCCATGAAGAGGATGTAGACGCGGACGGCATCGGCCCCGAAGCGCTCGATGTACGCATTCGGGTCGATCACGTTGCCCTTCGACTTGGACATCTTCGCTCCGCGGTGGTGGATCATCCCCTGCGTGAAGAGGCGGGCGAACGGCTCGCGAAAGCCGACGAGCCCGATGTCGTTCATCACCTTCGTGAAGAAGCGCGCGTACAGCAGATGCAGGATCGCGTGCTCGACACCGCCGATGTACTGGTTGACGGGCAGCCAGTAGTCGGCGATCGCGCGGTCGAACGGAGCCTGCTCGTTGTGCGGGTCGCAGTAGCGGATGAAGTACCAGGAGGAGTCGACGAACGTGTCCATCGTGTCGGTCTCGCGGCGGGCGGGAGCCCCGCACGAGGGGCACACCGCCGCCACCCAGTCCTCCGCCGCGGCGAGCGGCGAGCGGCCCTTCGGCACGTAGTCCTCCACCTCGGGCAGCAGCACGGGGAGCTGGTCGTCCGGCACAGGCACGACGCCGCACGCTTCGCAGTGGACGATGGGGATCGGAGCGCCCCAGTAGCGCTGGCGCGAGAGCAGCCAGTCGCGCAGCCGGTAGCCGATCGTCGCCTCGCCGAGCCCCTGCTCGACGAGCCATGCGACGATCGCCTCCAGGCCCTCCGGCGCGGGCAGCCCGGAGAACTGACCCGAGTTGACGAGGTGCTCGTTCTCGCTGTGCGCGACGTACGCCCCGGCTTCCGCCTCGCCCTCGACGGGAGCGACGACCTGCCGGATCTCGAGCCCGTAGCGCTCGGCGAACGCGTGGTCGCGCTCGTCGTGCGCCGGTACGGCCATGATCGCGCCCGTGCCGTACTCCATCAACACGTAGTCGGCGACCCAGATCGGTATCCGCTCGTCGTTCACCGGGTTGACGGCGAACCGGCCGGTGAACACGCCGTCTTTCTCCTTCTCCTCGCGCTCGACGGCCGAGCGGGAGGCGGAGCGCCGGACGTACTTGCGCACGTCGGCCTCATGCTCGCTCCCACCCACCAGCCCGTCGAGTGCCGGATGCTCCGGCGCCAGCACAAAGAATGTCGCGCCGAACAGCGTGTCCGGCCGCGTCGTGAACACCGGCAGCTCCTCCCCGGACCCGTCCACGTGGAAGACGACGCGCGCGCCCTGCGAGCGGCCGATCCAGTTGCGTTGCATCGTCAGCACGCGCTCCGGCCAGGACTCGAGCAGCTCCATCTCGTCGAGCAGCACATCCGCGTAGTCGGTGATCTTGAAGAACCACTGCGTCAGGCTCTTCGCCTCGACCTCCGCGCCACAGCGCTCGCAGCGCCCGTCGATCACCTGCTCGTTGGCGAGCACGGTCTGGTCGTTCGGGCACCACTTGACCGGCGCCTCCTTGCGGTAGGCGAGGCCGCGCTCGAAGAAACGCAGGAAGAGCCACTGAGTCCAGCGGTAGTACTCCGGCTCGCAGGTGGAGACCTCGCGGTCCCAGTCGATCGCCCAGCCCATGCGGCGCATCTGCGTGCGGATGGCGGCGATGTTGCGGCGCGTGATCACGCCGGGATGGCCGCCCTCCTTGATCGCCGCGTTCTCGGACGGCAGGCCGAAGGCGTCGTAGCCCATCGGCCGCAACACGTCGTAGCCCATGCGGCGGCGGACGTGCGTGACGACGTCGCCCAGCGTGTAGTTCTTGACATGCCCCATGTGGAGCTCACCGGAGGGATAGGGCAGCATCTCGAGCACATAGGTCTTGCGCCGGTGCTCGGCCGCCTCGCCGGGCGCGGGGTTGCGGACGTAGAAGGCCCGTGCGTCCTCCCAGACGCCCTGCCACTTCGCTTCGATCGCCTTGGGGTCGTACTTCTCCATCGCCCTGCCCCGATTTGCCGACAAAAAAGCCTCTCATGCGAGAGGCTCAGGGGAAGCTGGCGCGGCGCCGCCGCGTTCGCCTCCTGCTCTACCCAAGAAGCTGCTGCATTGAAGCGAAAAGTAGCAGCTTCGCCGGCCGGAGGGCAGAATCGGGGTGATGCTCGAATTGCTTCCACTGTCAGCGGCGATCGAGGTGGGCGAGCTGCGCCTCGGCGGGTTGTCCGCAGCGGGGCTGGCGGATCGCTTTGGCACGCCGCTCGTCGTCTACTGCGAGCGGACGCTGCGCGAGCGGGCACGTCTCTTCCGGGCCGCCGCGCCCGACGCGCTCGTGGTCTACGGGACGAAGGCGTTCCCGAACGTCGCGCTGCTCGCGCTCTTCGCCGAAGAGGGCCTCGGCGCCGATGTCTCGACGCTCGGCGAGCTGGAATTCGCGCGGCGGGCCGGAATCTCCGGCGAGCGGCTGGTCGTGCACGGCAACAACAAAAGCGACGAAGAGCTCTCGGCGGCCGCCCAGGCCGGCGGCACCCTCGTCCTCGACTCGCTCGACGAGGTAGGCCGCGCCTCGGCCGCCGGCGTCGGGCGTGTGCTCGTGCGGGTGACGCCGGGCGTCGAGACAGACACGCACGAGGCGATTCGCACCGGGCACCACGGCTCAAAGTTCGGGCTGGCCGCAGACGACGCGCTCGAGGCCGTGCGCCAGGGAGTCGCCGCCGGGCTCGACGTCGCCGGCCTGCACGTCCATGTCGGCTCCCAGCTCGCGGACGTCCTTCCTCACGTCCAGGCGATCGAGCTGCTGGCCGACCTCGCGCTCCGCTGCCGGGACGAGCTCGGCTGGACGGCGCGGATCGTCGACGTCGGCGGCGGCTTCGGCATCCGCCACGTCCTGGGCGAGGCCGAGCCCGACCTGGAGCACGTCGTTCCGCTGCTGGCCGGCGCGGTTCCGCGCGCCTGGATCATGCGCGGACTGCCCGCGCCCCAGGTCGCCTTCGAGCCGGGGCGCGCGCTCGTCGGGCGGGCGGGCGTGACGCTGTACCGCGTCGGCGCGATCAAGAAAGCGGACGGGGTCGCGGACGTCGCCGTGGACGGCGGCATGTCCGACAACCCTCGTCCGCAGCTCTATGACGCCGCCTACACCGCGTTCAACGCCGGCCGCGCGGAGGAGCCGGCGACCGGCGAGTTCCGCATCGTCGGCAAGCACTGCGAGTCGGGCGACGTCCTGATCGAGCGGATCGCGCTGCCGGAGCCGCGCCGCGGCGACGTGCTGGCAGTGCCCGCGACGGGCGCCTACACGCTCGGCATGGCCTCGAACTACAACGGCGTGCCGCGCCCGGCGGCCGTCCTCGTCGGCGACGGCGAAGCGCGGGTCATACTCCGGCGGGAGAGCGTGGACGATCTGCTCGCGCGGGAGATCTAGCGCTCCCGACGCAAGAGCTCGTCCTCGACGGCGGCCGGGTCGAGGCCGCGTGCGGCGAGGAGGACGTAGCTGTGGAACCAGAGGTCGGCGATCTCCTCGATCAGGCGCTCGTCGGACTCGGAGGCGCCGGCAAGGGCCGCCTCGACTCCCTCCTCCCCCACCTTGCGCGCGGCGGCGGCAGGACCGTCGGCAAGCAACGCCGAGACGTACGAGCCCGCGGGACGCTCCTTTGCCCGCTCCGCCACGCGGCGCCAGAGGCGCGGCGCGAAGCACGAGAGCGAGCCCGTATGGCACACAGGCCCGGAAGGGCGAACGCGGAGCAGGAGCGCGTCCCCATCGCAGTCGTCCCGGATCTCCTCGACCGCGAGCGTATTGCCGGACGTCTCGCCCTTGTGCCACAGCTTCTGCCGCGAGCGGCTCCAGAACCACGCCTCGCCGCTCTCGCGGGTCCGCCGCAGCGCCTCGGCGTCCATCCAGGCGAGCATCAGGACGCGGCCGGTTTCGGCGTCCTGGACGATCGCAGGGGTCAGGTCCGGACGTTCCATCCCAGCTCCTTCAGCTCGGCCTTCAGCTCGGTCAGCCGCTCAGGGCGCTCGTGCACGATCGAGGCGATGATGGCCGCCTCGGCGCCGGCCGCGAAGGCCTCTGCGAGGTGGCCGGCCTCCCCCGCGCCGCCGGACGCGACGACCGGCGTCTCGACGGCCAGCGCAACGGCGCGTGTCAGATCGAGGTCGTAGCCCTGCCGCGTGCCGTCGGCGTCGATCGAGGTGAGCAGGATCTCGCCCGCGCCGTGCGCGACGGCTTCTCGCGCCCAGGCGACCGCGTCCAGACCGCGGGGGTTGCGGCCGGCGTGCGTGACGACCTCGCCGGCGCGAGCGTCGATCGCGCAGACGACGGCCTGCGAGCCGAACTCCTCGGCGAGCGCGGTCAGCAGCCTGGGATCGTCCACGGCGGCACGGTTGACGGCCACCTTGTCGGCCCCGGCACGCAGGAGCGCACGTGCGTCCCCGAGCCCGCTGACGCCCCCGCCCACGGTGAACGGGATCGAGAGCTCCTCGGCGGCGCGCTCGACGAGGGCGAGCGTCGGGCCCCGACTCTCCAGCGTCGCCGTGATATCGAGGAAGACGAGCTCGTCGGCCGCGAGCTCCGAGTAGCGGAGCGCAAGCTCGACGGGGTCGCCCATGTCGCGCAGGCTCTCGAAGCGTACGCCCTTCACGACGCGCCCCCCGGCGACGTCGAGACAGGGGATCACACGCTTCTTGACCACGCGAGCACGTTCTCGAGGATGCGGGCGCCGGCCGGGCCGCTCCGCTCGGGGTGGAACTGGACGCCGGCCAGTGGGCCGCGCTCGACGGCCGCGACGATCCGACCGCTGTGCTCCACGGTCGCGGCAACGAGCTCCGGTTCGGACGGCTCGACCGCATAGCTGTGGGCGAAGTAGACGTCTGCGTCGTCGAGCCCGGCGAGCAGCACGCTCGGGCGCCGGAGCGCGAGCGCGTTCCACCCCATGTGCGGCACCGTTCCGGCGCGCAGGCGGCGGACCGACCCGGGGAGCAGGCCGAGACCACAACCGCCCTCCTCGCTCTCTCCGAACAGGAGCTGCATGCCGACGCAGATCCCGAGCAGCGGCCGTTCCGCTGCAACGCGCTCGCGCAACGCCTCCGTGAGACCGCTGCGCTCCAGCCCGCGTGCCGCGCTCTCGACGTGGCCGACCCCGGCGATCACGGCGAGCGGCGCCTCGCGGATCTCGTGCGGGTCGAGGCTGACGGACGGCTCGGCTCCGACCCGTGCGAACGCCGAGCAGACGCTGCGTAGGTTGCCCGCCCCGTAGTCGGCGAGAACGACCTTCACGCCTCGCCCTTCGTCGAGCGGATGCCCGCGCCGCCCGACGCGACCGCCTGCCGCAGCGCCTGGCCGAGCGCCTTGAACGCCGCCTCGGCCACGTGGTGGTCGTCCTTCCCGCCCGACTCGACGTGCACGGTGCAGCCCGCCTGCATGGCAAATCGCTCGAGGGCGTGCGGGAGCAGCGTCAGTGCGAGCCCGCCGACCCGGTCCGAGCCGAAGGCCAGCGCGATCTCGGCGTGCGGGCGGCGGACGAGATCGACCGCCGCCGCCGCCCGCGCCTCATCCATCGGGACGGTCGCCGAGCCGTAGCGGGTGACGCCCTCGCGCGCGCCGAGCGCCTGGGCGAGGCCATCGCCGAGAGCCGCGAGCACGTCCTCCACCGTGTGGTGGTCGTCCACGTCGAGATCGCCGCCCGCAACGAGCTCGAGATCGAAGCCGGCGTGGAAAGCGAGCAGGGTCAGCAGGTGGTCGAGAAAGCCGATGCCGGTGGCCACGCGAACGCGGCCCGCGCCGTCGAGGTCGAGCGAGAGCCGCAGCGCCGTCTCCGTCGTCGTGCGGGCGACGTATGCGCCGCGGCCGGGCGCTGGGCCCGGCTCGGCGCCGAGCGCGCGCAGAATGACGTCGTTCTCGCGCGGGCGGCGGAGCGTGATCCGGATGCCGCCGGCGAAGAGGCGGACGACGAGACCCTGCTCCTCGAGCCGCTCACCGAGCGGCTCGAGGCTGCGAAGCCAGACGAAGTTCGCGAAGGTCGGTGGGCAGTCGTAGCCCGCCGAAAGCAGCGCGGCCCGCACACGCTCACGCTCTGCGATGTCTCCACTGAGGTCGAAGCGAGGCTCGCGCAGCGCGGCGGCGGCGATCTTCGCGGCCGGCCCGGCGATCGGCGCCGGCGCCCGCCGAAGCTCGAGCTGCGCGGCAGCCTCCGGCGAAGCGACCGCGTAGCCGACGCGCAGCGCGGCGAAGCCGAACGCCTTCGAGAGCGTCCGCAGGACGATGATGTTGGGCGCCGCAGCGAGCAGCGGGACGCAGGTCGCTCCGCCGGCATATTCGAAATACGCCTCGTCGACGACGACCGCCGCCTGCGGGTGGGCTCGCGCGAGCGCGGCGACCTCGTCCGGTGCCACGAGCTCGCCTGTCGGGTTGTTCGGGTTGCAGACCCAGATCAGGTCCGCCCCGTCCGGCTCGAGTGCCAGCTCGGCGCCTTCGAGGTGCGTGACGATCCGGTAGAGCGCGTATGTGGGCGGGCTCCAGGCCGCGCGCCGGCCCGGTCCGAGGAAGGTCCGTGCGCACCTTGCGATCAGATCGTCTGCTCCAGCGCCCACGGTCACCTGCTCCGGCTCCACACCGGAGTAGCCGGCCGCAGCCTCGCGCAACTCGCGGTACGTGCCCTCGGGGTACTCGTTCAGCCGCGCGAAGCTCTCCGCGAGCGGCACCTGCGGTACCCCGGGCATGGGTGGCACGTTCTGATCGAAGCGCAGCACCTGCTCGGGGCGCAGCCCGTGACGCTCCGCCACCTCGGCCGAGGACGGAGCCCACGCGTAGGCCGCAAAGCCGTCCGGCAGGGCGCACGCCTTCATCGTGCCTCCAGAGCAGCTGCGTGCAGCGGTAGGCCTTCGATGCGGGCCAGCGGGAGGGCGATCGCGCGCGCGGCCGTGAGGTCGGTTGCGCGAACGGTCTGTAGCGGCTTGAGGAAGCTCTCGAGCCCGAGCCCGCCGGCACCGCGTGCGAGGCCGCCGGTCGGGAGCACATGGGTCGCGCCGGCGGCGTAGTCGCCGACGACCGCCGACGTTCCGACGAATACGGTGCCCGCGTTGCGGACGCGGCCGGCGAGTAGCTCCGCCTCGGCGCCGAGCAGCTCGAGGTGCTCGGGAGCGTAGGCCTCCGAGCGCTCCAGCGCCTCCTCCAAGCTCGCCACCGTCTCGACAGATATGTTGTCATGGTCGGCAACGAGCCTAGCGACCGCCTCGGACAGAGCCGCGTCCGGCGTGAGCAGGAGCGCCTCGCTGTCAGCTCCGTGCTCGGCCTGCGCCAGCAGGTCGGCCGCGCAAGCGGCGGCGTCGGCGCCGGCGGAGGCGATCACGACCACTTCGCTCGGGCCCGCCGGAAGATCGATCGCGACCTGCGTCGAGCAGAGCAGCTTGGCGGCAGTCACGTAGCGGTTGCCCGGACCAACGATCTTGTCCACCGGCGCGATCGTCTCCGTGCCGTATGCGAGTGCCGCGATCGCCTGGGCGCCGCCGACGGCGTACACCTCGCCGAGCCCAAGCTCGCGCGCCGCGGCGAGCGTCGCCTCGGCGGGCCGCGGCGTGACGACGGCGATGCGCCCAACGCCGGCGGCGAGCGCCGGCACGGCTGCCATCACGAGCGACGAGGGGTAGGCGGCTCGGCCGCCCGGAACGTAGATCCCGACCGAGGCGAGTGGCACGAAGCGCCGCTCGGCAAGAACGCCGGGGACCGCCTCCACCGCGGTGTCCGGAGGCCGTTGCGGGGTGCAGAACGCCTCGACTGCCGCCGCGAGCGAGCGCACCGCGACGAGAGCGTCGCCGTCGAGCCGAGCCGCCGCGAGCCGGTCCGCCGGGACGCGCAACTCCGGCCGCTCGCCGTCGAGGCGCTCGGTCCAGTCGAGGAGCGCCGCGTCGCCGCGCTTCCGCACGTCCGCCACGATCTCGGCGACGCGCGGCCACACCTCCTCCAGCGCCGCGCCTCTCACGGCACGAGCCGCTCGATCGGGAGCACGAGGATTCCCGATGCGCCGACGGCCCGCAGCTGGGGCAGCAGGTCCCAGACCTGGTCGGCTTCGACCGCGGCATGGATCGCGATTTGCCCCTTCTCGGCGAGGGTCAGCACCGAGGGCGCACCGAGACCCGGCAGCACGTCGCGGATCGCCGCGAGCGCCGACTCGGGTGCGTTCATCATCACGTAGCGCCGCCGCCGCGCCGCGACGACGCCCGAAAGCATCAGCTCGAGCCGCTCCACCTGCTCGCTCCGCTCGGCAAGCGCCGTGCGACTGCCGACCAGCACTGCCTGGGACGAGAGCAGCCGGCCGATCAGCCGGAGCCCGTTCACGCTCGCCGTCGTCCCGGTGGAGACGAGATCCACGATCGCGTCGGCGAGACCGAGACGCGGCGCCGCCTCGACGGAGCCGGAGACGGGGACGAGCTGGGCGGCGATCCCGCGCTCCGCCAGAAGCGCGCGGGTCGAGACCGGATAGGCCGTGGCGACACGCAGTCCCGCGAGGTCGGCGAGCTCGTTCTGCGGGGCGTCCAGCGGCACGGCGGCCTCGAGGGTGCAGCGGGCAAAGCCGAGCTCGGCGAGCGTGAGCACGTCGGCCTCGGCCTCGGCGACGAGGTTCGCACCGGTGATGCCGACGTCCACGACGCCGTCCTGCACGTACTCGGGGATGTCGTGCGGCCGCACGAGCAGCAGGTCGACCGGCGCGTTCGCGCACGGGACGAGCAGGGCCCGCTCGGACGCCTCGAAGCTGAGGCCGGCGTCGGCGCAGAGCTTGAGCGCCGGCTCCGCCATCCGCCCCTTCGACGGGACGGCGAGCGTGAGCCGGCCGTCCTCTCCGGCGCGGGTGAACACGTTGCCGCCCACCTAGCGCCTCTTCGGCTTCGCGTGCATGCGCTCGAGTGCGATCCGGTAGCCGCCGGTGCCATGGCGCAGCCACTGCGCGACGCGGGTGACGGTGGCCGTCGAGGTCGGTACCCGTTCGGCGATCTCGAGGTACGGCACGCTCTGCTCGAGCAGCTTCACGGTCTGCCACCGGTGCACGAGCGCCTCGAGCTCCGTGAAGGTGCAGAGATCCCGCAGAAATCGCGCGACCTCGTCCCTGGCGCGCAGCGTGAGCAGCGCATCGGCAAGGTCGTCGAGGCCGGAGATCGGCTCGATCTCGCGCTCCACAGGGGCAGTCGTTGTCTGGTTGCGTACCATCGTGCAGACATGTTAGCATGTTAGCATGTCACCTCGCAAGCACAGCTCCTCCTTTACCGTCTACCCGGCGATCGACGTCCTCGACGGACGTGTCGTCCGGCTCGCCGAGGGGGCGCGCGAGCGTGTCACGGTCGAGGGCGGCGATCCAGCAGAGGCGGCGCGGCGCTTCACCGACGAGGGCGCCTCCTTCCTGCACCTCGTCGACCTCGACGGCGCCTTCTCCGGCTCACCCTCGCCGGGGCTCGTGGACAGCATCGCCGCCGCCGGCCTGCCCGTGCAAGTCGGTGGCGGGTACCGGAACGTCGCCGCGATCGAGGCTGCCCTCGCTGCCGGCGCCGCCCGCGTCATGGTGGGGACGGCCGCGCTCTCGCCCTCGTTCCTCGCGGACGCGGCGGCGCGTTTCGGCGAGCGCCTTGTCGTCGCGGTAGACGCCAGGGACGGGCGCGTCGCGGTCGAGGGGTGGACCCGCGGCTCCGACCTCTCCCCCGCCGAGCTCGCCGCCCGCTGCGCCGAGGCCGGGGTCCAGCGCCTGCTCGTGACGAGCACGCACCGGGACGGCTCGCTCTCAGGCCCCGATCTCGCCCTGCTCGACGAGATCCTCCCGTGCGGGCTGCCCGTGCTGGCCGCGGGGGGCGTCGCCTCACTCGACGACCTCCTCGCGCTCCGTGACGCGGGCTGCGAGGGGGCCGTCGCCGGCAGCGCGCTCTGGCGGGGCCGCTTCACGCTGCCCGAGGCACTCGCCGCCGTCGCCGTCTAGCGAGCCACGGCGCGCAGGCCGGGCCGAACGAGCCGCGGCGGCGCCTTCAGCCCCGCGTCCTTGACCGGGCGCTCGACCGGCGTCACGAGCGGCGCGGCGGCAAACGAGGACCGCCGCCGCTCCTCGGGCGCATCGGCGTAGAGCGTCGTCCGCTGCCGCGGCACGCGCCCGGCGGAGCGGATCAGCGCCTCCATCCGCTCCGGCGGCATCTCCTGGCCGTGCTCCGAGCCGGCCGCTCGTGAGATGGACTCGTTCATCAGCGTGCCGCCGAGGTCGTTGACGCCCGCTGCGAGGACGGCGCGCACCCCTTCGCCTCCGAGCTTCACCCAGGAGGCCTGGATGTTCGTGATCGCCGGGTGAAGCGCGAGCCTGGCGACGGCATGGACGAGCAAGGTCTCGCCGAAGGTCGGCCCCGAGCGCGCCTGCCCCTTCAGCCACATCGGCGCCTCCATGTGCACGAACGGGAGGGGTACGAACTCGGTGAAGCCGCCGCTTGCCGCCTGCTGCTCCCGCGCCCGCAGCAGATGCCGGGCCCAGTTCCGCGGCCCGTCGACGTGCCCGAACATGATCGTCACGTTCGAGTGCAGGCCGGCCCGATGCGCCTGGTCGTGCACCTCGAGCCACTGCGCGGTCGTCACCTTGTCCGGACAGATCACCTGGCGCACGTCGTCGTCGAGGATCTCGGCCGCAGTCCCGGGCAGGGAGCCGAGCCCGAGGTCGCGCAGGCGCGCGAGGTAGTCGCCGAGCGGGACGCCGAGCGTCGCCGCGCCCTGCCAGATCTCGAGGGCTGAGAACGCGTGGATGTGCAGTCCGGGCAACTCCCGCGCGATCGCCTCGACGACAGAGGCGTAGTAGTCGCCGTCGAACCCCGGGTGGATTCCGCCCTGCAGGCAGACCTCGACGGCCCCTCGCTCCCAGGCCTCGCTGCAGCGCCGGACTATCTCCTCCAGCGGGACGAGGTACGGAGCTCCGCGCAAGTTCTCGGCCAGCTTCCCCTTCGAGAAGGCGCAGAAGCCGCAGCGGAAGTAGCAGACATTCGTGTACTGGATGTTCCGGGTGACGACATAGCTGACCGTGTCGCCGTTCACCTCGCGGCGGAGTCGGTCGGCGGCGGCGAAGACGCGCTGGCGTTCCTCCCCGCGGGCGCGGAAGAGACGGACGAGCTCGTCCTCGCCGAGCTCGACGCCGTTGAGCTCGAGTGGGAGCGCGTCACGGCGGACGACGAACGGAGCGGCGACGTCCTCGCCGGGCGCCCAGCCGTCCTCGCGCGCCAGCCCGAGCGCGTCGGAGGCGCGCAGCACAGCGGGCGCGAGGCCCGGGTCGGCCCAGCGTCCGAGGTCGGCGACGTACTCCGGGTAGAGCGGCAGGCGCGGGACGAGCTCGAGGCCGCGCTCGCGCGTCGCCTCCTCGAGCAGCGCGAGCTCCGGCCAGGGCGCCTCGGGGTTGACATGGTCGATCGTGACGGGCGAGACGCCGCCCCAGTCGTCGATGCCCGCGTCGAGCAGGCGCGGGAAGTCGCCGAAGGCGAGATTCGGCGGAGCCTGAACGTGCCAGTTCGGGCCGAGCAGGATGCGGGCGGCTGCGATCGTCCAGAGATGGTCGTCGAGGCTGGGCTCCGGGTGCCGGGCCATGCGCGTCCCCGGCTTGGCGCGGAAGTTCTGGATGATCAGCTCCTGGACGTGACCGTGGCGATCGCCGAGCTCCTTCAGGGCGAGTAGAGCCTCCAGCCGTTCCTCGCGGGTCTCGCCGATCCCGATCAGGATCCCGCTCGTGAAGGGGATCGAAAGCTCGCCGGCCAGCCGGATCGTCTCCAACCGCGGAGCCGGATCCTTGTCGGGCGAGGCCCAGTGGGGGCCCCCTCGCTGCGAGAGCCGCTCGGCGGCCGTCTCGAGCATGATCCCCATCGACGCGGCGACCGGCCGCAGCGCGACGAGATCCGCCCGTTCCAGCACGCCTGGGTTGAGGTGCGGCAGGAGGCCCGTCTCTTCGAGCACGAGCCGGGCCATCTGCGCGAGGTATTCGAGCGTCGAGTCGCAGCCGAGCGCCCGCAGCTCGTCGCGGGCAACCTTGTAGCGCAGCTCGGGCTTGTCGCCGAGCGTGAAGAGCGCCTCGGTGCAGCCCCGCTCGGCGCCGGCCCGCGCGATCGCAAGCACTTCGCTCGCAGTCATGTACGCCCGCTCCCCGCGGCGCGGCGGCCGGGCGAAGGTGCAGTAGCCGCAGACGTCGCGACACAGCGTCGTCAGCGGGATGAACACCTTCGGCGAGTAGGTCACGAGCGCCCGTGGCCGCAGCCTGCGCGCCTCTGCGAGGAGCTCGTCGAGCGGGGCTACGAGCAGGTCGCGCATCTGTGACATGTCAGCTTACGCTTTCCATCCACACACGCCCCCGGGACGTGAGGGGGCTAGCCCGCGCGGTAGCCCCAGAGGGCGCCGAAGGCCACCCACTTGCCCTTCTCCCAGCGCTCAAGCTGGGCCTGCTCGATCGCGAAGCGCTCGGTCGCGGTCGTCCTCACGAGGATCCCCGGCAGCAAGAAGGGGTTCGAGACGATGTTCAGCTTCGCCGTCTGCGCCATGACCGAAGCGCGCGTCGGGTTCTTGCCCGCCGCCTTCAGCACCTCGACCATGGTGTACGCGACCGACATCCCGTAGACGTGGTAGACGTCCTTCCAGTTGGCACCCGGCGCGTACGTCTTCAGCACCTTCCGGTACAGCTGGATGCCCGGGTCCTTCTTCCACTTCGAATCGGTCGGGTCCTTGAGGTAGACGCCCGAGAGCGCCCCGACAACGGCCTTGCTGGTCCCGCCCTCGGAGGCGAGCGTCATGATGCTCGACGCGCTCGAGACGATGTTGTTGACGATCAGCGGCTTCCACCCCAGCTTGTTCGCGAATACGAACGACTGGATGGCGAAGCGAGGCGTTGCGAAGATCATCAGGGTGTCCGCGCCGGACGCCTTCAGCTTGGCGATCTGGGACTGGACATCGGACGCCGTGACCTCGTAGGGCTCAGCGGCGACGACCTTGACGGTGGAGCGCTGGAGCCCCCTCTTTAGCCCCGCGAGCAGATCCTTCCCGTAGTCGTCGTTCTGGAAGATGACGGCCACTTTCGCGCGGGCCTTCGTGCGCGCGAGGTACTTGCCGTAGATCCAGCCCTCGGCCCGGTAGCTCGGCTGGAAGCCCGCGGTCGTCCACGGGTACTTGGCGTAATCGCGACCGAACGAGGTCGAGCCGGTCGCCGGGAAGAGCTGCGGCACCTTGAGCTGGTTCAGGTAGTCGCGGATCGCCTGGTTGTGCTCGGTGCCGACGGAGTTGAAGATCGCAAAGACCTTGTCGGACTCGACGAGCTGGCGCGTGGCCTGCACCGTCTGCGCCGGGTTGTAGGCGTCGTCCAGGTACGTGTAGTCGATCTTCCGTCCGTTCACGCCGCCTCTGGAGTTGACGTACTTGAAGTACGCGTCCGCGCCACGCGCCACCGAGGAGAAGGCCGACGCCGAGCCCGAGAGCGGAGCTGTGCCGCCGAGGAGGATCGATGTCGGCGTGATCCCCGGCTCGGCGCTACCTCGCGCGAACGCGCCGGGGATGCCGACCAGGAGGACGGCGCAGAGTGACGCGCAGATCGGGGCGAGCTTCCCGCTCATCGGACTCCTTGGGGAGGGAGGCGTTACCGCGGTCGAGTGTACAGCCGCCGTGCGAGCGGTCGCACACGGTGTAAGAGGCCTGCGACGCCACCCGGCAGCGCGAGCATGAGGGCGATCAAGATGACCCCGTAGACGACCGCCGGCGCGCCCGGCGACTTCGAGACCCCTTGCGACCAGAGCGGGAGGAACTGGACGAGAACGGCGCCGACGACCAGCCCCGAGAGCGACCCCAGGCCTGCGACGACGACACCAACGAGCAGGAAGATCGAGAGGGTGATCGGGAACGTGTCCGGATTGACGTACGTGTTCGCGATCGCATACAGGGCGCCGGCGACGCCCGCGTAGGCGGCGCTGATCGCGAACGCCAGCGTCTTGTACGTCGCGAGGCTGACCCCCGACGACGCCGCGGCAGACTCGCTGTCACGCACTGCCCGGAACGCCCGCCCGATCCGGCCGCGGAGCAGGAGCCAGGCAACTGCCAGGAGGACGAGCGCGATCGTCCAGGAGAGGTAGTAGAGCCAGTCGTAGAAGCCGAGGTGGCGGCCGAAGACGTTGACACCGGAGATCGATCCGGTCAAACCCTTGATGCCGAACAGGTTGATGCCGGTGCCACCCCCTGTGAAGGTCTCGAACTTCTTGAAGACCGCGGGCGCCGATACGGCGATCGCGAAGGTCGCAAGAGCCAGGTAGAGCCCCGAGAGCCGGAGCGCGGGAACGCCGAAGAGGAAGCCGGCGAACCCGGCCACGACCGCCGCGAGCGGGATCGTCCAGACGTCCTTGAGGTCGTTGGCGAAGGTATGGCCGCCGAGCTTCAGCCCCTGGTCGGAGATGAGGATCGCCGTCGTGTAGGCGCCGACCGCCATGAACGCGCCGTGCCCGAGCGAGATCTGGCCGGTGTAGCCGGTGAGGATGTTCAGGCCGGTGAGCGCGACCAGGTAGATGCCGACGTACGCGAGCTGCTGCGCGCGGAATTCGCTGATGTACGCCGGCAGGACGAGGACGACGGCGGTCGCGGCGAGAAACAGCGCGACCCCGATGGCGGTGCGCGAGGGCAAACGATGACTCATATCCGCTTCACCTCCGGCCTCCCGAGCAGTCCGGCCGGTCGGACGAGCAGGACGGCGAGGATGATGAGGAGCGCCAGCGGCAGGCGCAACTCGGCCGCCGTCAGGTCGATGTGAACGAACCACAGGTCGAGCTTCGCGTAGGTGCCGATCAGGTTCAGTCCCACGCCCAGCAGCAGGCCGCCCACGATCGCGCCGATCGGCGAGTCGATGCCCCCGAGGATCGCCGCCGCGAACGCGTAGAGGAGGATCGCCTGCATCATCTGCGGATCGAGGAAGACGGTCGGCGCGGCGAGCATCCCGGCCACGGCGCCGAGCATCGCAGCGAGGCCCCAGCCCAGCGCGAGCATCCAGCCGACCCGCACGCCGACGAGCCGGCTCGCGTCTGGATTGAGCGCCGAGGCACGCAGCGCGAGCCCGAGCTTCGTGAAGCGGAAGAAGGCCCAGAGCGCGATCACGAACCCGAGCACGACGCCGAACGTGCCGACATCCTGGAGCGAGATCGCGACGCCGCCGATGTCCACGGTCCGGGTTGGGAACGGGCTGTGGAAGGCGCGCACCTCACCGGTCCAGATCCAGGTCGCCAGGCCGTTGAGGACGAGGATGAGGCCGATGGTCACGATCACGATCGTCAGCACCGAGGCGCCCTGGATCGGGGCGATGACCGTGCGCTGGATCACGACGCCGCCCAGGAACGCGATCGCGAGGGTGGCGAAGAACGCCCCCCAGAACGGGAAGCCGTGATTGACCTGGAGCGTCCAGGCGATGTATGTCGCGAACATCGCCATCTCGCCCTGGGCGAAGTTGATGACGCCGGTCGAGCGGTGGATGATCACGAGCGCCAGCGCCAGTGAGGCGTAGATGCTGCCCGAGGCAAGGCCGGAGACGACCTGCTGCATGAACTCGCTGAAGACGAAGGCGACCGGCATTGTCAGTACCCCAGGTAGCTCTTCCGCACGGACTCGTTGCCGCGCAGCTCGGCGCTTCCCCCCTCGACCGCGACCTGCCCCACTTCCAGCACGTAGGCCCGCTCGGCGACCTCGAGCGCGATCTTCGCGTTCTGCTCGACGACGAGCACCGTCAGGCCCTCTTTCGTGTTCAGCTCGCGCACGATGTTGAAGATCTCCCTCACGATCAGCGGCGCGAGGCCGAGGGAGGGCTCGTCGAGGAGCAGGACGCGCGGGCGTCCCATCAGGGCCCTGGCGAGGGCGAGCATCTGCTGCTCCCCGCCCGAGAGCGTGCCCGCGTGTTGATGCAGGCGGGCCTCGATCCACGGGAAATACGTAATCACCCGCTCAACGTCGGCCTTGACGCCCGCCCGGTCGCGCCGCACGTAGGCGCCCAGGCGGAGGTTCTCGAGCACGTCCAGCTCGGCGAACGTGCCCCGCCCCTCGGGCACGTGCGCGATCCCGAGCCGCGCCGCGCGCTCGGGGCCGCCGCGCAGCTTCCTGCCGTCGAAGACGATCTCGCCGCCGCGCCTCACGGTGCCGGAGATCGCCCGCAGCGTCGTCGTCTTGCCTGCGCCGTTCGCCCCGAGCACGGCGACGACCTGTCCCTCGTCGACTGTGAGCGAGACGCCGTGCAGCGCCTTGACGGCGCCGTAGCGCGCCTCAACGCTGTGGAGCTCGAGCAGCGGCACCTAGGCCTCGCTCCCCTCTTCCTCGGCCCCGAGGTAGGCCTCGATCACGGCCGGATCGGCCTGTACATCGGCGGGAGCCCCGCCTGCGATCTTGCGGCCGAAGTTCAGAACGTGCACGTGGTCGGAGATCGCCATCACGAGGTTCATGTGGTGCTCGACGAGCAGCACCGTGAGCTTGAAGTCGTCTCTGATCTGCTTGATGAACTCACCGAGATCCTCGACCTCCTCGTGGTTGAGGCCGCCCGCCGGCTCGTCGAGCAGGAGCAGGCGCGGCCGCGCGGCGAGGGCACGCGCCAGCTCGACGCGCTTCTGCGTCCCGTAGGGCAGCCCGGCAGCCGGGAACGAAGCCCGCGCGCCGAGCCCGACGTACTCGATGACCTCCAGCGCCTCGCTCTCGCCCGCGTCCCGCCGTGAGTGCGCACCGACGAGGACGTTGTCGAGCACGGTCATCGTCTTGAAGAGGTTGATGTTCTGAAAAGTGCGGGCGATCCCGCGCTTGACGATCTGGTGCGTCGGCGTGCGCAGGAGGCTCTCGCCCGCGAAGTCGATCTCGCCCTCGTCCGGCTTGTAGAGGCTCGTGACGACGTTGAAGAGCGTCGTCTTGCCGGCGCCGTTCGGGCCGATCAGCCCGTGGATCTCGCCCTCCTCGACGTCGAAGCCGACGGCGTCGAGGGCGAGAATGCCGCCGAAGCGCCGCGTGACATTGCGCACGGAGAGAAGCGCCATGAGCGCCATACCCTAAGCTGCGCAGGTGGCCGAGGCAACGGAGACCCCCGGCGGACACCCGACCGCGGCGAAAGTTCAGGAGCGACTGCGGGAGCTCGAGCTGGAGGTCGAAGTCCGCGTCCTGTCCGATTCGACCCGCACCGCAGCCGAGGCGGCGGCAGCGTGCGGGTGCACTCTGGGGCAGATCGTCAAGTCGCTCGTGTTCGTGGACGGGCGCGGAGACGCAGTGGTGTGCCTCTGGGCGGGCGATCGGCAGGTGCCGGCCGAGGAGCTGGGGCTGCGACGCGCAAGCGCCGCCGAGGTGCGCGAGGCGACGGGGTTCGCCGTGGGCGGCGTGCCGCCGCTCGGCCACGACCGGCGGCTGCGCACGATCGTGGACGAGTCGTTGCGCCGGTTCGAGCGTGTCTGGTGTGCTGCCGGAACGCCGCACGCCGTCTTCGAGATCGAGACGGCGTCGCTCTTCCGCGCGGTGGGCGCGGCGGAGTAGAGTCGCTCTGTGGACCTGCGCGACACCCCCGCCGAGGCCGAGTTCCGTGCGGGGCTGCGCGCCTGGATCGCAGCGAACCTGACCGGCGAGCTGCAGGGGCTGCGCGGCGGCGCGCGGCGCTTCGAGGAGTTCGGCCGCGAGTGGAGCCGCCAGCTCTACGACGCGGGCTACATCGGGCTCACGTGGCCCGAGGAGCACGGCGGACAGAGCGCGCCGTACAGCCACCAGGCGATCTTCCTCGAGGAGATGGCGCGTGCCGAGGCGCCCGGGCACATCGGCGTGATCGGCCTCGGCATGGCCGGGCCGACGATCATCGTGCACGGCACCGAGGCCCAGAAAGCGCGCTACCTGGCGAACATCCTCTCCGCCGACGAGATCTGGTGCCAGGGGTTCTCCGAGCCGGACGCGGGCTCCGATCTCGCCGCGGTTCGCTGCGCCGCCGAGCTGCGCGGCGACCACTTCGTCGTCAACGGCCAGAAGGTCTGGTCGAGCTACGCGCACATCGCCGACTTCTGCATCATCGTCACGCGCTCCGACCCGGCCTCGCAGGGCCACAAGGGCCTCACGTACCTCATCGCCGACATGCGCGCGCCCGGCGTCGAGGTGCGCGGGCTGCGCCAGATCACCGGCGAGTCCGAGTTCAACGAGATCTTCTTCACCGACGTCGAGATACCGGTCGAGAACGTGCTCGGCGAGATCGGCGGCGGCTGGCAGGTCGCGATGACGACGCTCCTCCACGAGCGCGGAACGATGGGCTTCTCGCTCACGGCCGTGCTCGAGGTCTCACTGCGCAAGCTGATCGCGCTCGCACGGGAGCGCGGCGCCGACGCCATCCAGCGCGACCGCATCGCGCAGCTCTGGATCGAGCTTCAGGCGCTCCGCTACACGAACTACCGCGCGCTCTCGCAGCTGATGAAGACGGGCACGCCGGGCCCCGAGGGGTCGGTCTCCAAGCTCGTCTGGTCGGAGGCGAACCAGCGCCTGACGAAGCTCGCGCTCGAGCTGCTCGGCCCCGAGGCGCCGCTCTTCGACGACGACGCGCCGGCCGGCGGCTACTGGCAGTGGCACCAGCTCAGGAGCCGCGGCAACACGATCGAGGCCGGCACCTCGGAGATCCTCCGCACCATCGTCGCCGAGCGCGTGCTCGGCCTGCCGAGGGGCCGCTGATGGACTTCACGCCCACGCCCGAGCAGGAGGAGCTGCGCAGCCAGGCGCGCTCCTTCCTCGAGGGAACGCCCGAGGCGTCGTGGCAGCAGCTGGCCGACCTCGGCTGGACCGGTGTGTCGGTGCCCGAGGAGGCGGGCGGCGCCGGGCTCGGCTTCCTCGAGGAGGCGATCCTGCACGAGGAGCTCGGACGCGCGCTCTACCGCGGCCCGTTCTTCTCCACCATGGCCCTGACCGTGCCGGCGCTCCCGCCCGACTTGCAGGCGGAGGTCGCCGCAGGCGAGACGAGCTGGACGCTCGCGACCGGGCCGCTCGTCCCGGCTCTCGACACGGCGAGCCGCATCGCCGTGGTCAGGGACGACGGCGTCTGGGAGCTCGAGGGCGCCGAGCGGCAGGTGCTGGCGACGACCGACGAGACCCGCCCGCTCGGACGGCTCGTCGGAGGCGAGACCACGCGGCGGCTGGCAGGGCCGGAGCTGCTGCCCGAGATCCGCCGCCGCGGCCGCGCCGCGCTTGCGCTCGAGGCCTGCGGCGTCGCCCGGCGCGCGCTCGAGCTGGGCGTCGAGCACGCCTCCACGCGCGAGCAGTTCGGGAAGCCGATCGGGATCTACCAGGCGATCTCGCACCCGCTCGCCGACACGTTCGCGGAGGTTGAGCTCGCCCGCTCGCTCTCCCTCTGGGCTGCATGGTGCGTCGCCGAGGGTGACGAGCAGGCCGAGACCGCGTGCGCCGCGGCCAAGGCCTACGCGGCCGAAGCGGCCGTCGCCGCCTGCGAACGGTCGATCCAGGTGCACGGCGGCACCGGTTTCACCTGGGAGCACGTGCTGCATCGGCTCTACAAGCGCGCCCTCTGGATCGGGGCCTACGACCGCTCCTCGGGGGCGCTGCGGGCCGAGGTGGCGGTGGCGCTGCTCGACTGATGACGCTTACGCTCCGGGCGACGGCGAATCACCATCCGCCCGTGGCCCGCGACGAGGAGGAGGACAGATGGACGGCCTGATCATGGACTTCCCGCTCAACTTGCACGCGATCCTGCGGCGGGGCGAGCAGCTGTTTCCCGGCAAGGAGATCGTCACCCGCCTCCCGGACCGCAGCTTCCACCGCTACACGTACACGGACATGGCCGCGCGCGCCAAGCAGCTGGGCATGGCGCTCGGCAAGCTCGGCCTGCAGCGCGGCGACCGCGTCGCCACTCTCTGCTGGAACCACTACCAGCACCTCGAGACCTACCTCGGCGTCCCGTGCGCAGGCGGGGTCGTCCACACGCTCAATCTCCGCCTCCACGCGAACGACCTCACCTACATCGCCAACCACGCCGGCGATCGCTTCCTGATCGTGGACGAGTCACTGCTCCCGATCTGGGGCTCGTTCAAGGACCGGGCGACGACGATCGAGCACGTGATCGTGATCGGAGACAACGTCCCGGACGGCGCGATCGGCTACGAGGAGCTGCTCGCCACGGCCGCCGAGGACGAGTGGTCCGAGCCCGAGATCGGCGAGCGCGAGGCGGCGGCCATGTGCTACACGAGCGGCACGACGGGGGTGCCGAAAGCCGTGCTCTACTCGCACCGCGGCATCGTCCTGCACTCGATCGTCTCGGGCATGGCCGGGGCGCTCTCGCTCCAGGAGTCCGACACGACGCTGCCGGTCGTGCCGATGTTCCATGCGAACGCGTGGGGCTTCCCGTTCACGTGCACCTTCGTCGGCGCCAAGCAGGTGTTCCCCGGGCCCTTCCTCGACCCGCCGTCGCTGCTCGAGGCGTTCGAGCAGGAGAAGGTGACGGTCACCGCCGGCGTGCCGACGATCTGGCTCGGCATCCTGCAGGTGCTCGACGCGGAGCCCGGCAAGTACGACCTGTCCTCGCTGCGCGGGATGATCGTCGGCGGCTCGGCGGCGCCGCGCGCGATGATCGAGGGCTTCCAGGAGCGCCACGGGCTGAAGGTCATCCAGGCCTGGGGCATGACCGAGATGAGCCCGCTCGGCACCGTCGCCGAGCTGACGAGCGACCTCCAGGACGCACCGCTGGACGAGCAATACCGCTTCCGCGCCAAGCAGGGTCTTCCCGCGGCGCTCGTCGAGATCCGCGCGCGGGGCGCAGAGGGACTCGTGCCCTGGGACGGGCAGTCCCTGGGCGAGCTGGAGGTGCGCGGGCCGTGGGTCGCCTCCGCGTACTACGACTCTCCCGACTCCGCCGACCGCTGGACGGACGACAACTGGTTCCGTACCGGCGACATCGTCACGATCGACGGACGAGGCTGCATCGAGATCGCGGACCGCACGAAGGACGTGATCAAGTCGGGCGGCGAGTGGATCTCGTCCGTCGCGCTCGAGAACTCGCTGATGGCTCACCCGGCCGTGGCCGAGTCGGCGGTGATCGCGATCCCCGACGAGAAGTGGGCCGAGCGGCCGATGGCGGTCGTCGTACTGAAGGAGGGCGCCAGCACGACGGCCGACGAGCTGCGCGACCACCTCGGGCGCGAGTTCGCCAAGTGGTGGCTGCCGGAGCGGATCGAGTTCGTTGCCGAGATCCCGAAGACGGCCGTGGGCAAGTTCAAGAAGACGGCGTTGCGGGAGATGTTCGCCGGCGAGGCGGGCGGCGCCGGCGCCCCGTGAGAGCGGTCGTCCTCGCAGAAACGGGGCCCCCGGAGCA
Source organism: uncultured Gaiellales bacterium (assembly GCA_964351025.1). Taxonomy (GTDB): domain Bacteria; phylum Actinomycetota; class Thermoleophilia; order Gaiellales; family Gaiellaceae; genus CAYGLV01. The sequence goes on along the minus strand of CAYGLV010000001.1, from coordinate 60,692 downwards.
GCTCCTCGTGCGCGACGTGCCGGAGCCGGAGGCTCAAGCCGGACAGAAGCTCGTGCGCGTCAGAGCCTGCGGGATCAACTTCATGGACGTGCTCGTGCGGGTCGGGCGGTATCCGCAGGCGCCGCCGCTGCCGACCGTGCTCGGGTCGGAGGTCGCGGGCGAGCTGGACGGCCGGCGCGTGCTCGGAATGACGCGCGCGAGCGGAGGCGGATACGCCGAATGGGCGGCGGTGGACGAGCAGTGGCTGTTCCCGCTGCCCGAGCAGGCGAGCTTCGCGGAGGGCGCGGCGTTCATGATGGCCTTCCTCACCGCGTGGATCCCGCTCACGCGCCAGGTGACGATCCACCCCGGCTCGAAGGTGCTCGTGCACGCGGCGGCGGGCGGGGTCGGCTCGGCGGCCGTGCAGGTGGCGAAGCTGCTCGGCGCGAGGGTGATCGCGACGGCCGGCTCGGAGGAGAAGCTCGAGCTGCCGCGCTCGCTCGGCGCGGAGACCGTGCTGACCTACGACAGGCTCGGCGAGATCGAAGGCGTGGACGTCGTGATCGACCCGGTCGGCGGGCAGGTCTTCGCCGACAGCCTGAGAACACTCGCGCCACTCGGCGTCGCCGTCGCGATCGGCTACGCCGGCGGCCCGTGGCAGGCGCTCGACCCGGCTCTGCTCGTCGGCCGCAACATCGGCGTGCAGGGCTTCTACCTCGGCCGGCTGATGGGGCTGCGCCCGCAACTCGTGCAGGAGGCGATGCGCGACCTGCTGCGACTCTGGGAGCAGGGCTCGCTGCGGCCGGTGGTCGGCGCGGAGTTCCCGCTCGAGCAGGCCTCCGAGGCGCACCGGCTGATCGAGTCGCGGAAGAGCACCGGGAAGGTCGTGCTGACGGCGTGAGGGCGATCGTGACCGGCGGAGCGTCGGGGATCGGCGCGGCGATCTGCGCGCGGCTCTCCGCGGCGGGCTTCGACGTCGAGACCCTCGACATCGTCTCGGGCTTCGACGTGACACAGCCCGGGCACTGGGAGCGCATCGGGCCCGTGGACGTCGCCTGCCTGAACGCGGGGGTCGTGACCGGCGAGACGGACCTGGCGGCGCTGTCGGACGAGGCGTACCGGCGCGCCGTCGGCGTGAACGTGGACGGCGTCGTCTTCGGCGTGCGGCGGCTGGCGAACGTGATGCCGCGCGGCGGGCGGATCGTCGCCACCGCCTCGCTCGCGGGCCTGACGGCGCTTCCCGACGACCCCGTCTACACGCTGACCAAGCACGCCGTCGTCGGCTTCGTACGCTCGCTGGCGCCCCAGCTCGCCGGACTCGGGATCTCGATCAACGCCGTCTGCCCCGGCATCGCCGACACGCCGCTGCTCGCCCCCGAGGCGAAGGCGCGCTTCGACGCCGCCGGCTTTCCGCTGCTGTCGGCGGAGGAGGTCGCCGACGCCGTCTGGCTCGCGCTCGAGTCCGGCGAGACGGGCCACGCCTGGGTCGTACAGCCGGGGCGCGAGCCGCTGGACTTCCGCTTTCCACGGGTGCCGGGGCCGCGCGGACCGGGCGGCGAGAGCTACGCGCCGCCGCCGCCGTTCGCGTGAGACGGCGCGACGTCTGGAAGTTCAACCTCTTCCCCGCCTACCGGGGCACGGGCGGCCGCCTCGTCTTCATCGCAGACGACTGGAGCGAGGTGCGGATCAAGCTCCGCCTCACCCGGCGGACGCGCAACTACGTGGGGACGCTCTTCGGCGGCTCGCTCTACGGCGCGGTCGACCCCTTCTACATGGTGATGCTGATGCACCGCCTCGGCCCGGAATACGTCGTCTGGGACAAGTCGGCCTCCATCCGCTTCCGCCGCCCCGGCCGCGGGACGCTGTACGCGACATTCCGGATCGAGGACGAGGAGCTTGACGCGATCCGGGCGGCAGTGGCAGCCGAGGGCAAGATCGATCGCGGCTACGTCGTAGAGCTCGTGGACGCCGAGGGCGTGCCGCACGCAACGGTCGAGAAGACGATCTACGTCGCGCGCCAGGACAACTAGCTAGACGAACTCGTAGCGGCCGCCGGCGCGGAACGCCTTCAGGATCTGGCGCGCGACGACCATCTTGTGCACCTCGTCGGGACCGTCGTAGATCCTGGCCCCACGGGCCATCCCGTACATCGCCCCGAGCGGGCTGAGGTCGGTCAGCCCCTTCGCGCCGTGGACCTGGATCGCGCGGTCGATCACGTCGTGCAGGACGCGCGCGGCGTAGAACTTGATCAGCGAGATCTCGACGCGGGCCTCCTCCTCACGGTCGAGCTTGTACGCCGCGTCGAGCGTCATCAGCCGGCAGGCCTGGATCTCGGCCGCCGAGTCGGCGATCCAGTTCTGCACCGTCTGCTTGTCGGCAAGCGGGCCGCCGAACGCCTCACGCTCGAGCGAGTACGAGCACATCAGCTCGAAGGCCCGCTGCATCTGGCCGAGCCAGCGCATGACGTGATGGATCCGCCCCGGCCCGAGCCGCTTCTGCGCGATCCGGAAGCCGGCGCCGCGCTCCCCGAGCGTGTTCGCCACCGGCACGCGCACGCCGGTGTAGCGCACCTCGCAGTGGGTCGACCAGTTGCGCCCTCGGTGTCCCATCGTCGGCGTCGCGCGCACGACCTCGACCCCGGGGGTCTCGGCGGGGACGATGATCTGGGTCGCTCGGGCGTGCTTCGGCGCGTCCGGGTCGGTGACGGCCATGACGATCCCGAAGGCGGCGCCCTCCGCCCCGGACGAGAACCACTTGTTCCCGTCGATCACCCACTCGTCGCCCTCCTGGACGGCGCGGCAGCGCAGCAGCGTCGGGTCGGAGCCCGCCACTTCGGGCTCGGTCATCGAGAAGAAGGAGCGGATCTCGCCCCCGACGAGCGGGAGGAGCCAGCGTTCCTTCTGCTCCTCGGTGCCGAACATGAGCAGAATCTCCGAGTTGCCCGCGTCCGGCGCCTGGCAGCCGAGGATGAGCTGGGCCCAGACGGTGCGGCCGATCTCCTCGTTGAGGTAGGCATACGCGAGGAAGCCCGTGCCGCTGCCGCCGGCTTCGGGGCCGATGTGCGGCGCCCAGAGCCCCGCGCTCTTCGCCTTGCCCTGGAGCTCGGCGATCAACGCGTCGGAGGAGGCGTCCTCCGCGAACAGCCGCCCCTCGTTCGGGTAGACGTGCTCCTCCATGAACGCCCGTACGCGCGACCGCAACTCGGCGACCTCGGGCGCAGGAGCGAAGGAGCTCACAGCGGTATGCTCGCACATCGTGCGCCTCGGCCTGCAACTGAACTACGACGACCCGGTCGCCGGCGTCGCCCTCGCGCAGGAGGCGGACCGCCTCGGCTTCCACTCCGTGTGGACATCCGAGGCCTACGGCACCGATGCGGTGACGCCGATGGCCTGGATCGCCGCGACGACCGAGAGGATCGGAATCGGCTCCGCGATCATGCAGATGCCGGCGCGCTCGCCCGCCGCGACGGCGACCACCGTCGCGACGCTCGACCTCCTCTCCGGCGGCCGCGTGCTGCTCGGCCTCGGCACGTCGGGCCCGCAGGTCGCGGAGGGCTGGCACGGACAGGCCTGGGGCAAGCCGCTCACCCGCACCCGCGAATACGTCGAGATCGTGCGCACGATCCTGCGCCGCAAGGAGCCGCTCGAGCATCACGGGGCCCACTACGACATCCCTTACTCCGGCGTGGACGCAACCGGCCTCGGCAAGCCGCTGAAGATCATCGTTCACCCGCTGCGCAGCGAGGTGCCGATCTACCTTGCCGCGATCGGGCCGAAGAACGTCGCGCTGGCCGCCGAGATCGCCGACGGCTGGCTGCCGATCTTCTTCTCGCCCGAGCGCTTCGCGCATGTGCACGGGCCCGCGCTCGAGGGCGCGAAGCCCGGCTTCGACATCGCCCCCCTCGTCCCGGTCGTCGTCGCAGACGACGTCCAGGCGTGTCGCGACATGCTGAAGCCGCTGCTCGCGCTCTACGTCGGCGGCATGGGCGCGCGCGGCCAGAACTTCTACACCCGTCTCGCGCAGCGGTACGGCTACGAAGAGGCGGCGGCGGAGATCCAGGACCTCTACCTCGAGGGCAAGAAGGGCGAGGCGGCGCTGGCCGTTCCCGACGCGCTCGTGGACGAGATCGCGCTCGTCGGCGACCGGGCCCGGATCGCCGACCGGCTCGCCGCCTGGCACGAGTGCGGCGCCACCACGATGATCCTCCAGGCCCGCCAGCCCGAAGCGCTGCAGCTGCTGGCCGAGCTCGTTCTGTGACCTAGTGCGGCGGCGTCTCTACCTCATGCGCCACGGCGAAGTGGCGTACTTCGACGAGAGCGGGCAGCCGGTCTCCCCCGACGAGGTGGCCCTCACCAAGCGCGGTCGCGAGCAGGCGCGCGTGGCGGCCGAGGCGCTGGCGGGAGTCGCGTTCGACCAGGTGCTCGCGAGCGGCCTGCCTCGCACGGTCGAGACGGCCCGAATCGTCGCTGGGCGCGAGCCCGAGAGCTGGCCCGAGCTGCGCGAGATCCGGGGCGCCGACCTGCGCGCGATTCCCGAGGACGAGCTCGAGCACGCCTTCGTCGGCGCCTTCCGCGGCGTCGTCCCGAACGACGCGCGCTTCCTCGGCGGCGAGTCGTACGGCGAGCTGTTCGACCGCGTCCTGCCCGCGCTCGAGCGCCTGCTCGCGGACGAGAGCTGGGACACGGCACTCGCCGTCCTGCACGGCGCCGTCAACCGCGCGATCCTCTCGTACGCCCTCACCGGTGAGCGGATGTTCCTCGGCCACTTCGAGCAGGCGCCGGCGTGCATCAACGTCCTCGACGTGGGCGACGAGTGGATCGTGCGCGCGGTCAACCTCGCGCCGTACGACCTCATCCACGCCGCTGGCCGGGGCACGACGATGGAGGGCTACTGGGAGCAGTACCGGCCGTCCCGCGAGCAGAACGACTAGGTGAGTCTCTCCACCAACATCGCCATGCCCTGGCCACCGCCGACGCACATCGTCTCGAGGCCGATCGTCCCGTCCAGCGTCTCGAGGTCGTTCAGCAGCGTGCAGAGGATCCGCGCGCCCGTCATGCCGTAGGGGTGCCCGAGCGCGATCGCGCCGCCGTGCGGGTTCAGCTTCTCGCCGAACGGGTCGATCCCCAGCTCGCGGCAGACCGGCAGCACCTGCGCCGCGAAGGCCTCGTTCAGCTCGACGACATCCACGTCCTCGATCGTCATTCCGGCCTGGGCCAGCACGCGCCGCACAGCCTCGATCGGGCCGACGCCCATGATGTCGGGTGAGACGCCGGAGACGGCGGTCGCGACGATTCGGGCCCGCGGTCGCACGCCGAGCTCAGCGGCTTTCGCGTCGCTCATCACCACGACGGCTGCGGCACCGTCGTTGAGCGGGCACGCATTCCCCGCCGTCACCTTCCCACCCGGCTTGAAAGCCGCCTCGAGCGAGGCGAGCCGCTCCAACGTCGAGTCCGCACGCGGCCCGTCGTCGGCGGCCACCACCGTCCCGTCCGCCTTGGTGTACGGCGTGAGCTCGCGGGCGAAGAAGCCGGAACCCTGGGCCGCGACCGCGCGCTCCTGGGAGCGCTGCGCGAACCGGTCCATGTCCTCACGGGAGACGTCGTGCTGCTCGGCGACGTTCTCCGCAGTCAGTCCCATCGGGATGTAGACGTTGCCGTACTCCGCGCCCTCGCCGACCTGGCCCGGATGAAGCTCGTCGGTGTCCCTCGGATAGCCGTCCACCTGCGAGATGGACTCGACGCCGGCGGAGACGTACACGTCGCCCTCCCCCGCGCGGATCGCGTGGAACGCCATCCGCGTCGTCTGCAGGCTCGAGGCGCAGAAGCGATTGACCGTCGTCCCTGCGACCGCGTCCGGCAACCCGGCGAGCAGCGCGGCCCGCCGCGCGAGGTTCATGCCCTGCTTCTCCTGCGGGAAGCCGCACCCCGCCATCACGTCCACGATCTCGCCCTTGTCGAGCCCACGCACTTCCCCGACCGCCTCGCGGATCGCGAAGGCAAGCAGGTCGTCGGGCCGCACGTCGGCGAGCGAGCCCTTGCGAGCGCGGCCGATCGGCGTGCGCACTGCCGCGGCGATGACGGCTTCGGGCATGGGCGTCCTCCTCGGAGAAGCGGCGGGGCCGGCATGCGCCGGCCCCGCCATTGAACCTGATTCGACTCCTGAAGACTAGCGTGGGCGGCTCTCGATGAGGCTGCCCACCTCGCTCCACGCGCCGCTCTGGTACTTGATCAGCTTGTTCTGGCTGATGATGAAGTGGTCCTTGGCGCCCGTCTTCTCCTTGATGCCGGCGAGCAGGAACCGGTTGGTGTCGTTCAGCGACAGGAGCGCCTTCATCAGCGACGCCCTTGTCGGGTTCTTGCCGGCCTTGTAGAGCGCGTGCACGAAGGTCTCCGCCTTCGCGAACCCGTAGAGGTTGAGCTGGTCGGTCGGCTTCGCCGCCGGCGCGTACTTCGCAAGCAGCCGCTTGTACTCGATCACGGCCGCGTCGTTCACGTACGTCGGGCTCGCCGGATCCTTGAGGTACGTGACGCTGATCGCGTTGTTCGTCAGCGTGCCCGAGGCCCCCGTCGCTGCGGCCATGAACCCCTGCGTCGCCGAGACCGAGTTGACGTAGATCGGATTCGGAGCCCAGCCGAGCGCCTTCGCGAACGCGAACGTCTGGATCGTGCCCTTCGGGGTCACGAAGATGACGAGCATGTCGGCTCCGGACGCCTTCGCCTTGGCGACCTCCGCCGCGGGCGTGGGCGAGGTCACCTCGAACGGCACCTCGGCGACGATCTGGCTCTTCGCCTTGCCGAGCGCCGACTTGAAGCCGTAGAGGTAGTCCTTCCCGTAGCTGTCGTTCTGGTAGATGACCGCGATCTTCGCCGTCTTGTAGTTCTTGACGACATCGAGGCCGTACACGCGGCCCTCGCCGACGTAGTCGGGCTGCCACCCGATCGTCCACGGGTACTGCCTGAAGTTGAACCCCCACTCGCTCGCGCCCGTCGAGACGAGCACATGCGGAACCTTCTTCTGGTTCAGGTACGGCTGGATTGCCTCGTTCACCTCGGTGCCGAGGCTGCCGACGACGGCGAAGACCTTGTCGTCCTCGACGAGCTTGCGCGTCAACTGGACGCTGTTCGCCGGGTTGTAGCCGTCGTCGTAGTACTTGAAGACGATCTGGCGGCCGTAGACGCCGCGCTTGCCGTCCGGGCCGCGCCGGGCGTTGATGTAGCTGAAGTAGGCCTTCATCGCACCGGGGATGGGCGCGTAGCCAGACGCCGGGCCCGTGAGCGGGAAGGTGCCGCCGATCGTGATCGTCCGGTTTGTGAGCCCCGGATCGGCCTTCGAAGCTCCCCCGGACGCGAATGCGCTCGGAAGCGTGAGCAAGAGCGCGCCGACAAGGGCGAGCCCTAGGAGAGAGACCCTACGCATGGACACTCCTTTGAGCATTGACTGCACGTCGCTGTGTCGCGACGTTTGCAGCTACAGACGGAAAAATCAAACATTTGTTGCTCATGCCACAGATCCGCGCAGGCCGAGCTCGCCTGCGAGCGCCTCCGCCTCGGCGAGAATCTCGTCCACCGCGGCCAGCCCGTCGGCCCAGAGCGCCGGATCCGCAAGGTCGAGCCCGACGAGCGCCGCCAGCTCCTCGGGCGGGCGCGAGCCGCCCGCCCGCAGCAGGTCGAAATACGGCTCGACCAGGGCGTCGCCCTCCCGCTCGTAGCGGCGGAAGATGGCGAGCGAGAAGAGGTACCCGTACGCGTACGCGTAGACGTACCCCGGCGCGGCCACGAAGTGAGGCACGTAGCTCCACCAGCGCTCGTAGCCCGCCGAGAGCTCGACGGGCTCCCCGAGCAGCGCCGCCTGTGTCTCGAGGAACAGCTCCCCGATCCGGTCCGGAGAGAGCTCACCCTCGCCTCGGCGCGCGGTATGGAGGGCGTCCTCGAGGCGGTTGAAGGCGATCTGGCGGAAGACCGTGGCGATCGCGTCCTCGAGCCTGCCGGTGAGCAAGTCGAGACGGCGGCGCGGATCGTCCTCTCGCGCGGTCAGCGCCTTGAACGTGAGCGCCTCGCCGAAGACGGATGCCGTCTCGGCGAGCGTGAGCGGGGTCCCGGCGTTGTAGAGCCCGAGCGGCTGCGCGAGCACGCCGTGCAGGCCGTGTCCGAGCTCGTGCGCGAGCGTCAGCACGGAGCGCCGGTCGCCGGTGTAGTTCAGCAGCACATACGGGTGGGCGCCCGGCACCGTCGTCGCACAGAAGGCACCGATCTGCTTGTCCGGGCGGATCGGCGCGTCGATCCAGCTCCTGTCCCAGAAGTCGGAGACGATCCGGCCGGCCTCGGGGGCGAAGTCCCTGAACGCGCCGAGGACGAGCTCGCGCGCCTCCTGCCACGACGTGAAGCTCTCGGTCGCCGAGATGGGCGCCACCCGGTCGTAGTCGGCGAGCTTCGGCAGGCCGAGGATGTCCGCCTTGAGGCGGTAGTAGCGCTGCGGGATGTCGTAGCGGGCCACGACCGCGGCGACGAGCGCCTCGACGGTCTCGTCCGGGGCCTCGTTGGCGAGGTTGCGCGCGGCGAGCCAGTGCGGGTAGCCGCGCAGGCGGTCGTCGGTCGCCTTGTCGAGCAGCATCGCGTTGAAGACGAACGTGCGGGTGCGCAGGCCGGGCGCGAGACTCTCGGTGATCCCGGCGGCCGCTGCCGCGCGCGTCTCCCGGTCGGCGCTCTGGAGCTGCACGAGCGCCTGCTCGAGGCCCGACTCCTCGCTGTCGATCGTGACGCGGATCCCCGACAGGAGCTCGCTGTAGAGGCGAGACCAGGCGGTCATCCCCGTCACGCCCTTCTCGGTCAGGATCTTCTCCTCCGGCTCGGTCAAAAGGTGGGGCCGGTAGCGCCGGATCGCGCGCAGGTAGTGCGTCCAGCGCGCGAGCACAGGATCGGCGAGCAGCTCCTCGACGCGCTCGTCGTCGAGCGCCGCCCATTCCAGCCGGGCGAAGAGGAGCGTCGTCTCGTTCGCCGCCACGAGCTCCTGGATCCGTGCGAGCAGCGCGCCGCGCGCCGGGTCGGCGGTGTCGGTCGAAAAGCCGAGGTGCGCGAACGTGCGTGCACGCGTGAGCACCGAGTCGATCCGCTCCCGCTCGACGACAGCCTCGGCGATCTCAGCGGCGGACAACGACGCGACGCGGCCGTGGTAGCGCTCGCGGAACGCGTCGGCGGAGCGGGCGGCGTCGGCCAGCTCGGCCTCGAGCTTCGGATCGTCCGCTCCCGAGAAGAGGTCGGCGAGATCCCAGGCGACGTTCTCGGCGCCGGTCGGGCGCTGCTGCGTGCGGGCCACGGGCGGCAGGCTACCGAAGGGCGTCGGGGTCGGTGACCGGAGCCCGGCACACGAAGCGCTCGCAGGCGTAGACCGCGGGCTTGCCTCCCACGAGCGTCTTGCCGGCGAGCAGCGGGACGTCCGAGCCGCCGTCCGGCGCCACCGCGACCACCGTGCCCGGCTGCCAGCGAGAGAGGGCGGCGCGGGCGACGGGCGAGGAGGGTGGCCCGAGGATCGCCAGCTCCCGAGGCGGCGCGAACCAGAGGTCGAGCGCGCAGAGCGCCCAGCCGAAGGCTCCGGGCGCTCGCTCGAGCGCCGGCTCGACGAGGCGGAAGACCGAGACTGCGTGCCGTTCCAGCTCGTCGTCGCCGTAGATCCGCGCCAGCCGCAGCAGGACGTACGCGAGCATCGAGTTGCCCGACGGCGTCGGGTTGTCGTCGAGCGGCTTCGGCGACGCGACCAGTGGATCGCGCAGGCGATCCCCCAGGAAGAAGCCGCCGCGCTCGCCGTCGGCGAACAACTCGACGGCGAGCAGGGCGAGACGGCGCCCCTCCTCGAGCCAGCGGAGATCGCCGTCGTGGACGTGCAGGTCGAGCAGGCCGTTGGCGACGTTCGCATAGTCGTCGAGGAAGCCTGGCCCACTCGTTCCTCCCTCGCGCCAGGAGCGAAGCAGACGGCCCTCGCCGTCGGAGAGCGGCCCGAGTAGGAACTCCGCGAGCCCGCGCGCGGCCGAGAGCAGGTCGTCGCGCTCGAGCCGGTAGCCCGCCTCGGCGAGCGCCGAGAGCAGAAGCCCGTTCCAGGAGGCGATCGCCTTGTCGTCGCGCGCCGGCTGGGGACGCCGCTCGCGCACGGCGAGCAGCGCAGCGCGCTCCGCTGCCGTCAGCTCGCCGCGCACGACGAAGCGCCCGTCCTCGAACGGCTCGAGCAGCTCTGGCCGGTCGCGGCCGAGCGCCGCCGCGAGCTCCTCGTGCGTCCACGTGAAGGTCAGGCCTTCCACCCCGTCGGTGTCGGCGTCCTGCGCGGAGGCGAAGCCGCCGGCGGGCAGCGCCAGCTCGCGCAGGACGTAGTCGAGCGTCTCCTCGACCACGCTCCGCCAGCGCTCCTCGCCTGTCGCCTGCCAGGCGTGGAGGTACGCCGAGGCCAGCAGCGCGTTGTCGTACAGCATCTTCTCGAAATGCGGCACGAGCCACCGCTCGTCCACCGAGTAACGGTGGAAGCCGCCGCCGACGAGGTCGTACATCCCGCCGGCAACCATGCCGTCGAGAGTGGCGCCGACCATGGCCACGGTCTCGTCCCCGCCGCGGCGCAGCAGAAACTCGACGATGGACGCAGCGGGAAACTTCGGTGCGCGCCCGAACCCGCCGAAGGCCGGCTCGAACGTGCGCGCGATCCCACGCTCGGCGCCCGCGAGCAGTGACGGCGTCAGCGGTTCGAACGACGGTTGCAGCTCCGCCGACCGGCGCACCGCCCCGACGAGCTCGGCCGCCGACCTGGCGACGTCGCCGCGGCGGTCGCGCCAGGCTTCGGCGATCGCCTCGAGAACCTGGCGGAAGCTTGGGAGGCCGTGGCGCGGCTCGGGCGGGTAGTACGTGCCGCCGTAGAACGGCTCGCCGTCCGGCGTGAGGAACACCGTCATCGGCCACCCGCCCTGCCCCGTCAGGGCGACCACCGCGTCCATGTAGATCGCGTCGAGATCGGGCCGCTCCTCGCGATCCACCTTGACGTTGACGAAGTGCTCGTTCATCAGCGCCGCCGCGCCGGGGTCCTCGAACGACTCGTGCGCCATCACGTGGCACCAGTGGCACGCGCTGTAGCCGATCGAGAGCAGGATCGGCCGCTCCTCGGCGCGCGCGCGGGCCAGGGCCTCCTCACCCCACGGGTACCAGTCCACAGGGTTGTCCGCGTGCTGGAGCAGGTACGGGCTCGTCTCGCCCGCGAGCCGGTTCATGCCAGAACCGTACGCACGCCGCGCAGGGACGCGCGGAGCAGCGCCCGCGCGCGGCTCGAGTCGAGCGAGCAGTCGAGCGGGCGCCCCGCCGGCGCCGGCGCTCCGCGAACCTCGCGGCGGGCGGCGAGGCACGCGAGCTCGAAGCGCGACACGTCGTCGGCGCCGGCGACATGGAGGATGCCGCTCACCGGGAGCGCCGCCAGCTCGAGCAGCGCGGCTGCGAGGTCGCCGACCTGCACGGGGCTGCGGATCTCGTCGGTGAAGAACGTCAGCCCGGGGTCGAGGGCGGCCAGCTCGTGTTTGGACGGGACATGCCCCGGGCCGCCCACGATCAGCGAGGTGCGGACGACGAGCACGTCCGCGTGCGCGACGGCGACGCGCCGCTCGGCCTCGGCCTTCGCCCGTCCGTAGTCCGTCACCGGGCTCGGCTCGTCGTCTTCGGCATAGGGGTTCCCCTTGTGACCGTCGAAGACGACGTCGGTCGACAGGTGGACGAGCCGGGCGCCCACGGCGCGCGCCGCGCGGGCGACGTTGTCGGCGCCGTCGACGGTCGTCTCCCACGCGCCGGGGCCGGCCTGGCGGTAGGCGGTGTGGATCGCGACCTCGGGCCGGAGGCGCTGAAAGAGACTCATGACCGCGTCGGCGTCACGGACATCAGCCCGCTCTGTGGTTGCGCCCGGGGCGAGCCGGACGAGCTTCGAGCCGAGGAAGCCCGTCGCGCCGGTGACGTGGAGCCGCACCGGGCTCAGGCGGGCGCGTCCCGCCGCCTGAGGTGGCGGACGACCTCGACGCCGACAGCGATCCCGCTGGCGATCGCGAACGCGACGAGCAGGCCCTTCCACGGGGCTTCTTCGAAGCTCTTGCCGCCGAAGTACCCGAGCAGTGCCGTGTACGACCCCCAGATGGCCGCCGCGAGCACGTCGAAGGCGATGAAGCGGCGCCAGCGAAAGGTCGGCAGGTACCCGCAGACGAACGTCGTGGCGGTGCGGCCACCCGGAATGAAACGGGCGATCACGATCAGGTAGCCACCGCGCTCGTCGAGCTGTTTCTCGGCCCAGAGCAGCCGTTGATGCGCCTTCCCGCTCCCGAACCAGCGCTTCAGCGTGTGCTCGCCGACCCACGTTCCGATGCCGAACGAGACGTTGTCGCCGGCGCACGCTCCCGCGGCGGCGGCCGCGATCACGAGGCCGAGGTTCAGGTCTCCGGAGGCAGCGAGCACACCGGCTGAGATCGCGACCGTCTCGCTCGGCACGACGGGGATGAAGGCATCGAGGAGGGCGATCGAGAACACGATCAGGTAGCTCCACTCGGAGCCGGACACCCAGTCGATGACCACCTGGAACACGACTGCATCCTCGCAGACACGCGAACGGCGATGATGGCGGCGTGAGCTTCCTCCCTCTCGACGGCGTGCGCGTGCTCGATCTGACCAGCTCTCTTGCCGGCCCGACGTGCACGGAGATCCTCGGCGCGCTGGGCGCCGATGTCGTGAAAATCGAGCATCCCGGTCGCGGCGACGAGGCGCGCGACTGGGGCCCGCGCTTCTTCGAGGGCGGGAGCGTGATGTTCTTCGCCGCGAACGCGGGCAAGCGCTCGCTCGGGCTCGACCTGAAGACCGAGGCCGGCCTCGACGTGCTCCTGCGGCTCGCAGACGGCGCCGCGGTGCTCGTCCAGAGCCTGCGGCCAGGAACGGCCGAGCGGCTCGGGTTCGGCCCCGACACCGTGCGCGCGCGGAACCCCGGTCTCGTCTACTGCACGATCGGGGCCTTCGGCAACACCGGCCCGCTGGCCGCGGATCCCGGGTACGACCCGCTCATGCAGGCGGCCGCCGGGATCATGAGCGTGACCGGAGAACCCGGCCGCCCGCCGGTGCGCGTGGGCGTCTCTCTGATCGACATCGGAACAGGCGTATGGGCCGCGTTGGCCATCGTCGCGGCGTTGCACGAGGGAGTCGGCCGGACACTCGACCTGTCGCTCTACGAGACTGCGCTGTCACTGCTTCCCTACCAGTTGACCGCCGTGCTCGCCGGCGGGGAGGTGCCCGAGCGCCAGGGCTCGGCCTTCCCGCTGATCGTGCCGTATCAGGTGTTCGCGACCGCGGACGGCCAGCTGATGATCGTCGCCGGCAACGACCGGCTCTTCACCGCGCTCTGCGACGTCCTCGACGCCCCTGAGCTCGCCGGAGATCCTCGCTTCGCGACGAACCCGCTCCGTGTCCACCACCGGGACGAGCTGATCGCGCTCCTCGAGCCGCTCGTCGCCGAGCAACCCACCGCGGAGCTTCTCGGCAGCCTGCGGGCCGCCGGAGTCCCGGCCTCTCCGGTGCTCGATGTCGCCGACGTCGCCGCGCACGAGCAGACCCGCTCGCTCGGAATCCTCCAGGCGCTCGGCGGGCACGAACTGGTTGCGCCGCCGGTCTCGGTGGACGGGGAGCGCGTTCGCTTCCGCTCGGAGCCGCCGCTCGTCGGACAGCACACTGCCGAGGTGCTCGCCGAGGCGGGCTACACGGAGACCGAGATCGCAGACCTCGCCGGCGCCGGGGTGATCAGGCTGGGCTGAGGCCGCCGGTGTCGGTTGCCGTCACGCGCAGCGCGCCGGCAGCCTAGACTGCCGCAGGCGATGTCGCAGCATCTCTCTGCTTCCTTCAGCGCGACGATCCGGGTCAAGATCGATGACGAGCCGGGGGCCTTCGCGAAGCTCGCGGCGGCGGTCGGCGAGGCCGGCGGCTCGCTCGGCGCGATCGATCTCGTCCGCGTCGAGAAGGGCAAGAAGGTGCGGGACGTCACGGTGAACGCCGCGAGCACCGAGCACATCGACCAGATCGCCGAGGCCGTGCGTGCGGTCCCCGGCGTCGAAGTCGACCATGTCTCCGACCGGACGTTCCTCATGCACCTCGGCGGCAAGATCGAAGTCGTCTCGAAGCACCCGCTGAAGACGCGCGACGACCTCTCGATGGCCTACACCCCGGGGGTCGCCCGCGTCTGCATGGCGATCGCCGAGGACCGTTCGAAGGTCTTCAACCTGACGATCAAGCACAACACGGTCGCCGTCGTCAGCGACGGCACCGCCGTGCTCGGGCTCGGCGACATCGGCCCCGAGGGCGCGATCCCGGTGATGGAGGGCAAGGCGATGCTGTTCAAGGAGTTCGGCAACGTCGACGCCTTCCCGATCTGCCTCGCGACCAAGGACACCGACGAGATCGTCGCGATCGTGACCGCGATCGCCCCCGTCTTCGGCGGCATCAACCTCGAGGACATCTCGGCGCCACGCTGTTTCGACATCGAGCGGCGACTGCGCGAGACACTGGACATCCCGGTCTTCCACGACGACCAGCACGGCACGGCGATCGTCGTGCTCGCGGCGCTCGTGAACGCGCTCAAGGTCGTGGGCAAGAGGATGGAGGACCTGCGTGTCGTCGTCGTCGGCGCCGGCGCCGCCGGTGTCGCCGTGTCGAAGATCCTGCTGCACGCCGGCGTCCGCGACGTGGTCGGCTGCGACCGCCGCGGCGCGATCCACAGGGGACGCGACGGCCTGGACGCGAGCAAGGCGCTCTACGCGGAGCTGACGAATCCCGAGAACCGGCAGGGGAGCGCGAACGACATGCTCGCGGGCGCCGACGTCTTCCTCGGCCTCGCAGGCCCCGGCGCCGTCTCGGCCGAGGCTGTACGCACGATGGCGAAGGACGCAATCGTCTTCGCCATGGCGAACCCGACCCCTGAGGTGATGCCGGAGGAGATCGGCGACTTCGCAGCCGTGATCGCGACCGGGCGCTCGGACTACCCCAACCAGATCAACAACGTGCTCGCCTTTCCCGGTGTCTTCCGGGGCGCCCTCGACGTCCGCGCCTCCCAGATCACGGAGGAGATGAAGGTCGCGGCGGGCCATGCGATCGCCGCCGTCGTGTCCGATGACGCGCTCGGGGCGGAGTACATCGTGCCGAGCGTCTTCAACCGCGAGGTCGCCCCGGCCGTCGCCGCCGCAGTCGCCCTGGCCGCCGAGCAGGGCGGCGTCGCTCGCCGGCCGCGCCCCGCTCAGTAGCTCGCTGCAGGGCCGCGTCGCCGTGCCGGCCGGCGCGGCGCGCCGCTGATCACTCGTAGTGCAGCGCCTCGAGCGGGTTCAGCCTGGCGGCGCGGCGCGCAGGGAAGATCGCGGCGACGATGCCGACGACGATCGCGGCGAGCAGGAAGATGGCGAGCTGAGCCCACGGCATGAAGAAGTTGATCTCCTTCACGCGCGAGATCAGCAGCGCGGCGAGGGCGACGCCGAGGACGAGCCCGATGGCGGCGCCGATCAGCGAGGTGATCACGCTCTCGTGCCGGATCATGCGCCGCACCTGGCGTCGCGTCATGCCGATCGCCCTGAGCATCCCGATCTCGCGCGTGCGCTCGAACACGGTCAGGACGAGGGTGTTCACGATGCCGAAGAAGCTGACGAGGACCGAGAGTGCAAGGAGCACGTAGAGGACGTTGAGCACGTTCTTGAGACCCGACGCCTGGTCCTTCTTGAACTGCTCGCCGTCGGCCACCTTCGCGTTCGGGAAGGAATCGAGGCCGGCGGCGAGGGCGGCCGTGTTCGCCTCGGTCACTCCGCCGCTCATCGTCACGAATGTGTAGACGTTCCTCGGTTGGTCGTAGTAACGGTCGAAGGTCGCGGCCGACATCGTCACGGGCCCGAACGGCGAGCCGCCGGCGGGTGGCTTGAAGATCCCCTTGACCGTCAAGGCAAGCGTCTGCCCGGACGGGGTCAGGAGGTCGAACGTCGAGCCGACCGAGAGATCGTGGTTTCCCGCAAAGCCGTCGTCCACGAACGCGCCGTCCACACCGAGCTGCGCGAGCACCGCCTGGGAGCCCTGCTGCCAGTCGAGGTTGATCACCCCCCCGAGCGTCGGCTCGACGGCTGTCACCTCCCGCGAGTTGCCGAACAAGCCGGCTTCACCGGCGCGGACGCTCGCGATCGTTTCGACTCCCGGTGTCTTCGCGGCGGCCTCGGCGGCGCTGACGGGGATAGGCGAAAAGTTGTTCTGGGCTGTGATGGCGTAGAACTCGCCGCGGGCGAGATCGTCGACGGCCCCGTTGAACGTCCCGATGACTCCGGCCGCGACGGTGGCGACGAGGGTCACGAGGGCGAGGCCGATCATGAGGGCGGAGGCGGTCGAAGCGGTGCGCTGCCGGTTGCGTTGGGCGTTGTCCCTTGCCAGGATCCCGGCGGCGCCACCCACCTTCGTGGCGGGCCAGCCTAGGGCATGGGCCATCGGGACGACGAGCTGGGCGGAGAACAGGGCGACGCCGACGAAGACCAGCAGCGCCCCGACGCCCATCCAGAGCAGCACCTGCGTCGTGCCGAGGTCGCTGCCGAAGAGGCCGTAGACGAGCGCTGCGAGCCCGATCAGCGCCGTCCCGGCCGCACCGAGAGCGCGGAACCGATGGAAGCGCCCGGGCGGGAGCGTGGCGCCCTCACGGACTGCGGCGATCGGCGGCACACGGGTGGCGCGAAGCGCGGGCCGGAGACTTGCGAGCACGGTGACGACGATCCCGACGAGCAACGAGACCACGATCGTCCGAGTCTCGACCGTGAGGCCGTTGTTGGGCAGCGTGAACCCGACTGCGTCGAACAGGTTGAAGAGCCCCTTCCCCAGCGCCAGTCCGAGGAACAGGCCGGCGACCGAGGCGAGCACGCCGATCACGAGCGCTTCGACGATCACCGAGCCCAAAACCTGGCGGCGGGAAGCGCCGAGGGTGCGCAGGGTCGCAAACTCGCGCGTCCGCTGGGCGATCGTAATCGAGAGCGAGTTCGCGATCACGAAGGCGCCGACGAACAGCGCGGCGCCACCGAACGCGAGCAGGATGTTCTGCAGGATGCCGATGAAGCTGCTCGTGTCCTCCGAATCGCTGTCGGCTTGTGTGTCGCCGGTCCTCACCTGCGTCCCTGGGGGAAGGATGGCCTGGATCTCGGCGACGAGCTTCGACGGCTCCACACCGGGTTTGACCGCCACGCGTATCTGGTCGAGCTGACCGAGCTTGCCGAACAGACGCTGCGCCGTCCGGAGATCGAATCCGGCAAGAGTCGCACCGCCGATCGTGTCGACGGCGCCGAACTTGACGAGGCCCGAGATGCGGAGCAGCTCGACCGGCCCCTGGGCCTGCACACCGATGTCCTGTCCCACCACGAGCTTCTTCTTGGAGGCGGTGGCCGTGTCGACCACGACCTCGCCGGCCCTGGGCCAGGATCCGCTCGCAAGCGTGAGTGTGTTGAACTTCGGCTGCGTCGGATCGACACTGAAGCCGAGGTTCGGAGCACCCCCGAAGACGATCGCTTTGCCGTTTTCGCCGATCAGCTGAGCCTCTCCCCCGACTCCACCGATGGCGGCGGCAAGATCGGGGAGCGTCTTCACCTGCGCCAGCACCGACTCGTCGAACGACGGAGGCGTCGAGAGGCCGGTGTTGCCGAGGTCGAAGGCCGACTTGCCGGTGATCACCGCGTCGGTGCCCTCGTACTGCGTCGAGATGATCGCGTCGAACGCGTTCGAGATCGAGTCGGTGAGCACGTACGTGCCGCCGACCATCGCGACGCCGAGAACGATCGCCACTGCGGTGAGAGCCGTCCGCAGCTTGCGACCGAGCAGGCCCCTGACGGCGAACCTGATCACTTCCCGGCCAGCGCCTCCATCGCGTGCAAGATCTCCGGCTGGCTCGAGCGCGGCATGTCGCGGACGATCAACCCGTCGGCGAGGAACAGAACCCGGTCCGCCATGGCGGCGGCGCGCGCCTCGTGGGTGACCATCACCGTCGTCTGCCCGTACTCGTCGACCGAGGCGCGCAGCAGTTCGAGGATCTCGCCGCTCGTGGTCGAGTCGAGGTTGCCCGTCGGCTCGTCGGCGAAGACGACGGTCGGCTGAGAGACGAGCGCGCGTCCGATCGCGACGCGCTGCTGCTGCCCGCCGGAGAGCTCGGCCGGGCGATGCTTGAGCCTGTCGGCGAGCCCGACCTTGCCGACGAGATCCACGAACCAGTCGCGGTCGACCTTCTCGCCGGCGATCGAGAGCGGCAGCAGGACGTTCTCCTCCGCGCTCAGCATCGGCAGCAGATTGAAGAACTGGAAGACGAACCCGATGTGCTGGCGGCGCAGCTTCGTCAGGTCGTTGTCGCCGAGCGTCGTCAGCTCGCTGCCGTCGATCGAGACGGTGCCCGAGGTCGGCTTGTCGAGGCCGGCGAGGATGTGCATGAGCGTGGACTTCCCCGATCCCGAGGGGCCCATCACGGCTGTCAGCTTGCCCTTGGCGATGTCGAGCGAGATCCCGCGCAGCGCGTCCACGGCGGTGTCGCCCTCCCCGTAGCGGCGCGTCACGTCCCGCGCGACGACGACAGGTTCTTCGTTCTCCACTCGTGCCTCCCCGGTGTCCGACGTCCTACGCGGGAGGCTACCAAGGCGAACATTCGGAGGCGTTTAGGAACCGTTGTGCCACCATGTCCACGGTGACGACCGCGCAGCGCGGCCGCCGCGAGGCGGAGTTGAAGGCGACGATCAAGGACGAGCTCGAGCGCGCGCGCAGCGCGATCGAGTCGCTGCTTGCGCCCATTCCGGACGAGCAGCTCGTGCAGCAGGTCTCGCCGCTGCAGTCGCCGCTCGTCTGGGACTTCGCCCACATCGGCTGGTTCGAGGAGCTCTGGCTGCTGCGCCGCGTGGGACGCCGCGCGCCGCTCGAGGAACGCCACGACGAGCTCTACGACGCGTTCGCCCACGTTCGCAGCGAGCGCGGCGAGCTGCCGATGTTGCGTCCCGAGCAGGCGCGCGCGTACGTTGCCGACGTCCGGCGCGCCGCGCTGGAGGTGCTCGCCGAGACGCCGCTCGACCCGGACGACCGGCTGCTCGCGAACGGCTACGTCTTCGGGCTCGTCGTCTCCCACGAGCTCCAGCACATCGAGACGATCCTGCAGACCCTCCAGCTGCGAGAGCAGCCGTACCCGGCGCCCCCCGGCCCGGCACCGGCGAGCGACGCAGGGCCGCCCGACGTGCTCGTTCCCGGTGGGCCGTTCGTGCTCGGCGCCGCCGACGAGCCCTGGGCGTACGACAACGAGCTCACTGCGCACGACGTCGAGCTGCCAGCGTTCCGGCTCGACCGCAACCCCGTCACGAACGGCGCCTACCTCGCGTTCGTCGAGGACGGCGGCTACGGCGACCCGCGCTGGTGGAGCGCCGCGGGCTGGGCCTGGCGCGAGGCCGAGGCCGTGGAGCACCCGCTGTACTGGATCCAGGGCCGGGCCGGCTGGTCGCGACGCCGCTTCGGCCAGATCGAGCCGCTGCCTGCAGCCGAGCCGGTGCAGCACGTCTCCTGGTACGAGGCCGACGCCTACGCGCGCTGGGCCGGCAAGCGGCTCCCGACCGAGGCCGAATGGGAGAAGGCCGCGACCGAAGAGTGCGGGGCCGAGCGGCTGCTCGGCGGCGTCTGGGAGTGGACGTCCTCCCACTTCCTCCCCTACCCCGGTTTCGAAGCCTTCCCGTACGCCGAGTACTCCGAGGTCTTCTTCGGGGACGAGTACCGCGTGCTGCGAGGCGGCTCGTGGGCGACCGATCCGCTCGTCGCGCGGCCGACCTTCCGCAACTGGGACTACCCGCAGCGCCGCCAGATCTTCGCCGGCTTCAGGTGCGCCAGCGATGCTTGACCGCTCGCTGCTCGACGCCCGCCCCGCTCAGGTCGTCGACGTGCGCTTCTCCGAGGAGGAGCGGCACGCGGCACTCCGCGCCGAGGGACTGGCCGGCCTGACCTCCTCGCCGAAGCGGCTTTCGCCGAAGTGGCTCTACGACGAGCGCGGTTCGCAGCTCTTCGACGAGATCACGCGCTTGCCCGAGTACTACCTCACCCGCGCCGAGCGGGAGATCCTCGCGGCGCGCGCCGGCGAGATCGCCCTCGTCACGGGCGCCGCCACGCTCGTCGAGCTCGGCTCGGGGACATCGGAGAAGACTCGGCTGCTGCTCGACGCGCTCGAGGCCGCCGGGACGCTGCGCCGCTTCGTCCCGTTCGACGTGAGCGAGGAGACGCTGCGCGCGAGCGCAGACGCCGTCGGGACGGAGTACCCGGGCGTTCAGGTGCATGCCGTGGTGGGTGACTTCCAGCGCCACCTCGGTGTGGTCCCGGACGGCGGCCGCCGGCTCGTCGCCTTCCTGGGCTCGACGATCGGGAACTTCGATCCGGTCGAGCGCGCCGGCTTCCTCGCCGCGATCGGCACGGCGCTCCACCCGGGCGACGCCTTCCTGCTCGGCGTCGACCTCGTCAAGGACACGGCGCGGCTCGAGGCGGCCTACAACGATTCGGCGGGCGTGACCGCGGCGTTCATCCGCAACGTGCTGCTCGTCCTCAACCGCGAGCTTGGCGCGGAGTTCGACCCGGCGCGCTTCGAGCACGTCGCCTCGTGGGACGCTGCGAACGAGTGGATGGACCTCCGCCTGCGCTCGACCGTCGAGCAGGCCGTGCCCGTGGCGGCGCTCGGAGTCGATGTGCTCTTCGGAGCGGGCGAGGAGATGCGGACCGAGATCAGCGCGAAGTTCCGCCGCGAGGGGATCGAGGCGGAGCTGCGCGCCGCCGGCCTGGTGCCGGCGCGGTTCTGGACGGATGCGGCAGGCGACTTTGGGCTCTGCCTGGCCCTCGCTGGGCAGTAAGCGGCGGCTTCTGCCGCTAGACGTGCGCCTGCATGAGCACCGAGGCCTCGGCCAGCACGTCGCCGAGAATCCCGACCATCTCGTCGAACTGCTCCTGCCGGGCGACGAGCGGCGGCGAGATCTGGATCACCGGGTCGCCGCGATCGTCGGCCCGGCAGATCAAGCCACGCTCGAACAGCTTCCCGGAGAGGAAGCCGCGCAGCAGCGTCTCGCACTCGTCGTCGGAGAACGACTCGCGCGTCTCCTTGTCCTTGACCAGCTCGAGCGCGTAGAAGTAGCCGCAGCCGCGCACGTCGCCGACGATCGGCAGCTCGAGCAGCTGCTCCAGCGTCGAGCGGAACGCGGCCTCGTGCTCGCGTACGCCCTCGAGGATCCGGTCGCGCTTCATGATCTCGATGTTCTTGAGCGCGAGCGCGGACATCACCGGGTGCCCGCCGAACGTGATGCCGTGCGTGAAGATGCTCGTAGAGTCGAGGAACGGCTCCATCACGCGATCCGTCGCGATCACGGCGCCGATCGCGCCGTGCGATGAGGAGAGCCCCTTGGCGCAGCAGATGATGTCGGGCCGGATGTCGTAGCGCTCCGAGCCGAACCAGTGGCCGAGCCGCCCGAACGCGGTGATGACCTCGTCGGCCGAGAGCAGGATGTCGTAGCGGTCGCAGATCTCGCGCACGCCCCGCCAGTACCCGTCCGGCGGTGTGAAGGCGCCCCCGGCGTTCTGCACCGGCTCCATGTGGACGAGGCCGACCGTCTCGGGCCCCATCTGGAGGATCGTCTGCTCGAGATCCTCGAGGAGGAACGCAGTGAACTCGGCTTCGGTCTCTTCGGGCGGCCGGTGGTAGCGGTTCGTGTTGTGGACGTGCTCCACTCCCGGGACGAGCGGCTCGAAGGGCGTCTTGAGCCCCGGGATGCCGTTGATCGAGAGCGCCCCCATCGTCGTGCCGTGGTAGGCGAGGCTGCGCGCGATCGCCTTGTACTTGTACGGCGGCTCCTTGCCGTCCCGCGCGGAGTAGTACTGCCGCGCAAGCTTCCAGGCCGATTCGACGGCCTCCGAGCCACCCGAGACGAAGAAGACGCGGTTCAGGTCGCCCGGGGCGAGCGAGGCGATCTCCGCCGCCAGCTCGACGGCGCGCGGGTGGGCATAGGACCAGTTCGTGTAGAAGGGCAGCTCGCGCAGCTGGGCGAGCGCCGCCTGCCCCATCTCCTCGCCGTAGCCGTAGCCGATGTTGACCGAGAAGAGCCCTGCGAGCCCGTCGAGGTAGCGCTTGCCGTGGATGTCCTCGAGATAGCAGCCGTCGCCGCGCACGATGATCGGCACGTCGTTCCCGTCGTACCCGCCCATGCGGGTGAAGTGCATCCACAGGTGGTCGCGGGCGGCCTGCTGGAGATCGAGGGTCATACGGTTCCTTTCCGGGAGCGACGGGTCTGGGCGGCCACGGTAGCGAACATCAGCGACGCGGCGGCGAGGAAGATGATGGTGCCGATGACGTTGACCTGCGGAGGGACGCCGACGCGCGCGGCGCCCCAGACGTAGAGGGGGAAGGTCGTCGTCGGGCCGGAGTTGAACGCGGTGATCACGAAGTCGTCGACCGAGAGCGCGAACGCGAGCAGCGCTCCTGCCAGCACCCCGGGAGCGATCAGAGGCAGCGTGACGCGGCCGAAGGCGACGAACGGGTTCGCGCCGAGGTCCATCGCCGCCTCCTCGAGGTGGCGGTCGAAGCCGATGAGCCGGACCTTGACGGTGACGACGACGAACGAGACGCAGAACATCACGTGCGCGAGGAAGATCGTCGTGAAGCCGCGATCGACGCCGAGGTTGAGGAAGAGCGTCAGCAGCGACGCGCCCATCACGACCTCCGGCGTCGTCATCGGCATGAAGATGAGCAGGTTCGTCAGGCCCCGTCCCCGGAAGCCGTAGCGCACGAGCGCGAGCGCGATCAGCGTTCCGAGCACCGTCGCGACGAGCGACGCGAGCGCGGCGATCTCGAGACTCGTCACGATCGCGTCCTTGAGCCCCGGGGCCCCGAACGGGTCGGCCCAGTGCTTCAACGTGAACCCCTCCCACGTGTAGTTGAAGCGGCCCGCGGGGTCGTTGACCGAGAAGAGGACGACGACCGCGATCGGCAGCATCAGGTACGCGAACGCGGCGAGCGCGAACACGGTGAGCACATGCCGGCGCACGAACCTCATCCCGTCAGCTTCTCCGTGCCGAGCGCCTTCGCGTAGACGAGGATCAGCGCGAGGATCGCGGCCATCAGGACGAACGAGAGCGCCGCCGCCTGCCCGTAGTCGGTGATCACGAGGAACTTCGACTGGATGACGTTCCCGATCATGAACTGCCTCGGCGTGCCCAGCAGCTGGGCGTTGATGAAGTCGCCGGCGGCCGGAATGAACGTGAGCATCGTTCCGGCGAAGACCCCGGGCAGCGAGAGCGGCAGCGTCACGCGCAGGAATGCCTGCAAGCGGCTCGCATACAGATCCTCGGCCGCCTCGATCAGCCGGCCGTCGATCTGCTCGAGCGACGCGTACAGCGGCAGGGCCATGAAGGGCAGGAAGTTGTAGGTGATGCCCGCGACGACGGCCGTCGAGGTTGCCAGCAGCCGCTCTCCGTCGCCGACGAGCCCGACCGCCTGCAGCGCGCTCACGACGAACCCCTCGTCGGAGAGGATCGTCTGCCAGGCGAGCGTCCGGATCAGGTACGTGACGAAGAACGGAGCGATCACGAGCAGGAGGAGCAGCCCCTTCCAGCGGCCGCCGCGGAACGCGATCCAGTACGCGAGCGGGTAGCTGATCAGCAGGCAGAACAGGGTCGCGAGGCCCGCGTACTCGAGCGAGCGGACGAACTGCTCGTGGTAGGTGGAGATCCCGTCCGAGTAGTTGTTCCACGCCCAGCTGAACGCGTAGCCGATGTCGAGCGAGCCCGTCTCGAGCGAGGTGTGCGCGAGGTAGTACATCGGCACGACGAAGAACAGGACCAGGAAGCCCAGCCCCGGTGCGAGCAGGACGTACGGGACGAGCCCGCGGTGGCGGTGGAGGAAGCTCACCTACGCCGTTCCCCTGCGGGACGGTACGGGGTCGGAGGCCGGCTTCGCCGGCCGGGAGACCCAGCCGCGCCCCTCCCCTGCCACAAGCGAAAGGAGGGGGCTCGCGGGGGAACCATGGGTTCCCCCGCGCTGGAGCCCGCGGTGGCGGTGGAGAAAGCTCACTCCGCTTCCGCTACGCGCCGATCACGGCCTGGAACTTCTGCTTCAGCGCGCTGTCGTCCGCCGCTTCGGCGTCGAAGATCTTGACCGCCGCCAGCGTTGCGTCGTCCGGGAAGACGAGCGGGTTCGCGGCGAGGTCGGGGTCGAGCTTGGCGAGCTCCTCCTTGGCCCCCTTCACGGGGCAGATGTAGTTGACGTACGCCTCGATCTGCGCGGCGATCGCGGGCCGGTAGACGAAGTCCATGAACGTCGACGCCGTGAAGACGTCGCCGCCGGTCGGGATGAGCATGTTGTCCGTCCAGATCATCCCACCCGGATCCGGGAGCCGGAACGTCAGGCTCGGGTTGTCGGCGATCAGCTGCACCATGTCGCCCGACCAGGCGACGCAGGCCCAGAGATCGCCCTTGGCCAGGAGCGGCGCGTAGTCGTTGCCCGTGAACTGGCGGATCTGGCCGGAGTCCACGCCGGCCTGCAGGCGCGCGATGGCCGCGTCGAAGTCCGCCGCGCTCACCTTGGTGGGGTCCTTGCCGTCGTCCTGCAGCATCAGGCCCATCGTGTCGGGCATCTCGCTCAGGAAGGCGACCTTGCCCTTCAGCTTCGGGTCCTCGAGCAGCTGCGAGACGGAGGTGACGTCGCCGCCGACCTTCTTCGGGTCGTAGCCGATGCCGGTCAGGCCCGACTGCCAGGGCAGCGAGTACTCGCGGTTCGGATCCCAGCCGGGGCTCGCGAGTGCGTCGACGAGGTTCGACGCGTTCGGAATCGCGGAGCGGTCGAGCTTCTGGACGTAGCCCAGCCGGACCATGCGGGCGGCCATCCAGTCGGTCAGCACCGTCAGGTCGCGGCCGATGCCCTTGCCCTGGGCGAGCGTCGCCTGGTTCTTGCCGAACCACTGGTCGTTGTCGTTGACGTCCTCGATGTAGTCGACCGCGACCCCGAGCTCCCGGGTGAACGCGTCGAGCGTCGGGTACTTCTTCGTCTCCTCGTCCACGTCGATGTAGAGCGGCCAGTTCGAGATCGTGAGCGTGTCGGCGAGGGTGCCGGCGGTCGGGCCGGCAATCGTCGCAGCGGTCGTCGTGCCACCGCCTCCCCCACCGCAGGCGGCGAGGAAGCCGGGGATCGTCAGGACGGCACCGCCCAGGGCGGCGCGCTCGAGCACTTGGCGGCGGGTGAGCGGCTTGGTCATGCGGGCTCCTCCTCGGGGCTTTGGACGACGAAGGTGGATTCGGGGCTCCAGCTGAGCGCGACCTGCGTGCCGGGCGCGGGTGGCACCGCGCCGGTCTCGGCGTTCTGGGAGAAGACGGAGACGACACCGGCCTGCGTCGCGACGATCACCTGCGTGGCAACCCCGACGTACGCGGTCTCGGTGACCGTCCCGGGCAGCTCGTTGCCGGCGCCTGCGACGAGCCGGATCTTCTCCGGGCGGACTCCGACGGCGACCCTGCCGGAGCGGCCGCCGAGTGGAACACGGATCTCCGTGCCGTCGTCGAGGCGGACGCGGTCCTCCCCTGCGACGACCCCGGCCAGCAGGTTCGACACGCCGAGGAAGCCGGCGACGAAAGCCGTCGCGGGCCGCTCGTAGAGCTCTGTCGGCGGGCCGAGCTGCTCGATCTTGCCGTGGTTCATGACCGCGATCTCGTCCGCCATCGTCATCGCCTCGTCCTGGTCGTGCGTGACGTGGACGAACGTGATCCCGACCTCGTGCTGGATGCGCTTCAGCTCGAGCTGCATCTGCTTGCGCAGCTTCAGGTCGAGGGCGCCGAGCGGCTCGTCGAGCAGAAGGACGCGCGGCCGGTTGACGAGCGCGC
Organism: uncultured Gaiellales bacterium; assembly: GCA_964351025.1. Lineage (GTDB taxonomy): Bacteria > Actinomycetota > Thermoleophilia > Gaiellales > Gaiellaceae > CAYGLV01. Next base: position 34,812 of record CAYGLV010000001.1, on the reverse strand, counting down.
GCGCGAGCGCGACCCGCTGGGCCTGGCCGCCGGAGAGCTGGCGCGGCCGCCGCTCGCCGTAGCCGGCAAGGTCCACGAGCTCGAGCGCGTCGCCGACCCGGGTGCGCACCTCGGCGCGGCCCACGCGCTTGCGGCGGAGGCCGAAGGCGACGTTCTCGAAGATCGAGAGGTGCGGGAAGAGCGCGTAGCTCTGGAAGACGGTGTTGACGTCCCGCCAGTAGGGCGGCAGCCCGGTGACGTCCTGCTCGCCGAGATAGATCGTCCCCTCGCTCGGCTCCTCGAAGCCGCCGATCATGCGCAGTGTCGTCGTCTTGCCGCAGCCCGACGGGCCGAGCAGTGCGAAGAACGACCCGGACGGGATCTCGAGCGAGATCCCGTCCACCGCGGTCACGTCGTCGAAGCGCTTGACGACCCGGTCGAGTCTGACGTCGGGCGTGCTCAATCGAGCTTCGCCATCACATGCTTGATCTGGGTGTAGTCCTCGAGCGAGTATGCGGATAGGTCCTTGCCGTAGCCGGACTCCTTGTAGCCGCCGTGCGGCATCTCCGAGACGAGCGGGATGTGGTCGTTGATCCAGACCGTCCCGAACTGGAGCTTGCGCGCCGCGTTGAGGGCGCGGCCGATGTCGCGCGTGAAGACCGACGACGCGAGGCCGTAGCTGACGTCGTTTGCCCACTCGATCGCCTGGGCGTCGTCGGCGAACCGCTGCACCGAGACGACCGGCCCGAAGACCTCCTTCTGCACGATCTCCGAGTGCTGGCCGACGTCCACGACGACGGTCGGCTGGACGAAGAAGCCGCGGTCGCGGCCGGCCTCGCCGCCGGTGAGGATCGTCGCCTTGGCCTTGCCCGCCCGCTCGAGGAAGCCGAGCACGCGCTCCTGCTGGGCCTGCGAGATCACGGGGCCCATCTCGACCTCGTCGCCCTCGGCCGGGTCGCCGACCTGCAGCGACTCGACGGCGGGCACGAGCGCCTCGAGCAGGGCGTCGTAGATCTTCGGGCCGGCGAGCACGCGCGAGGCGGCGGTGCAGTCCTGGCCCGAGTTCCAGTAGCCGCCGATCTTGATCGCCTCGGCGACCTGAGCCGGGTCGGCGTCGTCGAAGACGAGCACGGGCGCCTTGCCGCCGAGCTCGAGGTGGACGCGCTTCAGCGTGTCGGAGGCGTTGCGGGCGATCAGCTTGCCCGTCGAGACGTCGCCGGTGAGCGAGATCAGGCGCACGTCGGGATGCCTGACGAGCGCGTCCCCGGCGGGCACGCCGTCGCCGGTGACGACGTTCAGGACGCCGGGCGGCAGGATCTCCTGGGCGAGCTGCATGAAGCGCAGCGTCGTCAGCGGCGTCTGCTCCGACGGCTTGATCACCTGGACGTTGCCGGCCGCGAGCGCGGGCGCGATCTTCCAGATCGCCATCATCAGCGGGTAGTTCCACGGGGTGATGCCGCCGACGATGCCGAGCGGCTCGCGCCGGATCATCGAGGTGTAGCCGCGCATGTACTCGCCGGTCGAGCGCCCCTCGAGCACGCGCGCGGCACCGGCGAAGAAGCGCAGGTTGTCCGAGCCGACCGGGATCTCGTCCTTCGCGTACGAGAGCGGCTTGCCGACGTTTCGCGACTCGAGCGCCGCCAGCTCGTCCCCATGCTCGTCGAGTAGGTCGGCGAGTGAGAGCAGGATCTCCGCCCGTTCGCCCGGTGTCGTCTCGAGCCAGTCGGGCAGGGCCTGCTTCGCCGCCGCGACTGCGCGGTCGACGTCCAGCGCCGAGCTCGCCGGGACCTCGGCGATGACCTCGCCGGTGGCCGGGTTGAGCACTTCCATCGTCTTCCCGTCGGCCGCACCGACCCATTCGCCGCCGACGAAGTTCTCGTACTTCGCAATCGAAACGCTCACGTCCTACCTCCGAGTCCGGTTACGGCCGCCCCCGAGCCTAGCCCCTCTCCGCCCCTTTGGACAAGCCGCCCGAGCAATCCGCTGCCCGAGTTGGCCACGGCGTCGAAAAGCGCAGGGCAGAGCGGGCCGGAGCGGATATTGCCATCTTTGACTCGATCCTTCATCGTTCGCGCCTCAGGGAGCAACCGGGGGAGGAGAGATGGCCAGAACACCGCTTGCGGGGGAACTGCAGGATGCGGCCCGCGTCGTCGCCGAGGCGGCAACGCGGCACGTTTCCGTCGAGCAGGTGCAGGAGGAGCGCCGGACGAGCCGGCTCCGCTTCCTCGCCGAGGCGGGAGCGCTCGGCGTCGCGGCGGTCACGGCCGGGAAGCTCGCGCCGTCCGCGCGCGGTGCCGGCTCGCCCCGGATCGCCGTCGTCGGCGCGGGGCTCGCGGGCCTCTCGTGCGCGCACCGCCTCCGCCAGGCGGGCTACGCGACCCAGGTCTACGAGGCCTCGGACCGCATCGGCGGCCGCTGCTGGACGCTGCGCGGCGCGTTCGCCGACGGCCAGCTCGTCGAGCACGGCGGCGAGCTGATCGACCAGAACCACACCAGGATTCGGAGCCTGACCCAGGAGCTCGGGCTGAAGCTCGACAACCTGCTCGCCGCCGAGCAGAACGGCACGGAGACACTGGGCTACTTCGACGGGCAGCCGTACCACGAGACGGCGATCGTCTCCGACCTCAAGCAGATCTGGCAGAAGCTCCACAAGGACGTCTCCGCCGCGAGCTACCCGACGACCTGGGACACGTCCACGCCGCGCGGCCGCGAGCTCGACGCGATGTCGATCGTGGACTGGATCGAGGAGTCGGTGCCGGAAGGCATGGCGTCGCGGCTCGGACAGCTGCTCGATGTCGCCTACACGATCGAGTACGGCGCCGATTCCGCCGAGCAGAGCTCTCTCAACCTCCTCTACCTGCTCGGCTACTCGGGCCAGGGCCAGCTGCGCATCTTCGGGCCCTCGAACGAGAAGTACCACGTCGCCGGCGGCAACGACCAGCTCACCGACCGCCTGGCGCAGGCCCTTCCCGGCCAGATCTCGACCGGGGCGGAGCTCGTCGCGGTCAAGCTGAACAACGCCGGAACCTACACCCTCAGCTTCAGGAAGGGCTCGGGCGCGACCTCGGTGACGGCCGACCACGTCGTGCTCGCGCTGCCGTTCTCGATCCTCCGCCGCTCGGTGGACCTCTCGAAGGCCGGCTTCGAGCCACGCAAGCTGACGGCGATCGCCGAGCAGGGCATGGGCACGAACTCGAAGCTGCACGCCCAGTTCGCGCGCCGGCACTGGAACGACCTCGGCTCGAACGGCGAGACCTTCTCCGACACGGGCTACCAGAACACGTGGGAGGTCACGCGCGGCCAGCCCGGCGCGTCCGGGATCCTCGTGGACTACACCGGCGGCACGATCGGGGCGAGCTTCGGCTCGGGAACGCCCGCGCAGCGGGCCCAGCAGTTCCTCACCCAGCTCGAGCCGGTCCTGCCCGGGATCTCCCAGCACTGGAACGGCCGCGCCACGGTGGACTATTGGCCGGGCTACCGCTGGACCCGCGGTTCGTACTCCTACTGGAAGCCGGGGCAGTACACGAAGTTCGCCGGCTTCGAGCGCGAGCGGCAGGGCAACTGCCACTTCGCCGGCGAGCACACCTCGCTCGACTTCCAGGGCTACCTGAACGGCGCCGTCGAGACCGGCGAGCGGGCAGCCACGGAGATCCTGACCGACTTCAAGTAACCGCTGCCGGCGCCAAGTAACACCGTGTTGCTTGGCGCCGGGCGGGCTCTAGCCGAGCCCCGACGCGTCGACCTTCTCGGGCGCGATCCGCACCGAGACGCGCCGCTCGTCGGGCTTCCGCCACGGGTACGGGAACTGACCGATGTACTTCTGCGCGAGGTTGTCGATCTGATCGTCGGCGCCGTCGTCGGTGAGCGTCGCCTTGCCGCTGACCGACACCCACTTGTAGGGATCGGCGGGGTCCACGACGATCAGCGAGATGCGCGGGTCGCGGATCAGATTGTTGGGCTTGGCGCGGCCGTGGGCCGTGTTGAACGAGACGCCCTGGGCGTCCACGTCCACCCAGACGACTGTGGAGTGCGGCGAGCCGTCGGCCCGCAGCGTCGTCGCGACGCCGACGTACGGGTTCTTCAGGAAATCCTGCTGCTGCTCGGTGAGCGAGGCCATGCGTGTCTCCTTCGTGGGGTCCTTCGTCTAAACGCATCGACAGGGTAATCTCATCCCGTGGGCGCGCTGCTGCTCGTGGGTACTCGCAAGGGGCTCTTCGCGCTGCGGAGCGACGACGGGCGCTCGCGCTGGACGCTGGAGGGCCCGGCGCTCGAGGGCTGGTCGGTCAACCACGCGGTCGCCGACCCGCGCGACGGGACGCTCTACGCCTGCTCGAACCACCCGGTCTACGGCGGCTGCGTCCACGTCTCGGCCGACGGCGGGCAGACGTGGGAGCGCACCGAGGCGCCGCGGCTCCCCGAGGAGTCCGGCCTCACGCTCGCCGCCACGTGGCATCTCGAGCCGGCCCACCCCTCGCAGCCGGAGACGCTCTGGCTCGGCGGCGACCCCGGCGTGCTCTTCCGCTCGGACGACCGCGGGGGCTCTTGGCAGGCCGTCGAGGGCATCCTCGGCCACGCGACGCGCGAGCGCTGGCACCCCGGCGCCGGCGGCCTCATCTGCCACTCGATCGCGCTCGATCCGGCCGAGCCGCGGCGGCTCTGGATCGGCATCTCGGCCGCCGGCGTCTTCCGCAGCGAGGACGGCGGCGAGACGTGGACGCCGTCGAACACCGGCACCGCCGCCGACTTCATGCCCGACAACCCCTTCCCCGAGGTCGGCCAGTGCGTGCACAAGCTGCTCGCCCACCCGGCGGGCGGCGGGCGGCTCTGGCAGCAGAACCACTGCGGCGTCTACCGCTCCGACGACGGCGGCTCGAGCTGGGAGCGGCTGGAGGGCAACGGCCTGCCGAGCGGCTTCGGCTTCGCGCTCGCGCTCGACCCCGCCGACGCGGACGCGGCCTGGGTGATCCCCGAGGTCGGGGCCGAGAACCGCGTCACGCCGAACGGCCGGCTCGGCGTCTACGCCACGCGCGACGGCGGCGCGAGTTGGGCGCTCGACGCGAAGGGGCTGCCCGAGCGCGCGTGGGCGGCGGTCCTGCGCGAGGGGATGAGCTTCGACGCCGACGCGCTCTACTTCGGCACCCAGAGCGGCTTCGTCTACGCGCGCCCGCGCGCGGGCGACGGGTGGATCGAGGCGGTCTCGCACCTGCCGCCGGTCCTCTCCGTCGAAGCCGCTCCGTGGCCGTAGTCCGCGTCCCCGGCCTGCTCGCTGCGGAGGCCGGCGGCCGCCGCTCGTTCGAAGTCGAGGCGGCGACCCTCGGCGACGCGCTGCGCGCCCTGCCGCTCGCCGACCTGCTGCTCGACGAGACGGGCACCCTGCGCCCCCTGATCCACGCCTACGTGGATGGCGAGCGCGAACGCGACCTCGCGGCCCCGCTCGCACCCTCTGCCGCGGTGCTGATCGTGGCGGCGGTCGCCGGCGGCTGATTCAGGGAGCGGCACGTGCGTCAGGCAAGACCCGACTGGGGTCTCAGGAACGCATCGGATCGGAAGGAGCCCTAGGGCCTCCCGTTGCCGTTGCCTTTGCCCTTGCCCTTGCTCTTGCCCTTGCCCTTGCCCGAGTCGTCATCGGACCGGTCGCTGGACGCGGCATGTTCGGAAGCTTCCTTGGCCCTTCCGTTCTCCTTCGCGCCGTCGTGCTTGGCGGACTCCGCCTTGCTCCCGTGCTTGTTCTCGGCGGTGCCGACGCACGCGCCCTCGGTGTCGCCGTGGCGCTTGTGTGCGGGCCAGGCACGCACAGAGACGCTGATCTCCTTCTTGCCCTTGTGGCAGATCGTGACCTTCTTGCCGTACTGGTACTGCGCAAGCCCGATCGCGCTCTGCGCGAGGCCGACGCCGCCGAGCGAGGCGAACGCGACGATCGCCACCGCTGCGACCGCGACGGTCGATGCGAGGCGCCAGCTTCGGTTGCTGCTTCTTGGTTTCGCCACGTGTCTCTACTCCAGTCGTTGTCGATGCGTCGTTCGTCCCAAGTGAAGATCCCCGAGACCGCGATAACTTGTTCGCCAGTCGTTAAGGATCTGTTCGGATGTCGGCTGCGAGGTCGGAGATCTCGACACTCAGCGGGTTCAGATCCCTCGCACGAGTGAGCGCTGCCACCCTTTCGGGGCCGCGGGCGGCGAGGGCGAGGTCGTACCAGACGCTCCACTGCCCGGGATCGCGCCGGGCTGCGCGGCGGAGGCTGCTCGCGGCCGCCGCGTCCTCTTCCCGTGAGAGCTGCGACTCTCCGAGCAGCTGCCAGGGCTCGTGCGACCAGGGCATCCACGCGCGCGCACGGCGCGCCGCGACCTCGGCCGCGGCAGGCTCGTCGCGCGCGAGCGCGTCCAGCGCCGACGCCGTCGCCCGGTTCCCGACGTGCACGACGAGGGCGGCGGCGATCACCGCCGCGCCGACGGCGAGACCGAGCGCACGACGCCTGAAGGTGAGCAAAAAGGCAGCTCGTCCGGGAGTCAGGACGAGCAGCGACGCCGCACACCCGAGCGCGACGAGGACGAGCAACGGCACCTCCCAGTCCCAGTCGACCGCCGCGTGGACGAGGAACGCGGCGTACGCGGCGGCCGCCGCCGTTGCCGGCGGCGTCGTGCGAACGCGCCTGAGCGCAATGAGTGGAGCGCCGAGCGCGACGATGAGCACGGCAAGCCCGATCGGGCCCAGCTCCGCAAGCGTCTCCAGGTAGAGGTTGTGGGCGTCGCGCGCCTCGACCTCCACCGGTCGCTCTCGCGCCCACCGCGCCGTGAACGCGCCTGCACCGGCGCCGCGCAGCGGGTTGCGCTCGACCATGCGCGCGGCGACCCGCCAGTAGTCAGCCCTCCCGTTACCGGAGACCGACAGCAGGCGCCGCTCGAGCCCCCGCTCGGTCGGCGGCGGCTGCGCGACGAAGGCGTCCCGTACGCGGTCGACGACGGCGACGGGGCCGCCCGAGAGCACGAGCCCGCCGACGAGCCCAGCCGCGACGGCGATGCAGGCGGCGAAGCCGATCGTCCTGCGAACCCCGCGCGAGAGGTGGACACGCCGCTCGACGAGCCCGACGAGCATTGCGACCGTGGCGGCTGCGAGCACGAGCACGCCGAGTTGCCAGGCGAGGCGGTGCCCCTGCGCCTGTGCCGTCTGCAGGGTGGCGCCCGGCGCGGTGAGCGCAGGCGATCGCGAGGCGAGCAGCACGGCGACCGCGGGGGCCGCGAAGAGCGTGGCGACCACGGCGCCCGCGCGCAGGCGCTCGACCTCGAGCGCAACGAGCGCGACCAGCGCCACGGCGAGCGCCGCCACCGACCCACGGCTGAACGTGAAGTAGAGGGCGGTCGTGAGCGGAATGAGTGCGGCGGCTGCGATCACCGCACGGTGGCGCGGGCCGCGCAACGCGAGCCCGGCGGCGAGGGCGATGCCCATGGCAAGCAGGAGGCCGAGGGCGTTCCAGTAGCCGATCGGCTTCGCGAGCTGGTATCCGGACGAGGGGTCGTAGGCGCCGCCCATCGTCCCCGGGAGCAGGCGCGTCCCGAGCGCATAGACGGCGACGACCGTAACGCCCACCACCACCCCGGCGAGGAGCGACGGCGCGCGGGCAGGCGTGAGGCAGAGGAGGAGCGCCGCAGCGCCGCAGAGGTAGACGAGCGTCCGCTCGGCCTCGAGCACCGGCACGCCGGCGCCGGTCGACCAGACGATCGTGAGCAGCTGCCAGGCCCCGAGCGCGCCGAGCGCCGCGAGAAGCAGCGCGTCGAGCCGGCCGAAGTGCAGGCCGTCGGCGAGGAGCAGCGCGGTGATCGCCGCCAGCACGAGCGCGAGCGCGACGAGCCCCCAGTCCGACGCGAAGTAGCCGCCGCTGTGGAAGGCGAGCGCGACGACCAGAACGGCCGCAGCGACTCCCGGCAGGAATCGGCCCCCCATATTCTAACGATACGGCCCGCGGCGGCGAGAGCTTGAGGGGAACGGAGCCGTTGCGGTGCGGCTTGAGGCATGACCCCGTACCTCGAGCGGGCTCCCGGGCTCTGGTCCCCGATGGCGCTGTCCAGGGGTCTGACCCCTGGACAGCGCCATCGGGGAAAGGACGCCTATCCCTCCGCGACCGCCGTCGGGATGTCCTTGATCTTCCCGGAGGCGATGTCGGCTTTGACCTGCTCGAGCGCATCGAGATCCGCCTGCGGCACCTTCGAGCTGACCTTGCCGAGACCGACGCCGTCCTGATCGAGACCGAAGATGCTGTTGCCGCCGCCCGTCCACGTGCCGTCGAGCACCGACTTGATCGTCAGGAAGACAGCGTTGTCGACGCCTTTGAGGGCCGAGGTGAGGATGTGCGGGCCGAGGAACGACTGGTCGGCGTCCACGCCGATTCCCCAGACGCCCATGTCCGCCGCGGCGGTGAGCGCACCGAGGCCGCAGCCGCCCGCCACCTGGAAGACGACGCCCGAACCCGCCGCGATCTGGTTCAGAGCCAGCTCCTTGCACTTCGCCTGGTCGTCCCAGTCGCTCGAGTACTGGTACAGGACCGTGATTCCGGGTGCGGCCGCCCTGGCGCCCGCCCGGTAGCCGGCGATGAAGCGATCCACGGGCGGCTCCTTGAAGCCGCCGACCGCGCTCACGATCTGCTTGCCGCCACGTCGCTGCTGCTCGAGCGCGGCGAGGAAGCCGACAAGGTAGCCGACCTGCTCCTCGCGGAAAAGCAGCCCCTGGACGTTGGCTGGCGCGTGCGCGAGATCCGCTTGACTGACGTCGACGATCGCGAACTTCACGTCCGGGAACTTGACGGCCGCCTGGTCGATCGAGTCGCCCTGGGCGTAGCCGACCCCGATGATCAGGTCGTAGCCCTGGCGGACGAGCGCGGTCATGTTCGGTATGTAGTCCGCGGCCGACTTCGACTCGACGACGCGGCCCTCGATCCCGAGCTCGCGCTGCGCGCGCTTGAGGCCGTTGTAGGCCAGCTCGTTGAAGCCGTTGTCGTCCAGCTGGCCGAGATCGGTGATGAGACCGACCCTGAGCGTCGGCGCCGCCTCGGTCGCGCCCGCCCCCGTCGTCGCCGGAGCGGCACCGTCGTCTCCACCGCAGCCCGTCGCCGCCACCGCCAGCGCCAGCGTCACTGCCGCCGCGCCGATCCACCTCAGTCCCGTCATCGTCTCGACCCTTTCCGGAAGGTTTGCGCCTGATAGTCTGAAACTCGTGCCGGAGTCTACCAGGGTTCTCGACTCAGAGGCGGAAACGTCCGCCCACGCCGTTCTGGCTGTCGTCTTCCAGGTGCGCAGAGCGGGGCTGCAGGTGCTGTTGTGGCAGCGCGCCCGGGAGCCGTTCCGCGACGCGTGGGCGCTGCCGGGGGGCGCGCTCGCCCCGGGCGAGACGCTCCAGGAGTCGATCCGCCGCCACCTGGCCGAGAAGGTGGACGTCCGCGAGGTCGCCCACGTCGAACAGCTCGCGACTCTCAGCGACCCCGGCCGCAACCCCGCGTTCCGCGAGCTCGCGACCGCCTACCTCGGCCTCGTGCCGGTGGGCGTCACCCCCGCCGTTCCCGAGGACACGGCGTGGCACGCGGTCGACACCCTGCCGCCGATGGCCTACGACCACGGTGAGATCGTGCTCGCCGCGCGCGAACGCCTGCGCGCGAAGCTCTCCTACACGAACCTCGGCTTCGCTCTCGCCCCGGAGAGCTTCACGCTGCCGGAGCTGCGCGACCTCTATGTCACCGCGCTCGGCTACGAGCTGTCGGCCACGAACCTCAAGCGCGTGCTCCTGCGCCGGGACGTGATCGAGCCGACGGGCGAGCGGCGGGAGCCGGGCCGGACGGGTGGCCGCCCCGCCGAGCTCTTCCGTTTCCGCTCCCGCTCGCTGACGGTCACTGACCCGTTCGCAGCGCTACGCCCTCGATCGAGTTAAGCGACATCGGGGGTCGACCCTCAAACGGGTGAACCCGCGGGAGCGGAAGCCGCGACGACGGCTGCGCTGGAGCGGGAATCCCGAGCGGAGCCGCCGCAGCCGACGCATGAAGCACGATGCTTCTGCGGCACGTCCTGCGGTTCACCCTCGTCCTGGCAGCGCTCACGTTGCCGGGCCAGGCTCTCGCGGGCGGCGGCAACTACGTCTTCGACGGCGGAACGGCGAAGGAGCGCGCCACTGTTCGCGCAGCGCTCGAGGCCAGCTCGTTCAACTGGGGCCTCGTCCCCGGGCCGGTCACGATCCACGTCGCCCGGGTCGGCACGTCATACGCCACTCCCGGCAACATCTGGATCGACGCCGGGCTCCTCGCAACCGGCAGCTTCGCCTGGGGGATCGTCCAGCACGAGTACGCGCACCAGGTGGACTTCCTCCTCTTCGGCACCGAGACCCGCCGGCTGCTCCAGGAGCGGCTCGGTGGCCAGGCCTACTGCGGCGAGACGCCTGGCGTGGCCCACGGCGACAACACATGCGAACGCTTCGCCTCCACACTCACCTGGTCGTACTGGCCTTCGCAGGACAACTCGCTGCGCCCCGCCTCGGCCACAGACGAGGCGGCGGCGCTGCCCGCCGCGTCGTTCCGGGCCTTGCTCGCGACCCTGATCGGCCCGAACACAGCCTCCGTCCTGAACACGGTTGCGAACGCGCCGAAGCCCCGCACGCGCGTCAAGGCTCGCAGCTAGGAGATCAGGGATTGGCGCAACGCGGTCGCGACGGCCTGCGTGCGTGTGTCCGCGTCGAGCTTCGCCATGGCCTTGCGGATGTGCGTCCGAACGGTCTCGGCCGAGATGGAGAGCCGCTTGCCGATCTCCTCGTTCGCGAGCCCGTCGGCGAGCAGGCGCAGCACCTCCCGCTCGCGCTGCGTGAGATTGACGAGCTTCTCGGAGGCCGCGCCGCCCGAGAGCACTCCCGCGAGCACCGGATCGATGTACGTCTTGCCGGCCGCGACAAGCTCGACCGCGCGTACGACCTCGGCCAGCGGCGCCTCCTTGAGCACGAACCCGCGGGCGCCGGCGTCGAGAGCCTCGGTTAGGAGCGCCCGGTCGCCGAAGGCCGTGTACAGGATCACGGCCGTCTCGGGCGTGCTGCGCGCGGCCCGTCGGGCGACCTCGATCCCGTCGAGCCGGGGCATGCGAACGTCGAGCAGGGCGACGGCCGGCTTGAGAGCCTCGAGCAGCTCGAGCGCGTCCTCCCCGTCCCGCGCCTTTCCGACCACGAGAATGCCGTGCTCGTCGAGGACGTCCGAGACGGCCTCGACGACCGCAGGGTGGTCGTCGGCGACGAGGCAGGTGATCTGGTCGCGATCCAAGAGCGTAGTGTCGGCCGGAACGCACACGGTATCCCTCGCATCGGCCGGATGGAAGGCGTAGAGTCGCCGCACGGGCCCCTGCGGCGGGCGCCGGTCGGCACAACGAGGGGATAATGCGGTTCCTGCGATGAGTCACGGTTCGGAGATCCCGGTGGACGGCGAGCTCGTCGAAACCGGCCGTCTGGCTGCGCTCGGCCGCCTGACACCCGGCGCGCTGCACGAGATCGCGAACCCGCTCGTCGCCCTGCTCGGCACGGCCGAACTGCTGCTCCTCGACGCGGATCCGGGGACGAAGAGCGCCGAGCGGCTCGGGCTCGTCCTCGACACCGGGCGCGAGATCTCGGCGATCGTGCGCTCTCTGCAGACCTATTCCCGCGACCGCGCCGCTCCCCACGGACCCCTCGCGCTCGACCGGCTCGTGGCGGAGACCGTCGAGCTCGTACGGCGCACGAGCGCCTCACCCAACGTCGCGCTCGAGGAGGTACGCACCGACTTCGAGGTGCCCGTCGAGGGCCTGCCGGGCGAGCTCAAGCATGCCGTGCTGACCCTGATCCTGAACGCACTCGAAGCGCAGGGCGACGGCGGCAAGGTGACCGTCGCCACCGCCGAAGCCGATGGCTCGGCGACCGTCACGGTGACGGGCGGACGCGGCTCGGGCCTCGGCCTCGACGCGTGCGCCGCGATCGCCCGGTCCCACGGCGGCGGGCTCGAAGGGGACGCGTCCGCGGCTGTGCTCCGGCTCCCGCTCCGGAGCGCGCCATGACGCTTCATCTGCCAACCCCCAACGCCGGCGACGGGCACACGTGACCAGGATCCTCGTCGTGGACGACGAGCCGGTCGTGCACGAGCTCGAGTGCGCGGTGCTCGCCACCGCCGGACACGACAGTGTCGGAGTGTCCTCCGGAGACGAGGCCGTGCTCCTGCTCGACGGCGGCGACGGCGACTTCGACCTCGTCATGACCGACGTGACCATGCCGGGGCTCGACGGATTCGGAGTGCTCGCGCACGTGCTCGCGCACCACCCCGGGCTGCCCGTGCTGCTCGTCACGGGCGCTGTCGACCTGAGCCGCGCGCTCGCGAGCGCGGAAGGAGCCGCCGGAGTGCTCTACAAGCCGTTCACGCACGCCGAGCTGCACGACGCGGTCGCGCGCGCGCTTGCGACCGCCTAGGTACAGGTCCGCTCGCAGCAGGGTCGTGCGAAACGGCTCAAGGCTCGGCCCCTGCTGCCGATATTTCCGGTGTGACACCCTCGCTCAAGCTCGTGGCAGCGGTTGCGCTCGCGGCGCACGTTGCCGCCGCGGCCGCGGTCTTCTGGCCCTCGCGCTAGCCGCCGTCAGCCGGTCTCAGAACACGAGGCGGACGAGCGCCGCGGCGGCCCCTGCGACGACGATCACCGTCAGGAGGCCCGCGCCGCGCCAGAGGGCAAGACCGGCCGCTCCGAGCCCTGCGAGGCGCGCGTCGAGCACGATCTCCCGGTCGCCGCCGACCGCCTGCACGGTCACGAGCGCCGCGAGCATTACCGGCGCCAGCACCTCGACGAGCCGCACGGCAAGTGGCGACAGCGCCCGCCGGCCGAGCACGACGGGGCCCGACGCCTTGAACGCGACGCTCGCCACCCCGACGGCCAACACGACGATCCACGTGGCGCTCACCGGCGTAGCCCCAGCAGGCAGACGGCGCTCGCCGCGACGAGCGGAACGCCCGCCGGCGCGATCGGGAGCAGCGTCAGCGTGACCGCCGCCGCGGTGAGCGCCGCCCCGAGCGCCCGCCGCCTGCGCAGGTACGGCACGAGCAGGGCGAGGAACAGCGCCGCGAAAGCCGCGTCGAGCCCGTAGTCCCTGGGATCGCCGAGCTCGCTGCCGGCGAGCGCGCCGACCGCGGTGCCCCCGACCCAGAGTGGGTAGAGGACGAGCCCGGCGCCGACCAGGATCGGGTAGTGGAAGGTGCCGCTCCGGCCGGAAAGCGCCCAGGACTCGTCCACGATCAGCTGCGACTCGACGAGCCTGCGCGCCGCCCGGCCGGGAAAGATCGAGGCGACCGTGACGCTGATCGGCACGTAGCGCGCGTTCAGCAGCACCGCGGCGAGGACCGCCGCGACCACGCCGCCCCCCTGCTCGAGCACCGACGCGGCGGCGAACTGCGCCGAGCCGGCGAAGGTCGTCGCCGACATGACGATCGCCGCCACCGGGCTCATCCCGGCCGCCTGTGCGAGCAGGCCGAAGGAGACGCCGAACAGCAGTGGGCCGGGCGCGAGAGTCGCCGCGGCCCTGACCCCGTCACGGAGCCGAGGAACTACGGCTGCGTGTACCGAAGCTCCCACGCGGACGGCTCGAACACCTTGCCGCGCTCCGCGCCGACGACGAGCACGGCGGTGCCGGCTGTCACGCCCACGGCCTGCCGGTGCGACTCCGGGCTCACCTGGACGAGAGTACCGGCCGGGGCGTCCAACTCCGTGCCGTCGATCGTGAAGCGAGCCAGCCCCTCGAGCACCACGTACAGCTCCTCGTGGCCGCCGGCCTCGTCGTGCGGCTCGATCAGATCGCCGCCGTCGGCGCGTGCGACGAAGGCGTTGACGCCGAAGGCGCCGATGCCGAAGTGGTGGCGCACCGCCTTCCAGGCCGCCTCGTTCGCCTCCGTCGGCTGCCAGACCTCGGTGATGTCAGAGACATGCGTTGCCCTGTGGCTCATGGTGCCTCCTCGGTAACTTGCGAAAATGAATACACATGTTACCGCACGCCTCGCCGGCGGAGCCGCCGAGGCGTGCCTAGCGTGCCTATACTCAGCCTGTCCCGACGATCGAGGAGGTGCGCAGATGACCGATCCCCTTGCCTTCCTCGCCCTGAGAGCCGCGAGGCTCCTCGGCTAGCTCGGGCACCCTCCCGGACTCCTCCGAGCCTCGCGCAGCGCCCCAGGGCGCCGGTTTTCGCGTTCAATGTCTCGAACAAGGAGTCGTCGCTTGACCATCGATCTGCACGCCCTCGGCTGGAACGACGAGTTCCGGTCGCACTTCGAGCCCCACGCCCGGGAGGGCTTTGTCCCGGCACGTGTCGTCGCGCAGCACCGCGGCGAGTACGACGTCGTCTGCGAGCTCGGCGAGGTTCGCGCCGAGGTGACGAGACGCCTGCTGCACGAAGCCACCGTCACCGCCGAGCTGCCTGTCGTCGGCGACTGGGTCGCGCTCGCGCCGCGGCCCGGGGAGCGCACGGCCATGATCCAGGCCGTCCTGCCCCGCCGCACGAAGTTCTCACGCAAGGTCGCCTGGCAGGCCGCCGAGGAGCAGATCCTCTGCGCGAACGTGGACACCGTCTTCATCGTCAGCTCGCTCAACAAGGACTACAACCTGCGCCGGCTCGAGCGCTACCTCACTCTGGCCTGGGAAAGCGGCGCGCAGCCGGTGATCGTGCTGACGAAGACCGATCTCAGCGAGGAGGTCGAGAAGCTCGTCGCCGATGTCGGCCCGATCGCCCACGGCGTCCCGGTGCTGCCGATCTCCAACAAGACCGGCGAGGGGCTCGACGCCGTGCGGACCTACATCAAGCCCGGCGAGACCGTCGCGCTGCTCGGCTCCTCCGGCGTCGGCAAGTCCACGCTCGTGAACACGCTCGCCGGCGACGAGCTGCTGCGCGTGGCCGAGATCCGCGAGGACGGCAAGGGGCGGCACACGACCACCCACCGCCAGCTGATCGTCCTCCCCGGTGGCGGGCTCGTCGTCGACACGCCGGGCATGCGCGAGCTCCAGCTCTGGGACGCCGAGGAGGGGCTGGCCGATGCCTTCGAGGACGTCGAGGCGGTCGCGACCGGCTGCAAGTTCTCCGACTGCGCGCACAAGACAGAGCCCGGCTGCGCCGTCCAGGCTGCGCTCGCCGACGGCCGGCTCGCGCCCGAGCGCTGGGAGAGCTACTGCAAGCTCGAAGCGGAGCTCGAGCACCTGACGCGCAAGCTCGACAAGCGGGCCCAGGCCGAGTACAAGCGCCTCTGGCGGGCGCGCGCCGCCGAGGGACGCACGAACATGCGGCTGAAGGGGAACGACGGCTAGCTCAGGGCGGGCGGCTGACCTCGATTGAGGGTTCCAATCCGAGGCGGCGTGAGCCACAATGACGCCATGGCTCTCGACGTGGGCACCGCCCGCAACCAGCCGCCGCCGCTCGAGGGCTACGACCTCTTCGCGGAGAACCGGCCGCTCGTCGAGGCGCTGCGGCGCGAGGGCGGCGGCGCCTGGGAGGAGCGAGCCTCGACGCTCGGCGTCGAGCTCGGCGGCGAGCCGCTCGAGTGGGGCCGGCTCGCGAACGTCCACACTCCGCTCCTGCGCAGCCACGACCGCTACGGCGAGCGGCTCGACGAGGTCGAGTTCCACCCGGCCTGGCACTCGCTCATGGCCCTCGGCGTCCGCCACGGCCTGCACGCGCTCTCGTGGCGCGAGCCCGTCCCCGGCGCCCACGTCGCGCGCGCGGCGATGTTCGTCACCTACTCGCAGGTCGAGCAGGGCTCCGGCTGCCCGCTCTCGATGACCCACGCGGCCGTGCCCGCGCTCCGGGCCCAGCCGGAGCTCGCCGCCGAGTGGGAGCCTCGTCTCGCCTCGCTCGCCTACGAGCCCCGCCTGCTGCCGGCTGCCGAGAAGGAGAGCGCGCTCTGCGGGATGGCGATGACCGAGAAGCAGGGCGGCTCCGACGTGCGCGCCAACGAGTCGCTCGCGACCCCGCTCGACGGCGGCGGCGAGTACCTGCTCACCGGGCACAAGTGGTTCTGCTCGGCGCCCATGTGCGACGCCTTCCTCGTGCTCGCCAACGCCCCCGGCGGCCTCTCGTGCTTCCTGCTGCCGCGCGTGCTCCCTGACGGCACGCGCAACGACTTCCGCCTCCAGCGGCTGAAGGACAAGCTCGGCAACCGTTCCAACGCCTCGGCCGAGCTTGAGTTCGAGGGGGCGTGGGCACAGCTCGTGGGCGAGGAGGGCGCGGGCGTGCGGACGATCATCGAGATGGTCAACCACACGCGCCTCGACTGTGTGCTCGGCTCGACCGCGATCGTCCGGCGCGCCGTCGCCGAGGCTGTCCACCACGCGGACCACCGGGCCGCCTTCGGCCGCCTGCTCGCCGAGCAGCCGCTGATGACGAACGTGCTGGCCGACCTCTGCGTCGAGTCGGAGGCCGCGACCGTGACCGCGCTGCGCGTCGCGCGCGCCTTCGACGAGGGCGATGCCGCGTTTCGCCGGCTCGCGACCGCGGTCGCCAAGTACTGGGTCTGCCGGGTAGCGCCCGGCCACGTTGCCGAAGCGCTCGAGTGCATCGGCGGCAACGGCTACGTCGAGGAGTCGGTGCTACCGCGCCTCCACCGCGAGGCGCCCGTCAACTCGATCTGGGAGGGCGCGGGCAACATCCAGTGCCTCGACGTGCTCCGCGCCGCGCGCAAGCAGCCGGAGAGCCTCGAAGCCTTCCTCGCGGAGGTCGAGCTGGCCGCAGGCGCCGATCTCCGCCTCGACGCGGGGCTCGCAGAGCTGCGGAGCGAGCTCGCAGACAGGGAGGACGTCGAGCTGCGGGCGCGCCGCATCGTCGAGCGGCTCGCGACGTGCCTCCAGGGCTCGCTGCTCGTCCGCCACGCCCCGCCCGAGGTCGCGGACGCCTACTGCGCAACGCGCCTGGCCGGCGAGGGCGGCCGCGCCTACGGCACGCTCCCGCGCGGCGTCGACCACGCCGCGATCGTCGAGCGCCACAGGCCGCGCGTCTAGAGCGGCTCGAAGCGGGCCTGGAAGAAGCGCAGGTAGCGCGGCTCGTAGGTCATCTTCAGCCCGCGCGCCTGTTCCCTCGTTGCGTACACGGCCTGAACCGACTCGGCGACGACGTCCATGTGCGCCTGTGTGTAGACCCGGCGCGGGATCGTCAGCCGCGTCAGCTCGAGCTTCGGGTAGTAGTGGTCGCCCGTCTTCGCGTTGCGCCCGGCCGCGACGATCCCCCGCTCCATCGAGCGGATTCCCGAGTCGAGGTAGAGCTCTGCGGCGAGCGTCTGCCCCGGGAAGGCGTCCTGCGGCAGGTGGGGGTAGAAGCGCCGCGCGTCGAGGAAGATCGCGTGCCCGCCGACCGGGCGCACGAACGGGATCCCCGCGCCCTCGAGCAGCTCTCCGAGGTAGTAGACCTGGCCGATCCGCGAGCGCACGTGATCGTCCTGGACCGACTCCTCGATCCCGATCGCCAGTGCCTCCATGTCGCGCCCCGCGAGGCCGCCGTAGGTGTGCAGACCCTCGAAGACGACGACGAGGTTACGCGCCTCCTCGAAGATCTCCGCGTCGTTCACCGCGAGCCAGCCGCCGATGTTGACGAGCGAGTCCTTCTTCGCGCTCATCCAGGCGCCGTCGGTGTACGAGCAGAACTCATGGAGGATCTCGGCGACGCTCTTGCCCGCGTAGCCTTCCTCCCGCTCCTGGATGAACCAGGCGTTCTCGACCATCCGCGTCGCGTCGAGGAAGAGCTTGATCCCGTGCCGGTCGCAGAGCGCGCGCAGAGCCTTCACGTTCGCCATCGAGACCGGCTGGCCGCCCGCCATGTTGACGGTGCCCGCGAGCGACACGTAGGCGATCTGCTCGGCACCCTCCTTCGCGATCAGCGCCTCGAGCTTGCCGAGGTCGACGTCGCCCTTGAACGGGTGCAGGCTCTCGGGGTCGTGCGCCTCGTCGCAGATCACGTCCACGAAGATGCCGCCGGCGCGCTCCTGGTGGAGCCGCGTCGTCGTGAAGTACATATTCCCCGGGACGAACTGGCCGGCCTTGATCGCGATCTGGCTGATCAGGTGCTCGGCGCCGCGGCCCTGGTGGGTCGGAATCACGTGCGCGTACCCGTAGTAGCGCTGAATCGCCGCCTCGAGGCGGTAGAAGTTGCGGCTGCCGGCGTAGGCCTCATCACCGAGCATCATTCCGGCCCACTGGCGGTCGCTCATCGCGCTCGTGCCGGAGTCGGTGAGAAGATCGATGTACACCTCCTCGGAGCGCAGGAGAAAGGTGTTGTAGCCGGCCTCGGCGATGGCCCGCTCCCGCTCGGGGCGCGTCGACATCCACAGCGGCTCGACCATCTTGATCTTCCAGGGCTCGGCCCAGGAGCGGCGGCCGAGCTGCTGGCCGGTCGTGACGGGAACGTGCTCGTTCATTTCTTCTACACCTCGTGTTGTCGGTCGGCGAACTATCGTAGGCTTTCCCCGTGCACAGGCTCGAGGGTAAGACTGCACTGGTCACCGGCGCCGGGCGCGGCATCGGCGAGGGGGTCGCGCGCCGGCTCGCCGCCGAGGGCGCCGCGGTCTGCTGCGTGGACATCGACGGGGCGCGGGCCGAGGAGGTCGCCGCCTCGCTCGGCGAGAGCTCCTTCGCCCTGGCCGCCGACCTCTCCGTCCGCGCCGAGGCCGAGGCGGTCGTGCCGGCCGCCTGGGAGCGTTTCGTCGCGCTCGACGTGCTCGTCAACAACGCCGGCATCACGCGCGACGCGATGCTGCACAAGATGAGCGACGAGCAGTGGGACGCCGTGATCGCGCTCAACCTGACCGCCGTCTTCGTGCTCACGCGCGCCGCCGCGACCCGCATGCGCGAACGTGGCTCCGGCCGCATCGTCAACATCTCCTCCACCTCGGCGAACGGCAATCCCGGCCAGGCGAACTACGCCGCCGCGAAGGCCGGCGTGATCGGCATCACGAAGACCGCCGCCAAGGAGCTCGCGGGCAAAGGTGTGACCGTGAACGCGGTCGCCCCCGGCTTCATCGACACCGAGATGACCCGCTCGATGCCGCCCGAGGTCTACGAGGCGGCGCGCTCGCGCGTCCCGGTCGGCCGCGCCGGCACGCCGGACGACATCGCCGCGCTGATCGCGTACCTCGCCTCCGACGAGGCGAGCTACATCACGGGCGAGCTGCTGTACGTGCGCGGCGGCTGGATCTAGCCGCTCGTTCGCGAGGGGCTCGGGGTGCTAGGATGTTTGTGCGCGCCGTAGCTATCGGCGTCGCGAAGCATCTCGCGGCGGTCGGAGCAGTCGATCCCGCATAGATCCACCCTCAGCAACCGGGTCGGAGTGGCTTTTCGGCCGAGGTTGGGAGGATCGAGATGGACATGCGGATCGTGGTGCCGGACGACGCGAGCGCAGGCTCGCTCGTCCAGCGACTGACCATCGTCTTCGGCCCGGAACGTGTCTCGCTCGAGGACGAGCGCTGCGCGGTCAACGTCCACGTCACGCGCGAATCGGATCGCACCGTGCTGCGCGTCCTGGACGCCGTCGAGCAGTGGCTCGACCAGGCCGGCGTCCCGTCCGCCGAGATGTGGCTCGGCGATCACTCGTACCGGCTCGCCCGCTGGGCGCCGATCGCGAGCACGCCGTGAGCGAGAACGAGCATCCGGGGATCCCTGCCGGGCGGATCCACCCGCTCTCGGAGCTCGAGGCGCAAGACGGCAGCTACGCCGTGCTTCGGCTGGTTCGTGCTCCCTCCGGCCCACGCGACGCCTGCGAAACCTTCTCCCCTGACGTAGATGCACCCAACCGCTTGGAGGAACGATGATTCCGAACCTGAAGACGCTCCGCCTGCTAGCCACGGGAGGGCTGATCCTGACCGCGGCGCTCTTCGTGACCGCTGCGGGCGCACGCTCCGCCGCTGTCCCCGTGAGCCGGTCCGCACCCACGATCGAGGGCAAGCTCGTCGCCGGCCAGACGATCACGGCGAGCAAAGGGCTGTGGACGGACAGCCCGACGACGTTCACGTACCAGTGGCTCCGCTGCGGCGTCCTGGGTACGGGCTGTGCCACGATCGCCGGCGCGACCAGCGCTCCCTACAAGCTGACGAACACGGACGTCGGCAACACGATGATCGTGCTCGTGACGGCGTCGAACAGCGACGGGTCGTCGGGCCAGGTGAACTCGAAGCCGAGCGCGGTCGTTTCCGCGGCGACAGCTCCGAAGAACAAGGTTCTGCCGTCGATCGTCGGCGACGCGTTCGTCGGCGTCCTGCTCTTCGCCGACCCGGGCACCTATACCGGCGGCATCCCCGAGAAGTACGTCTATCAGTGGCAGAGCTGCAAGAGCACAAGCACGAGCTGCAAGGACGTCTCCGGGCAGACGAGCCAGACCTACACGGTGCGCGGCACCGACGTCGGCGACACGCTGCGCGTCTCCGTGAAGGCCACGAACGACTACGGCTCGGACGTGACGAGCTCCAACCGCACGGCCGTCGTCAAGGCGGCGCCGGTGCCGATTGCCGTCACCACGTCGATGACGGCTTCGAGGTCGATCGTGACCTGCTGTCAGGTGTCGCTGCTGAGCGGAACCGTCTCGACGGCCAAGGCCGGCGAGGTGCTGACGGTCCTCGCCCTCCCGTACGGTGAGCTCACAGCCCGGCCGATCGGCACTGCGACGACCACGACCGGCGGTGCCTGGGTCTTCAAGGCGCGACCGAGCATCCAGACCCAGTACCAGGTGAAGACGACCAGCTCGACGGCTCCCCCGATCACGATCAGGGTGCACCCGCGCGTCGGCCTCGGCTTCCAGCGCGGCATCTTCAGCACGAAGGTGACGGGCGGCGCCGGGACGACGTCCTTCGCCGGCAAGGTCGTCTTCTTCCAGCGCCGTAATGCGAGCGGCCGCTGGGTCACGCTCGAGAAGGTCGTCGTCGACCTGAACTCCAAGGCCAAGTTCACGGTGAAGCTCCCGTCCGGCGTTTCCTTCTCGCGCGTGTACATCACGCGCGCGCAGGCCGGGGCGGGCTACCTCGACGGTGTCAGCCACACCAGGCGCTTCACCCGGTAGTAGCGACCGCAAGCGCCGGGACCCGGCGCACGGCCGTAAATGGCGGGGCCCACAAACCGAGCGGGCCCCGCTCCCCCACGGGCACGGCCGGGGGCTGCACCACGTTCGCGGTGGCTGGGTCTAGAGTGGTATTCGGACCACCGCTCCATGGCAGCGAACAGACCGCACTCCACTGTGTCGCCCGTCGCTTCGATCTTCGAGCGCATCGTCTGCGGCGTGGACGAGACGCCCGCAAGTCTCGAGGCTGTCCGCCGGGCGACGCGGCTGCGGGCACCGGGAGGCACGCTCCACCTCATCGGAGCCGTCTACCTTGCAGGCGCCGTGGCCGCCGGCTGGGCCGCGACGCGGGTCAGCGGCAAGCTCGAGAGCGAAGCCCGCGAGGCGCTCGACCGCGCCTCCGAGCTGGCCGGCGAGGACGTCTCGAGCCGACTCGTGAACGGGCCGGTCGAGAAGTCCATCCTCGCCGAGCTCGAGCGCGAGCGGGCGACGCTGGTCGCGGTCGGAACTCACGGGCGGCGCCGGGCGGCCGGGATTCTCTTGGGCGGAGTCGCGACAACGGTGCTCCACGAGGCACGCTGCTCCGTCCTCATCGCCCGCCGCACCCCGAAGCCGGAGCTGTTTCCGCAGTCGGTCGTCGTGGGAGTCGACGGCTCTCCCGCGTCGCTGGACGCCGCAGCAGTCGGGAGCGAGATCCGCGACCGCTTCGGCGCGACCCTGCGCGTGAGCGTCGCGGCCGGGGGGAAGCCCGTCGACACGGACAGGCTGGCCGCGGCCGACCTCGACCTCGATTGGGACGACGGAGAGCCGGTGGACGCGCTCGTCGCGGCGTCGGCCGACGCCGACCTGCTCGTCATCGGCAGCCGTGGCCTGCACGGCCTCAGCTCGCTCGGGAGCGTCAGCGAGCGGGTTGCCCATCAGGCGCATTGCTCGGTGCTCGTCGTCCGCGCGCAGCCTCCGCCGAGCTAGCCGCTCGTCGCCACCCGGCGGCGCAGCGACCAGGCGTGCCGCGCCTCCTCGACCGCCTCCTGCGCCTCGCTGCTCGTGACGAACTCGAGGAACGCCTGAAGCGGCTCGCGCACGGGCCCGACCGCCGAGCGGAGCGCGTACCACTGGCGCACGGGAATGCCTCCCCGCACGGCGATCGTGCCGAGCGCTCCGGAATCGAGCTCCAGCTCGACGGCGATCCGCGACTCGATCGAGATCCCGAGGCCGAGTCGCACCGCGTGCTTGATCGCGCCGTTCGAGCCGAGCGTGAGCGTCTCCGGTGCGAGTCCGTGCCGCGCCAGGAACTCCTCGACCATCAGCCGCGTGCCGGAGCCCTCCTCGCGCATCAGCCAGGTCCGGCCTGCGAGCTCCTCGACGGGAACGGCCCGGCGGGCCGCGAGCGGGTCGTCGGGTGCCGTGACGACGACGACCTCGTTGCGGAGGAAGGAGGGCCCGATCAGGCGGCCGTCCTCCGGCGGCCGGCCGCCGATCCCGACATCGGCCTCGTGCGCGTTGACGCGCTCGAAGACGCTGGCCCGGTTGCCGACCTCGAGCGTCAGCGCGATGTCGGGACGAAGCGCGGCGAAGGCGTGGAGCAGCGGAGGAGCGACGTACTCCCCCGCCGTCGTGACAGCAGCGATGCGCAGCCGGCGCTCGGACGACGAGGCCGCCTCGCGTGCCGCCTGCCTCCCCTGGTCGAGCAGTCCGAGCACGTCGGTCGCATAAGGGACGAGCGCCCGGCCCGCCGAAGTCAGCCGGATCGCACGCCCGTCGCGCTCGGTGAGCGCGACTCCGAGCTCGTCGGCGAGCGACGCGAGGGCGGCCGACACCGAGGGCTGAGTCACGAACAGCCGCTCGGCGGCGACCGAGACCGAGCCGGCACGGGCCACCGCGAGGAAGTAGGCGAGCTGGTTGAACGTCACGGCCACGGAGAGCCTCCGCCTCTACTCATAGAGATTTACCTATTGATTATACCCAAAAATTGCTTGTTCTCTCTATACAAGAGGGCTAGCCTGCGGCGATCACAGCACGTGTCCGAGAGAAGGAGAGACCTGTGCCGGAACCGACGACGACCGCGAAGAGGGACCGCTGGGGCTCCGGCGTGGCGCCGTACGCGGAGTTGGGGTACTACGACCCCGACTACGTGCCGGGTGAGACCGACGTTCTGGCCGCCTTCCGCATCACCCCCCAGCAGGGCGTCGACCCGATCGAAGCGGCCGCGGCCGTGGCCGGCGAGTCGTCCACCGCAACCTGGACCGTCGTCTGGACCGACCGCCTGACCTCGTACGAGCACTACCAGGCGAAGGCCTACCGGATCGATCCGGTGCCCGGCGCTCCCGACCAGTTCATTGCGCGCATCGCGTACGGCCTCGACCTCTTCGAGGAGGGCTCGATCGCGAACCTCACCTCCTCGATCATCGGCAACGTCTTCGGCTTCAAGGCGGTCAAAGCACTCCGGCTCGAGGACATGCGCATACCGCTCGCCTATCTCAAGACCTTCCCCGGGCCGCCGCACGGGCTCGTGATGGAGCGCGAGTACCTCGACAAGTACGGCCGCCCGCTGATCGGCGCCACGGTCAAGCCGAAGCTCGGCCTCTCGGCGCGCAACTACGGCCGCGTCGTCTACGAGGCCCTGCGCGGCGGGCTCGACTTCACGAAGGACGACGAGAACATCAACAGCCAGCCGTTCATGCGCTGGCGTGACCGCTCGCTCTTCGGCATGGAGGCCGTGAATCGCGCGGCCGCCGCCACAGGTGAGATCAAGGGCCACTACTTCAACGTGACCGCCGGGACGATGGAGGAGATGTACGAGCGCGCCGAGTTCGCGGCCGAGCTCGGCAGCGTGATCGTGATGGTCGACCTGACGGTCGGTTTCACGGCGCTCCAGTCGATGTCGGCGTGGGCGCGCCGCAACGGCGTCCTGCTCCACCTCCACCGCGCCGGGCACAGCACCTACACCCGGCAGAAGAACCACGGCATCAGCTTCCGCGTGCTCGCGAAGTGGTGCCGGATGCTCGGCGTCGACCACATGCACGCCGGCACGGTGGTGGGCAAGCTCGCCGGCGACCCGGGCTCGATCAAGGGCTACTACGACACGCTGCGCAAGTCATTCGTGCCCGAGGACCCGGCGAGCGGCATCTACTTCGACCAGGACTGGGGCTCGTTCGCGGCGGTCATGCCTGTCGCCTCCGGCGGGATCCACGCCGGTCAGATGCACCAGTTGATCGACTATCTCGGCGAGGACGTCGTGCTCCAGTTCGGCGGGGGCACGATCGGCCACCCGATGGGGATCGCGGCGGGTGCGACGGCAAACCGCGTCGCCGCCGAGGCGATCATCCTGGCCCGCAACGAGGGACGCGACATCCTCGCGGAGGGCCCGGAGATCCTCGCCCGCGCCGGCAAGCGCTGCCCCGAGCTCGAGGCCGCGCTCCAGATCTGGAAAGACGTCACCTTCGACTACGAGTCCACCGACGCGCCCGACGGGGCCGTCGAGCCGACGTTCAGCCTCTAGGAGGGCACCGTGATGATCACGCAGGGCACATTCTCATACCTCCCGTCGCTGAGCGACGATCAGATCGAGGCCCAGGTGTGGTACGCGATCGACAACGGCTGGTCGGTCTCGCTCGAGCACACCAACGACCCGCACCCGCGCTCGAGCTACTGGGAGATGTGGGGCCAGCCGCACTTCGACCTCGAAGATCCCGACCCGTTCCTGCGCGAGCTCGTCGCCTGCCGGCAGGCGCATCCGGGCCACTACGTCAAGGTCAACGCCTTCGACCGCTCGGTGGGACGCCAGAGCCTCCGGCTCAGCTTCATCGTCCACCGGCCGGCCGAGGAGACCGGCTTCCGGCTCGAGCGGCAGGAGACGACCGACAGGCAAATTCGCTACTCCTTGCACTCAGCCAACGGAGCCTAGGCAGAGGGAGCACGATGCCACGTCCGATCATCCTCGGCGTCGTCGGCGACTCGGCCGCCGGCAAGACCACGATCACTCGCGGTCTCGTCCGTGTGCTCGGCGAGGAGCACGTCACGCACGTCTGCACCGACGACTACCACCGCTTCGATCGCAAGCAGCGCGCCGAGCGAAACCTCACGCCGCTCGACCCGGAGTGCAACCACATCGACATCATCGCCCAGGATCTGCAGCACCTGCGCTCCGGTGAGGCGATCCTCAAGCCCGTCTACAAGCACAGCGACGGCACGTTCGGCGCGCCGATCTACGTTCAGCCGGCCCGTTTCACCGTCGTCGAGGGCCTGCTCGGGTACTACTTGCCCGAGATGCGCGACGCCTACGACGTGCGCGTCTACCTCAAGCCGCCGGAGGATCTGCGCCGGCGCTGGAAGGTGCAGCGCGACTGCTCCCGCCGCGGCTACACGACGGGCCAGGTGCTGGCCGAGCTCGACCGGCGCGAGGCCGACTCGCAGACCTATATCCGGCCGCAGGAGCGCTACGCCGACATCGTCGTCTCGTTCCTGCCGGAGGATGGGCCGGACGACCAGGAGCACCTCCACGCCGACCTGACGCTGCGCCCGACGCTGCGCCATCCCGACCTCTCGCCCTTCGTGAACGGCAACGGCGGGATCACCCTCGTCGAGCGCGGCGCCGACCGCCACCTGCTCATCCCCGGCGACATCGATCCCGAGCGCGCCGAGGAGATCGAGGAGTCGATCTGGGAGCGCATGCACTTCGCGAGCCATCTGCGCTCGGAGCGCCTGGGCGAGTTCACGATCGGCACCGAGCTGCACCGCTCGGACTCGCTCGCGCTCGTCCAGCTGCTCGTCCTCTACCACCTCGTGACGGCGAAGGCGAGCATCGCGCTCGGCGCCGACGGAGCCCGCGCCGGCGCGGACGCTGAGGCGGTCGAAGCCTGATTCCGGCCCGCCGGGCAGAGCTCCACGTGGGGCCTGCGGGCCGCCTTGCCGCCTATGCGTTGGTGGGTCTCGCCGGTGAGCTCGCCTTCACCGGCGTGCGCGGCCGCCCGCGCACCAGCGCCTGGATGCTCCCCGTGTACGGCCTGGCCCAGCCGCTCTTCGAGCCCGCCCACGACGCTCTCCGCGCCCGCCCGCTCGCCCTGCGCGCCGCCGCCTACGCCGCGGGCTTCACCGCGGTCGAGTACGCGAGCGGCCGCATCCTCCGGCGCCTGCGCGGCTCGGCCCCGTGGGACTACTCGCACGCGCGGTGGAACCTCCAGGGGCTCGTGCGGGCCGGCTACGCGCCAGTCTGGGCGCTCGCGGGGCTCGGCTTCGAGCGGCTCCACGACCTCCTCGACCCGGAGCCGGGACGCGACGGGAAACCCGAGCCGGCGTCTGCTCGAAAACCCTGATGCGCGAGGGCCGGAGATGTGAGATGAAGCAGCTGTAGGAGTGCGCCGAGCGACGGGAGACACGCATGTCCACTGCGACCACACCCTCGGCCAACGGACCTGCGCAGATCAACGTCTCGCGGCTCGAGTTCGAGCGCCGCCTCGCCGTCCACGGGCACAGCGAGAGCGAGATCCGGCGGCTGTGGGACGAGCTGGTCGCGGCCGAGCGGCCCGGCGCGGAGCGCCCGCTCGGCCTCGGCCCAACGATTGCCCTTTACCTCGGGGCCCTCCTGGTCGTGGCGGCGTTCGTGTCGCTCGCCGGCACCTACTGGGAGACGCTCGACCCGTGGGGCGTGCTCGGGCTCGGCGCCGCCTACCTCGCCGGCTTCGCCGTCGCGGGCGAGGTGCTCCGGCGCCGAAAGCTCGTCCAGCCGGGAGCCCTCCTCCAGACGGTTGCGGTCGGCTTCGTCCCAGTCGTCACCTATGCGGTCCTGCGGGTCACCGGGCTCTGGCCCCCCGGGGGCGGGAGCGATCCCGAGTACATCCACTACGGGATCACGAGCATGGCGCTCGCCGGCCTCGTCGCCGGGCTCGTGCTGCTCGCCGTCCGGCCCGACCCCCTGGCGCTCGTGCCGCTCGGCGCTGCGACGGCGCTGCTCTCGGCCGATTTTGCTGAGCTCCTGCTCGGGAACGACGCAGGCCACCGCGCGAAATTCGCCTTCGTGCTGCCGGTCGGGCTCGCCTGGATCGCGGGCGGTCTCTGGCTCGACGTCACACGCCGCCGCCCCTACGCGACGTGGGCGCACTGGGTTGGGCTCGGCGCCGCCGCGGCCGGCCTGCTCGGCGTGCTCGCACCCGTCACGGTGCCCGGATTCGCGGCCATCGGCGTGCTCGGCGCCGTGGCACTCTTCTTCTCGGCGTTCGTCCGCCACTGGAGCTTCACGGTGATCGGCGCGGCCGGCGTGCTCGTCGGAGTGAGTGGCCTGCTGGGCGAGCTGGGCGGCGTCGCACCGGTCGCGATCGCCGTTCTCGGCGTGGTCTTCATCGTCGCCGGCCTCCGCTGGGCGCGCTGGCGCGAGCCGATCCGCGCAGCGGCGCTCGCGCGGCTGCCGGCCGGCGCGCGGGCGTTCGTGACGCGGCTCGCGCCCTGAGGCGCTCTTAGAGCCTCTAACACAAAGAAGCACGGGCCGTCTGGACGCGCTGTGCGGCGCGCTGCGGCGTCCTCGGTCGCCCGAATAGCGCTGCTATTCGGACTCCCTGCGTCCTTGCATCGCACTCGCCCATCGCGCCCAGCCAGCGCGTGGTCATTGCGTTAGAGGCTCTTAGGCGTTTCTTACCGCTGTCACAGGCTGCTCTCATCGAGCCGCGCTTTGCTCACCCTGTGACAGAGACGCAGCAGCGGCATTCCCGGCCCTCGGACGCCGTGTCCGCTTTCATACGGGGTATGACCTCGAACGAGCCCCGGCGCTTGCTGGTCGTAGACGACGAGCCCGCCGTGCGGACGTCGCTCGAGCGCGCGCTCGTGCTCGAAGGCTACGAGGTGGAGCTGGCCGAGAACGGCGCCCAGGCGCTCGAGCGGATCGAATCGCAGCCGCCGGACGCCGTCGTTCTCGACATCCTCATGCCGGGCCTCGACGGGCTCGCCGTCTGCCGCCGCCTGCGCGAGCAGGGAAGCCGGCTGCCTGTGCTGCTGCTGACCGCACGCGACGCCGTCGGCGACCGCGTCGCCGGGCTCGACGCCGGCGCCGACGACTACCTCGTCAAGCCGTTCGCGCTCGAGGAGCTGCTCGCACGCATCCGCGCCCTCCTGCGCCGCACCGGGCCGGACGACGGCGCGGGCCTCCGCTTCGCCGACCTCGAGCTCGACCCGCTCACGCGCGAGGTGCGCCGCGGCGCGCGGGAGATCGAGCTGACGCGCACCGAGTTCAACCTGCTCGAGCTCTTCCTGCGCAATCCGCGGCAGGTGCTGACCCGATCGCTCATCTTCGAGCGCGTCTGGGGCTTCGACTTCGGCCCGTCCTCGAACTCGCTCGACGTCTACGTCGGCTACCTGCGGCGGAAGACCGAGGCCGCGGACGAGCCGCGGCTCATCCAGACCGTGCGCGGCGTCGGCTACGCGCTGCGAGAGCGATGAGCCTGCGCACCCGGCTCGGGCTGGCGTCGGCAATCGCCGTCGCCGTGGCCGTCGCTCTTGCGACCGGCGCGACGTACCTCATCGTGCGCGGCGAGCTGCGGGGACAGGTGGACGAGGCGCTGCGCGAGCGGGCGGACGTCGCGGGCCACATGGGCCGCGGCCCCGGGATGATGCGCGGGTTCGGGCGGGGCGGCTTTGACATTCCAGCGCCCGCGCTCGGCGGCGCCGCCGGCTACCTCCAGCTCGTCTCGGCCGACGGCACGACGGCGCGGCGCGCCGGCGAGGATGTCGTGCTGCCGGTCACCGAGCGGACGCTCGCGGTCGCCGCCGGCAGCGGGAGCGGGTTCCTCGCGGACGCGACCGTCACGGGCACGCACATCCGCGTGCTGACCGTGCCGCTCGCCAGCGGGGTCGCCCTCCAGATCGCGCGCCCCCTGACGGAGGTGGACGGTGTGCTCGACCGCCTGCGCCTGATCCTCGCGCTCGTCGGAGCCGGAGGGATCGGCCTCGCTGCGCTGCTCGGCTTCGGCGTCGCGCGCACGGCCCTCGTCCCCGTGCGCCGCCTCACCGAGACCGCCGAGCACATCACGGCCACCCACGACCTGACCCGCCGGGTCGAGCCGGTCCAGGGCGACGAGCTCGGGCGGCTCGCCGCGAGCTTCAACACCATGCTGGACGAGCTCGAGGCCTCGCTCAAGGCACAGCGACAGCTCGTCGCGGATGCCTCGCATGAGCTGCGCACGCCGCTCACGAGCCTGCGCACGAACGTCGAGTTGCTCGGGCGCGGCGGGCTCAAGGTCAAGGAGCGTGCCGCGGTGCTCGGCGAGGTGAGCGCCCAGATCGAGGAGCTGACATCGCTCGTGGCCGACGTCGTCGAGTTGTCGCGCGACGGCGAGCGCGAGCACGCGCTCGAGGACGTCAGACTCGATCTGCTCGTCGGCGAGGCGGTCGAGCGGGCGCAGCGGCACTCGCCGGCCGTCCAGTTCGAGCTGCAGCTCGAGGAGTCGGTCCTGCACGGGGCGCCCGAGCGGCTGCACCGGGCGGTCATGAACCTACTCGACAACGCGGCCAAGTGGAGCCCGGCGGACGGCGTCGTCGAGGTCGCCGTGCGCGGCGGCGAGGTCAGCGTCCGCGACCACGGGCCGGGGATCGCTCCCGACGACCTCCCCCATGTCTTCGACCGCTTCTACCGCGCCGCTGCGGCGCGCGCCCTCCCGGGCTCGGGCCTCGGGCTCGCGATCGTGCGCCAGGTGGCGGAGGCCCACGGCGGCTCGGCGACGGCGGAGCCGGCCGAGGGCGGCGGCAGCGTCTTCCGGCTGCGGCTCTCAGAGACTTCTTAGTCCTTCCCGGCAAAACGCTTACGCCCGTCTCAGGTGCTTCTTAGACACGCGCGCTTTGCTTGAGGAGCACCAACGCAGACAGAAAGGACTAGACATGAAGCACATCCTCCGAAAGCACACCATCGTCGCAGTCGTCGCGGCACTCGCCGTCGTCGCCGCGGGAGTCGGTGTCGCCTACGCGGCCGGGAGCCTGACGCCGCAGCAGCAGCGTGACGCGTACTTCGCAGACGTCGCCAAGCGCGCCGGCGTGTCCGCCGACGTGTTGAGGGACGCCATGAAGGGCGCCTCGACCGCTCAGGTCGACGCGGCTCTCGCGGCCGGCACGATCACCAAGGCCCAGGCCGACGCCGCCAAGGCGCGGATCGCATCCGGCCAGATCGGGCCGTTCGCCGGCCAGCGCGGCCACGGCGGCATGATGGGGCGCGGCGGCCTGGGTGCCGGCGCGTGCCTCGACGGGGCAGCCGACTTCCTCGGCCTGACCCAGGCCGAGCTTCGCACCGAGCTCGCGGCGGGCAAGTCGCTCGCAGACGTTGCGAAGGCAAAGGGCAAGTCGGTTGACGCGCTGACGCAGGCCCTCGTGAAGGCCGAGACGGCCAGGCTCGACGCGGCGGTCAAGGCCGGCACGATCACGGCCGACCAGAAGGCGCAGATCCTCACCGGGCTCGAGCAGCGGATCGAGGACATGGTCAACCGCACGCGGCCCGCGGGCGGCAAGGCCTTCGGCGGCGGCGGGATGCGCGGCCACGGTGGGATGGGTGGCTTCGGCATGTCCGGCGGCGGCGCGCCGACCGGGGCCGGGTTCAACCTTTCCTGAACCGGCTCTCCTGGCCGGTGCTTCCCCCGAAAGAGGCCCGCTCCGGCGGGCCTCTTTCGTCTGCGCGGACCTAGCCTCTCGCTGCGGATGCCGCACCATCGGCTACCGTGTTTCGGCAGCGCTTGGTGGTGTCGGAGCGGTCGGAGGCAGATGAAGGTCGTCGAAGGGCTCTCGAAGGGCATCCAGCCGGGGAGCATCGTCCCGGTGGCGGAGTTGGGCCTGCCCGTCAAGGGCACGAACGGACTGCTGCTCGTCTTCTGGAAGTCGACCTGACTGGGTTGCCGGCAGGAGTCTCCTGCCATTCGAAACGTCTTCGCGCGCTTTGCCGGTAACGGCCTCGAGGTCGTGTACCTCGGCGCGTTCGAGACGGAGGAAGCGTGCCGGGCCTGGAAGGAGGAGTACGGGCTCGAGTTCCCGGTGCTGGCCGACGCCGACGGAACCCTGTTTCGCGCCTTCACGAACGGCTGGGTGCCCTGGAGCGTTCTCATCGGGCCGGACGGCAAGGTCGTCTTCTCGGAGAACGAGTTCGACGAGTCGGGCTTCTCGAACGCGATCCAGCAGATGTACGAAGAGCCTGCCGCCACGAAGCCGACCAGGCTGCGAACGGGCTCTCGCGCTGCCGGCACCGTCATCCTGGGCGGCGGCACCGGTGGCGTCGTGGCAGCGAACGAGCTGCGCCGCCGGCTCCCGGACAGCCACCGCATCGTCCTGGTCGACCGCTCCCCGGACCACGTCTACCAGCCGTCGCTGCTCTGGCAGATCGTGGGACAGCGCCGCCCGGAACAGTTCCGCCGGCCCCTGAACCGCCTGGAGAGGAAAGGGATCGAGTTCCGGAACGACGAGGTCGAGGAGATCGACCTCGAGAGCAAGGTGGTGCGCACCGGGTCGGGAGATCTGGAGTACGACTCGCTCGTCGTCTCGCTGGGAGCCCAGCCCGTGCCTGAGACGGTCGCCGGCTTCGAGCAGATGGCCTACAACCTCTACGACCCGCAGGGCTGCGCGCAGATCCACTCCGCGCTCGAGGATTTCGGCGGCGGGACGATCGGCATCCTGATCACGGCGATGCCGTACAAGTGCCCCGCCGCCCCCTACGAAGCCGCGTTCCTGACGGAGTCGTTCATCCGGAAGCGCGGGATCCGGCGCAACGTGGAGATCCACCTCTACACGCCCGAGCACATGCCGATGCCGGTCGCGCCGCCCGAGCTCGGCGCCTCGGTCGCCGACATGCTGTCCGCGCGCGGCATCCACTATCACCCGCTGTTCACGTTCAAGGAGCTGCGGCCCGAGACGCGTGAGGTCGTCTCCTCCGACGGCCGTTCCGACCGGGTCGACCTGTTGCTCGGGATCCCTCCCCATCAGGCGCCGGAGGTCGTGCGCTCGTCTCCTCTCCTCGGTGTCTCGGGGTTCGTCCACGTCGATCCGAAGACGTTGCGGACCGAGCACGACGGCGTGTTCGCGATCGGCGACGTAACGACGATCAAGCTGCCCAACGGCAAGGCCCTACCCAAGGCGGGTGTCTTCGCGCACGCGCAGGCGAAGGTCGTGGCCGAGCAGATCGCCTGCGAGGCCCTCGGGAAGCGCTCCGACGCGTCGTTCGAGGGCAAGGGCTTCTGCTGGATCGAGCTCGGCGACGGCAGGGCCGGCTTCGCCGGCGGCGACTTCTACGCCGAGCCCGACCCCCAGCTCAAGCTGAGGCGGCCCGGGCGTCCGCTGCACTGGGGCAAGGTGGCCTTCGAGCAGTGGTGGCTCCGCCGCTGGTTCTAGCGGGCAAGAGCCAGGCCGGAGGCGACGGTCTGGAGCCGCCGCTCGCCGTGCTCGCCGGACGCCTCGGCCGCGGCCTCGAGCGCCTCGACCGGGAAGAGGCCGAGGTCGGCGACGGCGGCGGTGAGCAGCGCGAGCGCGAGCTCGGTGCGTGAGACGCGCACGCCGGCCGCCGCAGGGTCCAGCACGCGCAGCCGCGCCCCCGTCTCGACACCGGCGTGCTCGGGGGTGACGTAGACGGTGCCTTCGGCGCCCATCGCGGCCGCGAGCGGCGCTCCCGCCTTCAGCCCGTCGCCGCTGACGATCGCGAGCGCGTCGGGAACGGTGACCCCGGTGAAGTCGATCGGCTCGGGGCTGAGCGCGAGCACCGACACGCTGTGCCCGGTCTTCACCGTCACCGGGTAGTCGTCGCGCTGAGCGGCCCAGAGGCCGCTCGAGATCGCGGCCTGCGCGACGAGGCGGGCGGCCGAGCGCACCCTCCCTCCCGCCGAGCCGGCGACGACGAGCGAGACGGGGCGCGTCAGGGCCGATTCGAACCGCACGGGCAGCGGCCGCGGCGCGGGCCCGGGCGTGCCGAGCTGCGCCGCGTGTGCGGCCCGGTAGGCGGCGGCGTACTCGGGCAGGTCGCGCTCGTGCAGGACGCCGGTCGGGAAGGCGAGCCCCGCGAGCAGCTCGTCGAGCCCTTTGCGCGTGACCTTGTTGGCGGGGACGAAGTACGCGGTGCAGAGCTCCCAGATGTCGAGCAGGGCGAAGCCGGGGTGCCGGATCGCGTCGGCCACGCGCTCGGGCAGCTCCGCGTCGAAGGTCGTCCCCCGCCAGACGTAGGAGGCGCCGTTCGCCCCCACCGTCGCGCAGATGTCGAGCGGCCGCTCGAGGTTCCCTTCCGGGGTCGTCGCGGTGATCGCGCCGGTCGGGGTCGTGGGCGAGTGCTGGCCGCCGGTCATGCCGAAGTTGAAGTTGTTGAAGACGAGCACGGTGACGCCGATGTTCCGCCGGGCGGCGTTGATCAGATGCGTGCCGCCGATCCCGCAGCCGCCGTCGCCCATCACGACGACCACCTCCAGCTCGGGCCGGGCGAGCTTGATCCCGGCGGCGTAGGTGACGCTGCGCCCGTGCAGGCCGTGGAAGGCGCCGGTCGCGAAGTACTGGTCGGAGAGGCCGGCGCAGCCGATGTCCGAGACGATCACGACCTGCTTGGGGTCGAGGTCGAGCGAGACGAGCGCCGCGTTCAGGGAGTCGAGGATCGGGCCGTGCCCGCAGCCGGGGCAGAACGGGTACGGCGTCTCGTTGCGGTAGCCCGCGAGCGGCGTGACGGTGGTCATCGCAGCGCCTCCAGGAACTGCTCGGGAGTGATCAGCTCGCCGTCGGTGCGGTTCAGCCCGGCGACCTCGCGCCCGCCGGCGAGCCGCTCGAGCTCCCTGCGGTACTGGCCGAAGTTGAGCTCGGCGACGACGACGCGCTCGATGCCCTCCAGCGCGGCGGCCAGCGCGGTCTCCGGCACGGGCCAGAGGCTCTGCACGGTCGCGGCGGCGACCCGGAGGCCCTCCGCGCGCGCCCGGCGCACGGCCTCGCGCATCGCCCCGGCGGTGACGCCGTAGGAGACGAGGAGCGTTGTCGCGCCGTCCTCGGCGTCGACGTCCACGAGCTCGATCTCGTCGCGATGCTCCTCGATCTTGGCGCGCAGGTGCTCGTTCAGGGCGGCGACGGTCGCGGGCCGCTTGGTGAGGAAGGCGCGCTCGTCGTGGGTCGAGCCTGTGAGCCGGACGAGCCGGTCGCCGCCGTACTCCTGCAGCGGCGGCACCCCGTCGGCGGGCTCGTAGCGGTAGGGCCGTTCGCCGTCGCCGCCCGTGGCGCGCTCCCGCACCGGCACGCGCGCGTAGTCGTCCACCGCCACCGTGTTCAGCGTCAGGTTCAGCTCCTTGTCGGTGACGAGGAAGACCGGCGTGCGGAAGCGCTCGGCGAGATCGAAGGCGCGCAGAGTCAGCGTGTAGCACTCCGGGATCGACGAGGGCGCGAGCGCGATGATCGGGTAGCCGCCCGACGTGCCCCAGCGGACGAACTGGACGTCCCCCTGCGCGACGGTGGTCGCGCCGCCGGTCGCCGGCCCGAGCCGCTGCGCGTCCACGATCACGAGCGGGATCTCGCCCATGATCGCGAGCCCGATGTTCTCGCTGTAGAGGCTGATCCCGGGGCCGCTCGTCGCGGTCATCGCGCGCGCGCCGGCCATCGCCGCGCCGAGGCACATGCCGATCGAGGCGATCTCGTCCTCCCCCTGGATCGCGACCCCGCCGGCCTTCGGCAGCTCGCGCATCATCGCCGCGAGAATCGAGGAGGCGGGCGTGATCGGATAGCCGGCGAAGAACGTGCACCCGGCGTCGAGCGCGCCGCGCACGATCGCCGTAGCGCCGTCCACGAGCTCGCGCGGGGCGGTGTCGGCGGTCACGAGGCCATTATCGC